>NZ_JAAMNK010000008.1:0-231957 GCF_011066025.1 Bacillus sp. EKM202B | reverse complement strand
GCCGTGAATCCTCATATCGGTTATGAAGCAGCAGCTCGCGTTGCGAATGAAGCAATTGCAACAGGTCAATCCGTTCGAGAACTTTGTGTGAAAAATGGTGTATTGTCACAAGAAGACTTAGAGTTAATTCTAGATCCATTCGAAATGACACACCCAGGGATTGCAGGAGCATCTCTTTTAAAGAAAAAATAAATAATGAAGAAACGAAAAGAATCAAAAAAAATCAAAAAAGGATTAGAAATGGTCTTATATGTTGCTCGTTTAGAAACATTTGAACAGGATTTTCATGTGGACAGATTGCAGTTATTTGGAATGATTGATTCTGCTATTCATGAAAATAAACATCTATTTATACGTAGTTATGTGTATCCAGAGGTAAAAGTAGAGCCGAATCTTATTGTAGAAACAGATAAGAAATGGTTTTGATTTATACTCAATCAAGTACTGTCAAATGCAATTAAATATTCATCAAGTAAGAAAGAAAAAGTATTAGTATCGGCGTGTTCAAAAGGACGAGCAATTATTTTGGAAATAAAAGATTATGGGGGTGGTATTCCTACTGCTGATTTACCATGTGTTTTCAATCCATTTTATACTGGAGAAAATGGTAGGAAATTTAAAGAGTCTACGGGAATGGGATTATATCTCGTTAAAGAAGTATGTGAAAAATTAAATCATAAGATTGAGCTAGGATCTGAGGTAGGTAAGGGAACAAAAGTTAGAATCATATTCCCGTATGCATCTCGTTAACCGATGAAAGGTATACTTTTCATCGGTTTTTCTTTTGAATCTTACAAACTTCTCTCTTCAAATGCAACTTAAGCGTAATTTAATTTTTTTGTAAATATGGAACAATGTCATTACTTACACTGTCTATTAAGCGTTGAAACATTTTTTATTTAATAAATTAAGAAAGGAATCATCATTTTTAACTAAGGGAGAAGATTGAATTGAAAAAATTATGGATGCTGTTTTTCATTTGTTTCGCAGTTATGTTAGTAGGGTGTAATAAAAACGAATCGCCCAAACAAGCATTTGAAGAATATGTTAATTTATGGAATGATAAAAAGTTTGCAAATATGTATGATCATTTATCAGATCATGCCAAAAAAACGATTTCTAAAAAAGAATTCACAGAAAAATATCAAAAAATCTATGAGGGGATTGGAGCTAAGAATTTAAAAGTTAAAACGAAAGGAGAGAATACGAAAGATAAAGAACGTTTTCTTTTTGAAGTTAAAATGGATACGGATGGAGGAACAGTTTCATTCATCCATGAAGTAAAACTTGTGAAAGAAAAGGAATCTTGGAAAATAGATTGGACGCCAGATTTCATTTTCCCAGGTATGAAAAAAGATTACAAAGTACGTATGCAAATAGAACAAGGAAAACGCGGAGAAATATACGATCGAAATGGAAAAGGGCTTGCAACGAACGGTAAAGCGTCTGAGGTTGGAATTATTCCAGAGAAACTAGGTGAAACAGCAGCGCAAACGAAAGAAATAGTAGCACAATTACTTGATATGTCTACAGAAGAGGTTGAACAAAAGCTCACAGCGAAATGGATAAAACCAGACTCCTTTGTACCAATTGGCATTTTAAAAGAGGGAACCAGACAGAATGATTATATTGAATTAGAAGGAGTTTCATCTCGCCCAATAAATATTCGTACGTATCCATTAGGAGAAGCAGCGGCACACTTAACAGGATATATAGGAAAGGTGAATGCAGAGGAGTTAAAATCGCTTCAAAAAAAAGGTTATCAAGCAGATGATTTAGTGGGTAAGACAGGTTTAGAAAAAGTATTAGAGAATAAATTGCGTGGTGAAAAGGGTGGACGCGTATTTATGGAAGATGAAAACGGGAAAGAGATTAAAAACGTAGCAAAAAAAGAAGCAAAAGAAGGGGAAAATGTTACGTTAACAATTGATGCTGCAATTCAAGAAAAAATCTTTAATGAGATGAAAAATGAAGCAGGATCTAGTGCAGCGGTCAATCCTAAAACGGGTGAAACAATCGCACTTGTAAGTAGCCCTGCTTATAATCCAAATATAATAGTTAGAGGAGCGTCAAAAGCCCAAAGAGAAGCATGGAATAACGACTCTAAACTGCCAATGATGAATCGCTTCACAAAAGCATTTGTACCAGGTTCTGTATTTAAAACGATTACAGGTGCAATTGGTTTGGAAACGAAAACATTAAATCCTAAAGAAGAATTTAAAATTCAAGGATTGAAGTGGACAAAAGATTCATCGTGGGGAAATTATTATGTAACACGTGTGAAGGAAGCTAGTCCAATTGATTTTGAAAAGGCAATGAAGTACTCTGATAATATTTATTTTGCTCAACAAGCTTTGAAAATGGGGAAAGAACAGTATGTAAATGAATTTAAGAAGTACGGATTTCATGAAAAATTACCAATCGAATACGAATTTCCTATTTCAACAATTGCAAAAGATGGGATAAAAAATGATATTCAACTAGCAGACACAGGATATGGACAAGGACAAGTATTAATGACGCCACTTCATTTAGCATTAACATATGCACCGATTGTGAATGAAGGGAATATTCCGTTGCCTCATCTGTTAAAAGAAGCAAAAGTAGCGGGGAATTGGAAAGAAAACGTGGTCTCTAAAAAGAATCAAGAGATAGTAAAGAGTGCATTAATAAAAGTTATTAATGACCCTGACGGCGCTGGGAGAATTGCTAAGGTTGATGGTGTAACTCTTGCTGGTAAAACCGGTACAGCAGAACTGAAGGAGTCGAAAGAAGCAGACGGAAAAGAACTTGGATGGTTTGCAGCGTTTGATGCAAATGCGCCAGACATGATTGTTACCATGATGATTGAAGATGTAAAAGGAAGAGGGGGCAGTAATGTTCCAGGCGAAAAAGTAAAACATGTTTTTCAGAAATAACACTAGATTATAAGGTGAAATCTTTTACTATATATATTATATGTATGCTTAACTCAATAGTATAAATTGGGCAAAACAAAGAACAATTAAGTTTTAAAAAAAGCATTCTCCCTACTTGAGAATGCTTTTTCTATGTTATTGTGGTTCTAAAAAGTTGATATCTTATCATTTTCATTATTTAAATCAAATTCTATTGTTTCAAAAGTGATTTTTGAAATAGTATTTGCAAGTACGGGCTGAATATAGAGTCTGTCATCGAAGAGAATGTAAAGGTGATTATGTAATAAAATGTATTGCATACCTTTACATTTTTCAGGAGAATTCTTCTATCAAAAAAAGATAAACAATGGAACAAATGAAACTTGTATCATGTCTATATATTGAAACCATATTAAAAGTGAGGGCAGTTTTATGTTTATTCAAATAAGTTTGAGGTGTGGAAATGGAACAGAAGTTTATTGGAAAATGTAATCATGATGAGCTTGACTATGTTATTAAAGACTATTGGCAAGATGTATGGAATTATTCATTTATTATTACGAAAGATCCACACTTATCAGATGACATCACACAAGATGTCTTTATAAAGGTTTTTAAACATTGGCATTCGTTTCGAAAGGAGTCATCTATTAAAACGTGGATATTAAAAATTACAAGAAATACAGCGATAAACTATTTGAAATCCTCTTATTTTAAAAGGATATCTTTAGTGGGATTTTTTAGTGACGACAAGCAGTCTTCCTCGGCAGAACAAGAGTTTTTTAAGCAAGAGGAACTAAATGAACTGTGGGATGTTGTATTAAAATTACCTAAAAAACACCGTGAAATACTAATACTGGACACGAAATATGAATTATCTTATGAAGAAATGGCTGAAACATTAGGTGTATCAATTGGAACAGTCAAATCTAGATTAAGCCGAGCGAGAAGCAAAGTTTCAAAACTAATAGGGGAGGGTAGTAGTGATGAACAGTAAAAAAAATCCTGACTGGTATAGTAAATTGAAAAAAGGCCCAATGGAGCATCGGAAAGATGAAGAAGAATTTATTTATAAAATAAAGCAATCGGTATATCAAAATAGTGAAGTAGATTCTGTAACAAATAAGAGACCATTTCGTAAAAAAGCATTGTCTGTTGCAGTTGTTTTGGTTTGTACTATGTTATTTTTTATTGTTCAACAACCTTGGCTTGATGACAATAAATCACCGGTACAAAGTAGTACTCAAATTAAGCCGAAAACAAAAGATGAGTCTGCTCAAGATCCATCATTAAAACAATTTATGAATGATTTATATCAAAGCACAAATTCAAAAAATGAAAATGATTTGTATAGAGCATTAAATGATGAAGTTCTATTTAAAGGGAAGAGTTATAAGAAGGATGAATTGAAGTTTGATGAAGACATTTTTCATGAGTTGCAAGTCGCTCTTACAATGGGGGGAGAATTTGCAAATGATACAAAAAAAGTATACAAAGTACCAAGTGGTTTGACAGAAAGTAACCAACCAAAGCAAGCGCATTTTATATATGCAACTATTACTGGAAATAAAACAAAAATTTTTGCTGAACCAAAACGAGAATCACAAGTTTTATATGAAGTATCTAATGAAATGGTAAAAGCTTGGATTCCAGAAAAAGTGCAAAATGATGGATATATAAAAATATCGACAATTAACGGCAATACTGGATATGTGCAAAAAGAGTATGTTTTAACTGATATTAAGTATTCATTTATGTTCGAAAAGAATGATAATGGTGAATGGAAAATAATAAATATAGATTCTATTTGGTAAAAGAGGAAGGTTCACTTTAATGAACCTTCCTCTTTGCTATTATTTTCTTTTTGAAGTGTATGCCAAGAATCTAAAATTTCTGATGTCACGAGAGCAGCGATGTTTTTTTCTGAATTACTACCAGGAATAACGACAGAAATGGCGATTTGTGGATCTTCAGTAGGAGCATATGCAATGAAAAGAGAATGATTTATCATTTTTTCTTGCTCATTCGGAAAACCTGTAATACCCGTTTTACCTGCGACATGAAAGGGTAAGTTTTTAATCTCCTCTATATTTTGACTCATTCCGCCTTGCACGACACTCCAAAACTTCATAGGATAACGATTTGAGCTTTCTAAAATTGGTTTAAACTTTTTTGTTTCCTTACCGTCTGGACTCATAATAGCACTTACGATTTGAGGTTTATATTTATCACCTTTACTCGCCAAAGTTGCTGCATATTGAGCGAGTTGAAGAGGGGTATGCACTTCATTTCCTCCCCAAGAGGCATTTAATAAAGCGGAGATTCCATTTTCAAACTTATTAGATGGATGGAATTCATATTGTCCGTCTTCTTCAAAGGGTAAATCAATCCCGGTTTTAGAACGTAGGCCGAATTGCATTAAATAATCTGTCCATATATGTGCCACTTTTTCTATATTCCCATTATTTTGGTTGAATAAGGGCAGAGCTACTTTTGCTGTCATAAATGTATTAGATGAATTAATGATAGCCTGCCTCGGTGTAATTGCACCTGTTGGCGTTCCAGGTGCATTCGTAATGTTATTTTGATTATCATACTGAAAAGTACCCTTATCTAAATAAGTATCTTCAGGTTGAAAAAGCTTTTCGTTTAATCCAATTAAAATAGTAAGAGGCTTTATAGTAGAGGCCATATTTACATAAGATTCACCGTACTTTAATTTTTGAATTGCTTTATTTTGCGAAAGTGATTTAATGTTTTCATTTTTAGATGATACATGTGTATGTAATGTATTTGGATTAAAAACTGCCGAGTTGGCCATAGTTAAAATTGCGCCAGTTTTTACATCGGTTACTACAACATAACCAGCTTTAGCAGCAGGTGTTTTCTTAATTTGAGATCTTAATGCTTCTTCTGTTTTTTGCTGCAATTCAGTGTCTAAAGCTAGCTGGACATCTTTTCCTTTTTGTACTTTTGGAATGTTCCATAAGAACTTTTTATTATTCATTTTAAAAATCAGAGTTTTTCCGGGTTTTCCTTTTAAATCATTTTCATATTGAAGCTCAATCCCACTTTTCCCAACAGGTCCATACTTAGAATTAAGGTCATTTTTTACATACCCAATTAGCTGTGAACCAATTTCGTGTTTAGGATAATATCGAATCCATTCATCTTTAATTATTACATTATCGGGTTTGTTCTTGTTTATGAATGTAAGTTCACTCTCATTTATGTCAGAGTATAACGGTATATCATTCATAGTCTGCTTTTTACAAGATTGTTGTAAGTGTGATTTTACGTCCTCTGCAGAAATGTCATGTTGAAACTCGTTTGAAAATTGATTAAAAAAAGCTAATGTGTTTGATGTATCTTGATTTGATAGCTTTTCATCATTAGAAGTGCAATATAGAGACTTAACTTTCTTATTTGTAGCTAGTATTACACCATTTTGATCAAAAATTTTTCCTCTTTCAGCTGAAGAAGTTGCGATAGTAATTGAAATGAAGTTGATTTTTACTAAAAGTAGTAAAATCAAACCTACAATAGAAAGAACCGCAAAAAATCTCCATCTTTTTGTATGTAACATATAACCCTCCCTTATGTAGCCTATTTCATCTTATAGTTAATTATTTTTTTTGTAAATGTGGAACAATTTTATTATTTAGGTTGTCTATTAAGTATTACAGCATGAAGAAAGGAATAATTAGTATGAAAAGTTACTAGCAAGTCTATGTGTAAGCTTAATATGAGTCATTATACAGTTTAGCATTTCTAATGCAAGTGATAAAAAAAGATAGAAAACAGGAAAGGAGATGTATCAATTACGCGGCTAAACGAAAGGGACTTGACGCTTACAAGGATGTATAAAAAAAGATAAGGCACTATTTATAACTGAATGGTGGTTTCTAATATATAGGGAACGTATTTATTTACTAAGTATTAGTGAGGAGTTCCGGAAGAATTATATGGAGGGTTTATGAAAAAACAAAAAGAAAAGAAGCTGCAGACATATATATCTATACGATTGAATATAATGTTCCTTTGCATATTTCTACTATTCTCAGCCATTATTATGCAGCTAGGAAAAGTACAAATCGTTGAGGGAGAGGCTTATAAGAACCAAGTGGAAAGCAGTCAAAATGAAACAACTAGTATACCCGTTCCACGTGGACAAATTCTAGATCGAGAAGGGAAAGCAGTCGTTAATAATAAATCTCTTCGCACAATTACGTATACAAGGGTGAAGGGGATTACGAGTGAAGATATTTTAAAAACAGCAAAAGACTTGGCGAAAGTACTTGAAATGCCTGAACAAGATATAAGTAAGTTAACCGAAATCGATAAAAAAGATTTCTGGATGCAGTTGAATAAGAAACGTGCAGAGACAAAGATTACTAAAAAAGATATAGAAAAGTTTAAAGAAAAGGGAATAGAGGGAAAAGAGTTAGATAAAAAAATTGATGACTTAAGACGAAGTCGCGTTACAGAAGTAGAATTGGCAGAATTAACAGCACAAGATTTAAAAGTGTTAGCTATTAAAAGTAAAATGAGTTCAGGTTATCAACTGACACCACAAATTATTAAAAAAGATGTAACAGATGAAGAGTATGCACGGATAAGTGAAAAGCTTGTGGAGTTCCCAGGAGTAGATGCAACGGTTGATTGGGAACGTAATTATGTAAATGGTAATTTATTTCGTTCCGTGTTAGGTAATATTACAAGCAGTGAAGAAGGATTACCGAAAGAAAACTTAGATTCTTATTTGGTACGTGGATATAACCGTAATGATCGTGTAGGAAAAAGCTATATTGAACAACGATATGAAGATGCATTACACGGTACAAAAGAAGAAGTGAAAAACATTACTGATAAATCCGGAAATATTGTTAGCACAGAAATAATCTCTAAAGGAAAAAGTGGTAATAGTTTAACATTAACGATTGATATGGAATTACAAAAAAAAGTGGAAGAAAGTATAGAGAAAAACTTGAGAGCTTTTAAGAGTTCAGAGCCACTGTTGGACCGAGCTTTTGTCGTCATGACGAATCCAAATAATGGACAGATTTTATCTATGGCAGGCAAAAAGATTGTAGAAAAAGAAGGGAAAATAGAGATTGAGGATTTGGCTTTAGGTAACATGACAACTTCGTATGAGCTAGGGTCAGCTGTAAAAGGTGCTACTTTATTAACTGGATATGAGACAGGGGCAATACATCCAGGAGATCAATTTTATGACGCGCCCATGAAATTTAAAGGTACACAAGCTAAGAAATCATGGAATGTATCTGGATTTGGTAATATTAATGATTTAAGAGCTTTACAAGTATCTTCGAATGTATACATGTTCCAAACGGCCTTACAAATCGCAGGGGTTAATTACGTACCAAATGGTACGTTGGATATTAAACAAGAAGCATTTGATACGATGCGCTATTATTTTAAACAATTTGGTTTAGGTGTCCCAACAGGTATTGATTTACCGAATGAAATAACCGGACAAACGAGAACGGTAGATAGTCAACCTGGGTTTTTACTAGATTTTTCTATCGGTCAGTATGATACGTATACGCCATTGCAATTGGCACAATATATTTCAACAATTGCGAATGGCGGTTATAGAATGCAACCTCAAATTGTACAAGAAATACGAGAACAATCAATAAAAGAAGAAGAGGTTGGCAAAGTTATACGCTCTATAGAGCCTGTCGTATTAAATCGAGTTGATATGAAGACAGAACATATTGATCGGATAAAAGAGGGGTTTAGATGGGTATTCCAAGAAGGTGATGGAACTGGCGTGAAACATTTCAAAAATGCTCCATATAAACCAGCAGGAAAGACAGGGACAGCTCAAACTGTATATGGAGGAGATGATCCAATTGGTAGAAATGCAAAAGGAGAACGTATGGAATGTTACAATTTAACATTAGTTGGATATGCTCCATATGATAATCCAGAAGTAGCATTTTCTATAGTAGTCCCATGGCTTCATGATGATAAAAGTGGAATTAATTCTATAATTGGAAAGGAAGTTTTAGATGTATACTTTGATTTAAAAAAGCAACGTATACATGGTGAAGCTACTAATACAGATAGTTCTAAGCAAAATTAGAGTACTTTTCTCAGGGAAGAGACCCTGTTTATATAAAGCCATTTATAAGTAAAAAAATGAAATGTGAAATAAGAGATAGCGGCGATCATAGCTACTATCTCTTATTTGTTAATAACTCTCATACTAGCTATAAATTTTTTTCGGTTTATGGAACAAATTTGGTTCCGTGATTGTCTATTATGTGTACGTATAAAAAGGTGCTGAAAATTTGAAAGGAATGATGATTTTGAAAAACAAGAGGATGCTAAAAATAGGAATGTGCGTTGGTATATTAGGTTTAAGTGTTACAAGTCTAGAAGCTTTTACAGGAGGGGCATTGCAAGTTGAAGCGAAGGAAAAGACTGGACAAGTGAAACATAAAAATCAGGCGACGCATAAAGAGTTCTCTCAACTTGAGAAAAAATTTGATGCTCGATTAGGTGTATATGCGATTGATACTGGTACAAATCAAACAATCTCTTATCGACATAACGAAAGATTTGCCTTCGCATCAACCTACAAGGCTTTAGCGGCAGGAGTATTACTACAGCAAAACTCAATTGATACATTAAATGAAGTCATAAAATTTACGAAAGAAGACTTAGTGGATTATTCACCTGTTACAGAGAAACATGTAGATACTGGAATGAAACTAGGAGAAATTGCTGAGGCTGCTGTTCGTTCAAGTGATAATACTGCAGGGAACATTTTATTTCATAAAATAGGCGGACCTAAAGGATATGAAAAAGCGCTTAGACAGATCGGGGATCGGGTTACTATGTCTGATCGCTTTGAAACAGAATTAAACGAAGCTATTCCAGGAGACATTCGTGACACTAGTACAGCGAAAGCAATTGCTTCGAATCTTAAAGCTTTTACGGTCGGAAATGCACTTCCGGCTGAAAAACGTAAAATTCTTACAGAGTGGATGAAAGGAAATGCTACAGGAGACAAACTTATTCGTGCAGGCGTACCAACTGACTGGATAGTTGGAGATAAATCAGGAGCTGGAAGTTATGGTACACGAAATGATATTGCTATCGTATGGCCGCCAAATAGAGCACCTATTATCATCGCAATTTTATCTAGTAAAGATGAGAAAGAGGCTACCTATGATAATCAACTAATTGCAGAGGCAACTGAAGTGATAGTTAAGTCTCTTAAATGATAATTCCTCAATTCTTTATGTAACGTAATTGAAAATATGAACCTAGAAAGCGATTCTTTTCATGTGAAAAGAATCGCTTTTTTGTATTCCTATAATGAATAGTAAGTAAATAAGCAAATATTGTTATTTTATGATAATTTATCCGTTAAAAAGTGCATGAGGGGAGTTTTCTCCTGTGATGTTCGTAGTAACAAAAATATTATTTATACGATAATAATATTTTTGGCGTATGTATGCTAGTTACTCCTAGATGGATATGTAATTTTACATATCCATCTAAAAGACACATATGCGTCAATCACTATTAAATTATATTGAAATTATTTTCGGATGAGGGATTCATATAGGCTTTAGGGAATAAAAGGATTTTTATGTTTAATTATCATAGTATAATTATTTCACTTTATGAAATGAAATTTGATTTAACTTTTTTAAATATAATATTTTATAATTTGAATAATAAATATCTGAAAAATCAAATTTAATAAAAGCGATTTTCTGGTTTACTTATGAAAAACATAGTGTTTAAAATGAGGGGGAAGTAAGGTCCTTATATTCTTTCAAAAATAAATAAAAAACGAGATGTAATTACTTTTTTGAAAAAATCTCTAACCTCAAGTATGTGTGAAGAAATCCTAACGTTATGTTGTACAACATTTACGATTAAAACTGTAAAAAACAATAGTGAAGAGGTGTACGGAATGAAGAATAAAATTATGACAGGATTTTTAATAACATCAATCGTTACTGGAGCGACTATTCCTATGAATACTCTCGCAACGCCAACCGTTCAGGCAGAAACGAAACAAGAAAATATAGATATATCCTCAGCATTACGAAAAATAGGTGCACACTCCAAATTAACACAAACCTTTATAGATGGAGCCTTAGCAAATCCGAATGTGCAACTTGAAGAAGTTCCATCTTTAAATACAACTCAATTTCTAATTAAACAAGATATGAAAGAGTGGTCATCAGAACTATATCCAAAATTAATTCTACTAAATTCAAAAAGTAAAGGATTTGCAACCAAATTTAATAGCTATTATCCAACATTAAAAGGATTTGTAGATAATAAGGAAGATAAAGAAGGGTTTTTAGATAGACTGGAAGTTCTTCAAGATATGACTATAACAAACCAAGAAAACGTGCAACGTCAGATTAATGAGTTAACAGATCTTAAACTACAGGTAGATAAGAAACTGAAAAATCTTGATACAGATGTGGTAAAAGCACAAAGTGTACTTAGTTTAGAGGGAACAGGAAAAATAGACAAATTAAAAAATGAAATGCTAAATACAAAAAAATCAATTCGAAATGATTTACAGCAAATAGCATTATTACCAGGAGCTTTAAATGAACAAGGGCTAAAGGTATTCCAAGAAATTTATAGTCTATCAAAAGATATCATTGAACCGGCTGCTCAAACCGCAGTAGTGGCGTATAACAAAGGAAAAGAAATAAACAATGCTATTGTAGAAGCAGAGAAGAAAGCAGAGCAGGAAGCAACAGAAAAGGGAAAATCAGCTATAGAAATTGAAGCTGCAAAAAAGAAGCACGTGAAGCGATAGAGAAAAGTAAAAAAGGTGAAATTGCTGCAGCTGCAGTTACAAAAACGAAAGAGTATGATCTTATGAAAGTGATTGATCCCGAAAAAATTAAAAAAACATATAGTACCTTTGCCGAAATTAATAAACTAACAGCAGAGCAAAGAGCATATTTAAATGATTTAGAGAAACAAAATCAGAAATTATATGAATTAACAACTAAATTAACAGTAGCAGATTTACAAAAATCAATGATTCTTTTCATGCAAAATGATTTGCATACATTTGCTAATCAAGTAGATGGGGAAATTGAGCTAATGAAACGTTATAAAGAGGATTTGAATTTAATAAGTAATAGTATTACAAAATTATCGACTGAAGTTGATACTAATAACACTCAGTCTCAAAAAGATACATTAAGACGACTAAAAAATGTAACAAATCAACTCGAAGAACAAGTTTATAAATTTTAATATTAAGAAATTAAATTTAATAAAAAATTATAATGCAACTGAAAATAAGGAGGAGAATCAAATAATGAAATTTCCATTTAAGGTCATAACTTTGGCCACGTTAGCAACGGTTATAACTGCTACGAATGGTAGTACTATTCATGCACTTGCACAAGAACAGACAGCACAAGAACAGAAAATAGAAAATTATGCGTTAGGACCTGAAGGGTTAAAGAAAGTGTTGGCTGAAACAGGCTCTCATATTCTTGTAATGGATTTGTACGCAAAAACAATGATTAAGCAACCGAATGTAAATTTATCCAACATTGAATTAGGTTCAGGAGGGGGAGAATTAATCAAAAACATTCACCTGAATCAGGAACTGTCACGAATCAATGCAAATTACTGGTTAGATACAGCGAAGCCAAACATTCAAAAGACAGCACGTAATATTGTAAATTATGATGAACAATTTCAAAATTATTACGACACACTAGTAGATACTGTAAAAAAGAAAGATAAGGCAGGCCTCAAAGAAGGAATAGGGGATTTAATCGGTACAATTCATACAAATTCAAATGAAGTTACGGAAGTTATTAAGATGTTAGAAGCTTTTAAAACAAAGTTGTATACAAATACTGTAGATTTTAAAAATAATGTTGGAGGTCCAGATGGACAGGGGGGATTAACGGCTATATTAGCGGGAAAACAAGCGTTAGTCCCACAACTTCAGGCCGAAATTGAGAATTTACGTTCTACGCAGAAAGCACATTTTGATAATGTATTAGCCTGGTCAATTGGTGGTGGATTAGGAGCAGCTATTTTAGTTATTGGAACGATTGCAGGAGCGGTAGTAATTGTTGTGACTGGTGGCACAGCGACACCAGCTGTTGTTGGTGGTCTAGCAGCTCTAGGGGCAGCTGGTATTGGTTTAGGAACAGCAGCTGGTGTTGAGGCATCGAATCATATGAACTCCTATAATGAAATTTCGAATAAAATTGGAGAATTAAGTATGAAAGCGGATCTAGCTAACCAAGCAGTTATTTCACTTACTAATACAAAAGACACTTTAACATATTTGTATCAAACAGTTGATCAAGCAATTATGTCTCTAACAAGTATTCAGCAACAATGGAATACAATGGGAGCAAATTATAAAGATTTATATGATAATATCGATCAAATGCAAGAACATAAACTTTCGTTAATACCTGACGATTTAAAGGCTGCAAAACAAAGTTGGAATGATATTCATAAGGATGCAGAATTCATTTCAAAAGACATTGCATTTAAACAAGAAAAAACAAACTAAAAATATATATGTATAGGAGGAATTAAAGTGAATAATAATTTTCCATATAAACTACTTGCTGTATCGACGTTTTTAACTCTGACAACAACTACTGTAGTTTCTCCAGTAGCAGCTTTTGCAAGTGAAAGTAAAATAGAACAAACGAGTGCTGAAGATATATCTCTTTCTGTAAACAGCGAAAAGATGAAAAAGGCTTTGCAAGATGCTGGGATATTTGCAAAATCCATAAATGATTACTCTTATTTGTTAATTAATAATCCAGATGTTAACTTTGAAGGAATTGATATTAAAGGATATACAAATCTACCTAGACAAATTCTACAAGATCAAAAGAATGCTAGAGAGCATGCTTCAAAATGGGATTCACACATAAAAAAACAACTTTTAGATACACTGACGGGGATTGTAGAGTATGATACTAAATTCGACAATTATTACGATACATTAGTAGAAGCGATTAATGAAGGAGATGCAGATACATTAAAAGAAGGCATTACAGATTTACAAGGTGAGATTAAACAAAATCAAGCATATACACAGAATTTAATACAAGAACTAGCTAAGTTAAGAGATAGTATTGGAGAAGATGTTCGAGCATTTGGAGGTCATAAATATATCTTGCAATCGATTTTAAAAAACCAAGCATCTGGAATAGATGAAGATGAAAAACGCCTAAATGATGTTTTAGAGCAAGTAAGACATTTTAAACAAGTAGAATCAGATGGAATAATAACTGTATCAGTTCCTTCAATCCCTACATGGATTGCTGGCGGTATTATGATAGGGGTAGCAAGAGATAATTTAGGTACGTTAGAGCCGTTGTTAGCACAATTACGTCAGACTATAGACTATAAAGTAACGTTAAACCGCGTAGTTGGTGTTGCGTATAATAATATTAATGAAATGCACGATGCAATTGGATCCGCTATTAATGCTCTTACCTATATGTCTGCACAATGGCATGATTTAGATTCTCAATATTCAGGAGTGCTTAGTCATATTGACAAAGCGTCCCAAAAAGCAGATCAAAATAAATTTAAATTCTTAAAACCAAATCTGAATGCAGCGAAAGACAGTTGGAAAACATTAAA
The DNA here is from genome assembly GCF_011066025.1 of Bacillus sp. EKM202B. Classification (NCBI taxonomy): domain Bacteria; kingdom Bacillati; phylum Bacillota; class Bacilli; order Caryophanales; family Bacillaceae; genus Bacillus; species Bacillus sp. EKM202B. The sequence goes on along the minus strand of NZ_JAAMNK010000008.1, from coordinate 217,399 downwards.
AGCAGATGCGTTTACATTAAAAGAAGGTATAAAAACATTAAAAATGGATCCTGTTTCTTCAAAAAAATAGGGGAATACGGTTTTTGTTTCAATGGCATTTATACAGTCATAAAATGATTTTTTGTTCTTTATAAATTGAAAAGACAGAGGTGTAATTGGGCCTCTGTCTTCTATTTTTATTGAAATATTTCTTAGTGTAGTGAAGGCTCTTACATTAAGAGTAAATAAATATATGTATAACTCTATCCTATATGTAAAAAGTAGTTATACAAGTTTAAACTTTTAAGGTAAATGATTTTTATGAATTTTTCCATAAATAATAATCTATGATTAGTAAGCTTTATATTCTTATTTTACTAATTGAATACTTTTATACAATTAGATGGAAGTTAACAATACTGAATCAAAACATAATAGGTTGTTATTGATGAGTTTATCGCAAAGTTGTTATTTTATGTGTCATCAAATAACATTTATAAACAATTAGAAATAAAGAAAAGGAGATTAGTATGAGAAAAAATAGAGTATTAGATACAACATAAATAGCGTAAATAATTTTTGGTGTAAAAAAATAATAAATAAAATAATAATCCTTACATGCACTAAGGAAAAATGAGGGAGATAATATGGGGAATAATTCAAAATATAAAACTAGAAAAATACTTGCAGCTACTGCTACAGTAACTATGCTTGCGACTGGAATGATTTCTTCATCGGATGTCTTTGCAGAGGAAAGGCAGCAGCAAAAAAAAATATCAACATCACTGCAAGAAGAAAAATCAGTTAAATTAGAAAATAGAACATATACAGTCCCAGGAAAAGGGGATGTTGAGGCACTAAAACAACAGGAAAGAAAAAGTATGGCATTTAGCCCATATGAACCAACTGGTTTATATGCAAAGCCAAATGAACAAATAACGATAAATGTAGAAGGAAATCAAAATATTCAAGCATACATTGGAACGTATTCGTATGATGCTTCTTGGAGAGAAGATTCTAAAATAAAATCATTTACATTAAAACCTGGTATAAACACAATCCAATCTCCAAATGGGGGGATGATTTATTTTTATAATAAACAACAAGGTGGCACTATTCGAACAACAGTCACAACAGGTGGAACGACTACTCCTTTCTTTGAACTAGGCAAGCATACGAAACAAAATTTAATAAACATGCTGGACCAATATCCAAATGCACATGCAGTGGAGTTAAAAGGAGAACGTGTATTAATTACGGCCAGCCCGGCACGTGTTAAGAAATATTTGTTAGGTTCTAATACAGATCCTGTACAACTCTTAAAAAAGATGGATGAAGCTACTCGAATTCAAGACAAAGTGGCTGGATTATCTGAAGAACAAGTAGATAAACATTATATTCATTACGTAGAAGAAAATCATTCTCCTGATTATTATATGTATGCAACTTCTTATCGAACCGCATATGTAGGAGACGCAATCCAATACGTGTTAGATATTAATAAATTTATAAAAGATGGTTGGGGTCCATGGCATGAGGCAGGGCATTTGAGACAGCAATCACCTTGGAAGTTTTATAATATGACAGAAGTACAAAATAATATTTACAGCCTTTCTGTAGAAAAAGCATTTACATCTAATCAACCTTTTAGATTACAACAAGAGGGTGCTTATACTAAGGCATTTCAATACTTAGAACAATCTAATAAAAATTATGATGAAATTAGTGATGCTTTTGTTAAGCTTGTTATGCTTTGGCAACTACAGTTAGCATATGGAGAGGATTTCTATCCTAAATTGCATCAATTGTATAGAGACATGCCTTCAAATGAACTTCCACAAACTGATGAAACTAAAAAACAATTATTTATGATTTCAGCATCAAAAGTAGCTAAACAAAATTTGATTCCTTTCTTTGAGAAGTGGGGATTACGTCCAAATAACGATACCATTCAAAAAGTGACTGCATTAGGATATCCAGTTTTAACAGCAGAAATTTGGAAGGGTACGGATTCTAATCCAATTAAACCAGATATGCCTAATGGAATTAATATTTTAGAAGGAAAACAGTTTGCATGGTCACTAAAAGGAATTAGTGATTTCGAGTTTGCTAAAATCAATTTCAATAAGTCGACAGAAGAAATGCAAGTTGACTTAAAAACAGGCGTACCACATCATTATTTTAATGAAACATATGCGAGTATTAAAGTACAAAATGCATCAGGGAAAGTAGTATACAAGAAAGACATTTATGGAAACAAACAACAAAGTGCTGAATCGCAAAAAGTCCCAGTCAAAATAGGAGATTATATTGAGTTAACACATCTAGAAGGTGTGCATAGAGCTACTCTCATAAATGTAGATAATAGTAAACAAGAGAGCTTTGGAAAAAAAGCAATGTATGAAGTTACAAAAGAGGGCTTGAAAAAAGTAGAAAAAATGCCAGAAGTAACAATTTTAGATGGAAATCAATTTGCATGGTCACTAAAAGGAATTAGTGATTTGGAGTTTGCTAAAATCAATTTTAATAAGTCGACAGAAGAAATGCAAGTTGACTTAAAAGCAGGCATACCGCATCATTATTTTAATGAAACATATGCGAGTATTAAAGTACAAAATGCAACAGGAAAAGTAGTATACAAGAAAGACATTTATGGAAACAAACAACAAAATGCTGAATCGCAAAAAGTTCCAGTCAAAGTAGGAGATTATATTGAGTTAACACATTTAGAAGGTGTGCATAGAGCTACTTTCACAAATGTAGACAACAGTAAACAAGAAAGCTTTGGAAAAAAAGTTATGTACGAAGTTACAAAAGAAGGCATGAAGAAAGTAGAAAAAATGCCAGAAACAACGGTTTTAGACGGAAATCAATTTGGTTGGTCTTTAAAAGGATATAGTGATAGAGAAATCGCAAAAGTAGATTATAATAGGGCAACTGAGAAAATGCAGGTGAAGTTAGAAGCAGGCGTACCACATTCTTACTTTAATAATACGTATGCAAGTATTAAAGTACAAAATTCATCCGGTAGTATTGTGTACAATAAGGAAATAGTGGGAAATAGACAACAAACTGCCGAAAGCCAAACCGTGCCCGTAAAAGTGGGAGATTACATTGAGTTTACCCATATAGAAGGGGAAGCAGTAAAGGAAAAGACACGCGCTACACTTATTAACCTTGAGAATAATAAACAAGAATATATAGGCAAAAAAAGAACCTATCAAGTTACTTCAACGGGATTAAACAAAATAGATTAACATGAAGAACATTTAAATTATTAGTAAGAAGCCAAATAGTCGTTCATTATGAACGGCTATTTGGCTTTTGGAGCACTTTAAGTTTAAGTGTAAGCAATAGAATAAATATAATGCTTATACTGGCATGGATGATGTTGTTATTAATTGGAGGATTATTTCCAAAAAAACGAAGTAGTACAAAGAAAACGCTAAAGTTTGAAGCTGTTTATTATAAACGAAAAGGGAATTAAACGGATAGTTGGTTTAAATAAATATAAAACTAGTTAAGTTTGGATAGATACATAGGGTAAACTGAATTTATAAGAGGAAAAATAGCTAAAAATTATGTTGGAGAATAGAGCAATGTCTAGGAGCTATAAATTTGAGAAAAAAGAAACAGAATAATAAGGTAAATGAAAGAACTTATTCATGAAATTGATGAAAATGCCTTTGTCACTGTATATGATGTTGCGGAAGTAAAAGGAGGAAACTTTAAAAAGCAAGATATCCATTAAGGGTATTAACAAAGTTAAATATTTTATACATAGTTGATTATTGAAAAAGATGAAACCCACATTTAGATAGAAATCTGATACGTAATAAGGGGGACAACAGTAAGGCATAAGGGCAGTACTTTTTGTTTTTTAATAATTGATTATTATTTTTTGTAACTTTTTATGGATATGATATCTGATAATAATTAGTTATTGATATAGAAAAGCAAGAAATTTGAAATAATCTAAGGGGATAAGTAATAAAATTTCATTGATAACAGAATAGGATATTTAAACTAACAATGATTTATTAAAGCCACATTAAACGAAAACATTATGCACAAATATGTTGATGTGTATCTATTATATCAAGGTACATAAAACAAAAACTAAGATGTTCGTACGAACTCGAAAAGCTGAAATTCCTTAATTTAGGAATTTCGGCTTTGATATTATGTCATGGAGTTACAATTGGAATGGAATCTGGCATATATACTGCACTAGAGTTAAAAGTTCTTCAGTTCCTTAAATTAGAAACTTGTACTTGAATAGGCTAGTCTAATTTCTAATGGTCCCAGTATCTTTTATTTTGACGTGTGTCTTTACATTTATTTTAGCCTCTGCTAACGCTTGCAACCAATCTCCTTTTCGTTTTTTCCACTCTTTATATTGAAAAGCTCTAGCATATAGGGATAATCCGATTGGATCAATTTTATTCTGCTGTATTTCATTCAACATATTTTGTAAATTCTTATTAATTTCTTTTTGAATAGCACTTTCTAAATTATTTATATTTTTTTTATTATCATAATGCTCCTTAATTAAATTCACATTGGTTTTTTCTATTAAAGCTACATTAGCATTTATATGGAGATTAAATACAAACTTTCCGTTTTGAAAATTAACATCCACCTTCCGTGTCGCATTTTGTACCAAGATAGAAGTGTTTGGTTTTTTGTTGGATTTTTTAGGAGGAAGCACAAGGTGTAGTATCATTCGGCCGCTATTTTTCGACTTATTTATAAGATTGAAAAATTTAACGTCTTTTTTAGGGATATGAGTTAAATATTTTCCTTGTCGATTTAAAAATGCAATGCCTACTGTGTCGATTTCATTCTTTGTTTTCTTGATAATCGGAACAGTTTGTGTCATTCCTTCTTCATTTCGTTCTCTCATTAATTGTTGAATTGTAGAAGAGACGGATTGATTATTTTGAATTGAAGATTCAATTACACCATTTATATAAGATGGCAGTGATGGTTTACTAGGCTTATGAACTTTAAAAATTTCTTCTGTAGGTCCATCTACAAGTACTACTTTAGCATTAATGGTAGCGTAAGGATCACGGTAAGAAGAATCAAGTTCCTGTAACCAATTTGATTCTTGTGCTAATTTTTTCCCAATTAAAATAATTTCAGCTTTTGAGGCTGTCATATAGCCCGTTAACTTCGTATCTATCTTACTGAATCCATTATATACAGTGGATGCCTGTGTCCAATGCTCTATAGTACTTTGTTGCTGTTTATGATGAAAGAGTGGGATGCTTGTGCCAACTTTTATGTCTCCATTAGGGGTTCTATCCAAGCCAATTAATAGGATTAATGAAACCTTCTCAAGAGGAATTCTCTGACTACAACCAATCAAATATACACAACAAATTACAATCCATATCCATTTTCGAATCAAAGTTGTTTCCTCCTAGTAACCCAAGCAAAAAGAATGCTGTAAGCGAAAAATAAGATTGGTAATAGAATAAAGAAAATGATATTTAAGATATCCATAAGAGAATATATAAATAAATATTGATCCACATTTGGATTTAGAAAAATAAATAAGCCGACTATTAATACCATAAAACCAACCAACGCCCAATTGCGAGCGTTTTTTTGAAGTGAAATGGTCACAGACTCAAAACTGAAAAATAAATATGGATATATTGTAGTGGAAAATACAATTAAATAGTAAGCGATATATATAATTTCTAATCGTTCTATGAAAGAAAAACGAACTCCTTTTAACAGATGAAATACTGGCCAAATTACGTCTTTTATCCCCTCAGGACTAAAGTATATATAAGAAAGAATAGTCACATAGAGATAGAAAAACATGGTTCCAGTATTCGCTATTAGTAGTCCCTTTATAGCTTGTTGTTTTTTTTGTAAGAACGGATATATATAATATGCAATTTCTAAGCCGGCATAAGGGGTAATGGTTTCTTTTGTTGCCTTTACAATAGGGTATAAGCCATCTTTAAAAATAGGTAGTAGATGTAAAGGAGCATACATACTCTTTAATGAAAAAAGAAGAAATAGTGGCATCCAAGTAGTGAAGAAGAAAACAAGCATAGAATAACTAGTAAGGGCCCTTAACCCACTTAGGGCTAAAATAATAAAAGGCAATAGTAATAATATGGTGATTTGATAAGCAGGAGTGGAAGGGAATATCCACACTTTTACAATATCAGTTGCCTTTAATAAAGTATTAAAGCCAGCAAAAAATAGATAAAAAGCATATAAAAGAAAAAAAATTGTCCCTAGCCATTTACCAAAGTATGTTTTTAAAATCTGTGAGAAATTTTTGTTAGGATTTTTTTGTAACATTAATATAATAAATACGCCAATTATAGAAGTAGTTATCCAACCCAGAATGATAGAAATCCAGCCATCTGTGCCAGCGGTAGTAGCAAGTGGGCTCGGCATAATTAACATACCTGAGGCTAGTTGCAGTGAATGAATGAAAACAATAAATTCAAATAAAGTTATGTTTTGGAATTTAAGATTCCCCATGCGAACCACCTTCTTTTTTCTTTTTTTGTTTCGGCTGTCCAGTACTCGAGCGGGTGGTGATCATAGAAATAGGAAATCTTACAAAGGAATCTTTTAACTCTTGGAGACGAAATGGTGCTATTGGCAATCCGTATGGTGAACCATAGGAAGTTAGTGAAACAAAATGAGCAAATAAGAGCATTAATCCACTAACAATACCTACAATGCCATAAAAGTATGCCAATAACATCATTGGAAAACGAATAAGGCGTATAGAACTTGATAAATCGTAATTAGAAACAATAAATGATGCAATGGCTGTAATAGATACGATAATAACCATAACGTTACTCACAAGACCAGCTTGAACAGCCGCCTGCCCAATTACAATTCCTCCAACGATCCCAATAGTTTGTCCAATTGGTTGTGGTAAGCGAATACCAGCTTCACGTAGCATTTCAAGTGTAATTTCCATTATAAATGCTTCCAGCAGGGGAGAAAAAGGGACTTTGACTCTTGACGTTGCAATAGAAGTGTATAAATCTAAAGGAATGATTTCAAAGTGAAAAGAGACGATAGCAATATAAATTGCGGGTAAAAAAATCGCTATAATAAAACCAGCAAATCGTAATAAACGAAAAAACGATGCAATGAGCCAATGAATATTATAATCATCGGGGGTTTGAAAAAATGCAATTAAATTCATTGGAACAATCATTGCACCAGGGGATCTATCCATTAAGACTGCTACTTTTCCATCAAGGATATGATTTGAAATCGCGTCTGGGCGTTCGCTTAAATAGGCCTGTGGAAAAGGAGTCCAATTTTGATCTTTTGTATAATTAGATAGTTCTCCAATGCTCAATACCGCATCCGTTTTAATATTACAGATTCTAGTTTCTATTTCTTGGACTACGTCTACGCTTGCTACATCACCTAAGTAAATTAAATAGACTAAAGAAGTGGCTCGTTCTCCAATCGTCAGCTTTTTGATTTTTAACTCTGTAGAAGGAATATATCGACGAATTAGGCCTATATTTTTTGTGGCATTCTCAATAAAACCATCATGTGAGCCTTTAATAGTAACTTCTGAAATCGGTTCTTGAATGGATCTCTCTGCCCAGCCTTTTGTATTTATTAGAAGTGACCGCTTTTCTCCCTCCATAAACAGTACACATTGACCCTCAAGTAATCCTTCTTTAATTTCATTCCATGTATATACTATTTTGGTATGAGTAGCAATAATATTAGAATTAAATATTTGACTGTCTTCCTTTACTTCTTGTAATAATGGTGTAACAACATTGCTTTTTAATGCGACACCATCTGTAAGGCCTTCAAAATAATATAATAAAATATTCGTTTTTGTTTTTAATTGCAAAGGATGTTCAATCAAATCTGCACTAATATCAAAGATGTTATTTAGTGTATCTTTAAGTCTTTGTAAGTTACTCGTTTGGATCTTTTCAATGGATTTATCTGTCTTCGTTTCTAAGGTCTCTTCATTTAAGGACAAAATTGACACCTCTTTAATATATAACGATTAGTTGTATTTATTATTTTTATATGATTGAATTTTATTCACTAATTTAAACTGATTGGGAACAAGAATAACTAAATTTGATGTGCAATATTATAAATGCAATAATTGAGAGCCAAAAAGTAGATGTAATCTGTGTGGAAATCTAAGTATCAAGATAGAATTGAAATTTGAATCATTATAATAAAAAAGAACCTTCGATAGGTTCTTTTTTATAGTTGGTAAATATATTGTCAACAATAGATGGCGTTAAAGGAAGTAATTTAGATGCTTTTATGCTACTCAGCTGAATTTTGTAGGAAGAATTCTTTTTTCATACCTCAATGCTCAATAAAAAAGGACATTTCATTTATTTGGGTGTTCTAGTGTATTTGAATTTTGCGTGCTAATAAATTTTGTTTAGGGACAAAATGTGTTTTCTTAATTATCAGAAAAATTAGCGCAACAAAATTCTTATTGGTTATTTTGGTAAGTATCAAATATTTCTTTGGCCTTATTTTCTTGAAAGTACCGTACGTTTATATGTTTCTAAGGGAAAGAAATACTATCATTTTTATTACCATCTATTGTTTGATTAAGATGTTAACATGAAATTGAAACGTTTACAACCAGAAAATAAAGAAAAAATAGTAAAATACGACTTTTTTCGACAATTATTCTTTACTTATATAATATTTTTATAGGAAAAGGCATAGGGAAACGTACCTTTTCCTATAAAATGTATTGTTAGAATTAGAAATAACTAAAGTAGTAATAATAGCCTAAAATTAAAATGAAATTCTGTGATAAAGTTATAATTTTTATTTTTGGACCCCAAGTGTTTTAAACTTTAATCCATTTTGCGTTTCTCCCTTTTGTAACCAGCTTAATATGGCCAAATAATTGCAATGAATTTAAAGCTTTACTGATTGTACTCTCTGCAATGTCTGGATATGTGTTACGAATACTCTCCTTAGTAAAGGGTTGTTTTTGTTTAAGTATATAACCCTGAATTCTCTCAACTTTAGTATGTTTACATATAGAATCTAGAACTGTGTTATGAAGATCTTTGTAAGCCTCTAAAATAATAGTTAAAAACGTTTTTAACCAAAAGCTACTATTATGTTCCTCGCAATACCAATTCACAGAAGATTTATAAATCGAATTGTAATATTCAGATTCGTTTTTCTTAATATATTTATCCAAACATACATATTTTACAAATGTATGTCCACTCTTAATTAACAGCAATTGCATTAACATAAATGCCAGCCTACCATTACCTTGATTGAAAGGGACTATGCAATAAAAATTTAATATAAAACGAGCTATCAATAAAAGCGAATGGAGCCCCTTACTAGTATTTAATGAGTTGTATTGATCACATAATTGCTCCATAAACTGTGGAATAAGTTCATGCGGAAGAATGCGGTAACTATTCAAGTGCATTCCATGTTCTGGAATTCCTGGAATAATAAAAGGTTTTTCACGCCATTTGGCACTGTCCGAGGTAATGTAATGTATAAGTTGAAAATGCAATTCCTGTATAGTTGCTGGATTGATTAATAAAGTACAGGAATTTTTATGTACAAAAGAAAGTGTTTGATAATAACAAAAAATAGCATCTTCCGAAATATTTTGAGGTACTATATCATCTAAAATAAGTTCTTTTAATCTTTTATTAGGAACTTTTATATCCTCATAAATAGTAGTGAAATTTTTTATGTAATGTAGTGGTATAGTTTTTTCTAAACTATTAAATATGTCAGGGTTTTGTTCCTGATAAGCAGCTAATTTTCCTTTCAATTCGCTAATTTCACTTATTAAATGTATTAACCTCCTTTTTAATTCAATATTCTTATACTTATCATCAAAAAAGTCTCTCATTTTTGTTCCCCCTGTAACCCCTTAACACGTTGTTGCATACATCTGTCCATTCTAAAGGTATTTCACGACATTATTATAAAATAATGACATTTCCGTTCTGATTTTGAATATATTTCAGAATCTATAATTTTATTTAACAATTAAAATATGGAAATTATAAAGAAGAATCATTAGGATTCAATTTTAATAGGCATAATCCTAACATCAAATGTACAAATGTACAATAAAAAAATAAAAAATATAAAACTATCGACTCTTTTGAAAGATTATTTAAAAGAGTTTTAAGTAATTGTTGGTTTAGATGCACTTTAGTTTAGGAGTAAAGATTGAAGTGGTAATAAAGTTTTTCAAAGGTAATCAATAAGTAGATAAACTATTAATTTGTGACAATTATGTGCCTGATCTATTATTTGCTATTATGAGAATTCTAAAATTAAATCCTAACGAGCTGAATTTTCTATATTTAGCATATGGATTAGGAGAGACGTGTTGATGAAATGTATCATTTTATATAGAAAGATGTAACGTTTAACACTTGTATTGTAAAATATTTTGACATACGTTAATTTAAATATTAGGTACAGGAACATTTAATAAAAACTCAGTACTAAAGTACCCTTTAAACGTTTCACCCTAAAAACGTTTATTTTTTTATATTTCAAGCACACTGAAGTTTACCCTTTGTTTCTGTACCTTATTAGATAAAAATAATATAATAAATTAGTGGTATTTGATAGGAAATGTCTATAAATGTATTACAAGAAATTATGTTAAGATGAATATTTTAAGTTATTTTATGGATAGTTAAGGTTTAGTTTGAATTAGTAGGGGGATATGTCTAAGATTAAACGATCTATGTGCATTAACCATATAAATCAAACCATATTATTTATGGTGTTTTTTAAGGTTCAGCAACTATGTGTCAACTTAACATTGGTAATGTCGTATTTGTATGTTGTATAACAGAAGTGTGAAGTCTGGAAGAAACTGATATAATCGGTGTCTTCCAGACTTTTTTTACTTTTTGGTAACATAAAAAGTTAAATTTTTCCTACATGAGATAATTCTCTAAAATAATATTTGAATTTTTTGTGAAATTAAACGAAGTTTTTATTCTTCTTTTAATACATAATGTTACAAAATAGAGTTATTGTATTTACTTTATTTTTATAAGAGATTAAAAATATTAATAAATGTACCAATTTATGAGAGATATTAATATATTAATTAGCGATTTGTTCGTTTATCCCTATATTGCTATTATATTAGCATAAACAATATATTGGGGGGACAATAATGAATTTGAAATTAATATCTAAATTAGAAAGATTAAGAAAAAGTAAAAAAGGAATTGGTGCTTTTGTTCTGGCTGCAGGGGTGACGGCAATTACAATGGTTCCTCAAAGTGCGTATGCACATGGGTTTGTTGAAAAGCCAAGTAGTCGTGCTGCTTTATGTAGTCAGAATTATGGGGCATTAAACTTAAATTGTGGAAATGTAATGTACGAACCTCAAAGTCTAGAAGCACCTAAAGGATTCCCAGATGGTGGACCGATTGATGGAAAAATTGCTTCGGCAGGAGGATTGTTTGGAGGAACTCTTGACCAACAAACATCAAGTCGCTGGTTCAAAAACACAATTAAGGGTGGAGCAAATACATTTACATGGAAATATACAGCGGCACATTCTACAAGCAAATGGCATTATTACATTACAAAAAAGGGATGGGATCCTAATAAACCATTAACACGTGCTGAATTAGAACCAATTGGAACTGTGAAACATGACGGCTCGGCCGCATCAAATAATTTAACACATACAATTAATGTACCAACTGATCGTAATGGTTATCATGTTATTTTAGCTGTATGGGATGTAGCAGATACGTCAAATGCGTTTTATAATGTAATTGATGTAAATTTAGTAAATAATGAAACTCCTGATACAGTAGCTCCAAGTCAACCAACTGGATTAAATGCGTCTAAAGTTGCTGCCAATAGTGTTGAAATAACATGGAAGGCCTCTACTGATAATATAGGTGTAAAAGAATATCAAGTGTTACGCAATGGAGAAGTAATTGATACGGTACCAGGTACAACTTTTATTGATAAAAAACTAAAAGCAGATACGGAATATACCTATACAATAAAGGCATTAGACACTGCTGGAAACATATCAAAAGAAAGTGAAAAACTAAAAGTTAAGACAACAAATGAAACTCCAGATATAGAGGCTCCGACTCAACCGAAAGGATTACATAGTATGGGTACAACAGCGACAACTGTTGATTTGATGTGGAGTCCATCTGAAGATAATGTAGGTGTTGACCATTATATTGTATATAGAGAAAGCGCTGGGGTTATGAATAAAATTGGGACAGCGGATAATACATCCTTTATGGATAAAAATTTGAAGGCTAATACATCGTACAAATATGTAGTGACGGCGGTTGATTTAGCTGGAAATGAATCTAGTAGAAGTGATGTTTTGAATGTAACTACAAAGTCAGAGGATTCCACATATGAAAAATGGGATGCAAGAAAAGCATATACTAAAGGTGATAGAGTAGTATATGAGGGAAAAGTATATGAAGCGGTTCAAGATCATCAAGGAAATGGCGACTCAAATTGGATTTTTGCCCTATCGCTTTGGAAGCCAGTTATGAATAAATGATAAGCGGGAAAAGGTAGTTAACATTTTTGCACTTCTTTTTGAAAAGTAAGGGTCGTTTTAAGTATGGATTATCTAATGGTTTAAATGATATGTGAATAAATTTAATCACTTAATGTTTACGAAATGAAATCAAAAAAGAATCCCAATGGTATTCCATCAAAAAGGAATTCAGTTGGGATTCTTTATTTTCTAATTTGTAATAGCGTATATTTTCACTGTAAATTTGTTAGTGGCACCAATTGGACTTGCAATATAATATTTAGTATTCGTGTAAGCTTCGGTCCTAGATCCATGTGAAATATTTTTCCAACGAGTAGAATCTGTACCTAGGGAAACATCAATCATTACATTGAAAGAAATAGTAGAAGGATGATCTTTTTCTGAAGGCTCAATAATCCATTTTAATTCCTTAGTACCTACAGGTAAACTATCAATTTTAAAGTTTTGACTGGATCGATTTTGTTGTCCGGATAAAGGACTAGATTCGGATGAAATTTGCGAAATTAATAGTTCTTTTTCATTTGAATGTGTACCATTTAATTTAATGATACTATCAATTAAACCTGGTCCAGGAAAATCAGCTGCGATAATACCAGCATGTTTTATTTCACCTTGATGCAAGAGTTCGGTCCCAAGTGTATTCATCCCACCATAATATACTTGCCCATTTCTATCGCGAGGGAAATCACTCCACTCATTAGTGAAATTCGTTTGAATCAACTTAGGACTACTATCAGTATTTCTATTCTCTTTTCCGCTTGCAACAAACCAAGGATATACATTATTTAAAAATGCTGCTGCACCACCTGTACCACTAAAATGGTTGAGATATATTTTTCCGTTATTAAAGTTAGTATTTGCATTTTGTAGATGGCTTTTTACCGCATTCCATTTTCCATATATTTCGTCTGGACCACTTCCAATTTCAAATTTATCTTGTATATTCAAACTTTCGTAATCAATACCGTACAATTGAGAGGATGTAAAGTTTTGTAAGATTACAATTTTACCCCGGATATCTCCTAAAGTAGGGTTGTTTCTATCAGAAGTTTGTACGGAATTAGGATCCCAAAAATATGAAGCATTAACGTTTTTATATTTTAAAAATATCTCCTCAAATGATAGTGATCCACTTTCAGGAGTAGTTTCTTCTTTTAAGCGCATTAAAATTGTTTCTGTCGGATAATCTTTTAAAAATTGAATTGCCTCTTTTAATACATCTTCAAACATTGCTTTTTGATTTACAATCCCATGGTACATTGCAAAAGAATCTTTTACACGTTTAACACGCATATCTACATATCGAATTCCAGAATTTAATTGTTGAGGTAGACTCATAGTTTGATTTCTTGTCAAATTTTCATCAAGAAAACTTGCTCCATGTAAAGCCATTGTACCGTGAGTCCCTGGAATAGATATTTTACTTAGTTTTGTTGAATCTTCTACTTTCGACATCCACGATGGATTTTGATATACTATATTGGATTCATAGGAATAACCTGGATGACTATCAGCTAAAATAGGAGATGGTGTACTTAAACTTGCTAGTGTAAAACATGTGAGGATGCTAATTTTAAAGAAATTTATTATTTTTATTTTGTTCATTTTATCTCTCCTGACCTTTAAACAATAGATTAAGATGATTTTGTACTATATTTATTGTTTTCATTTTGAAGTAATGAAATTTTGTGTTTGAAAATAATTAAAAATAGGGGGAGTAACTTATTTGAGACTTTAATAATTTGTTGTTATGAATTGTACTTAATAACCAAACGGATTCTTAAAGAATCGAAGTATAGACTCGAAAAAACAACCTTTTATCGTATTGTATACAAACAAAACAGAAGCCTTAAAAAAGACTTCTATTCTGTGACATATAATGAATGATAAGGTGGTTAACAAATCAAGATAATGTGACTGAGTGGTAAAAATCTATTTATAGCTGTTTCAGAATCTCTTATAACAAGGTTACCTACGAAAAATGGGCTTCTGCAAGGCTAATAAAAATTAAAAAGTTCTACTCATTAAAACTTAAACTAACTACAGTTGCGATAGATTGGGCTGCATGTTCCCAGCTTCCATCTATAACTTTTCCAAGCTGCTGACCAAGTGCATTTAAATCATTTGGGTTAACTGGAATCCCATTATAGGCAGCAAGAATTGATAAAAGTGGAGCAGCAAATGGTGTCCAACCACCTCTATCAATATTAAATACAGGCTTATCTATTACCTTTCCATCTTGCACTGTAAACTCATAATAAAATTGATCATCTGGACGAAAACTTAAATGATGAGAAATTTGCCCTTTAACATATTTTTTTCCAGCACCTAGATTTACTACTTCTATTTCTTTTACGTTAAATTCATGCTCAAATACTTTTATTTTTTTGACTTCTGGGCCATTTAAGGCAGCATTAACGGCTGTTTCCAAATTATTTTGTGCAAATGGTTGAATACTCACTTGTGCCTCTTTTTGTTGGATAGGAGCCTCTTTTTCAGCAGCAAACACCGATGTAGTCGGTAGTGCACCTGTAGCTAATGTAGCTGTAAGTGCTGTTGTCATCATGATTTTTCTTTTCATTTTCATAGTTTTCCTTCCTCTCTTAAAGTTATGATATATAATCTTTTAAAGACTGACATGGTGCAATATATTATTTCATAATGCACGCAAAAAATAGTTTAAGAATTATGTGAAACTATGTCAGGAAATTAAAGTTAATTATATATTCATTTACAATGATATCTATCTACACATTTTTTTCAATTTTCCGATAAATCAAACGTTAATTACTTCTTAAGAGTCAATTTAGCACTGTGTTTATCGATACAAATCCTATAAACACATTAAATTCATAGTGAAAATAATATATTTGATATTAAATGTCTTACATAATGCGATAAAATTTCACAATTTTTTATCATTATATACAGAAAAAGGTAACGGGAAATAAGCGATATGTAATACTTATCATAGGTGTGAATTATGTGAATCTACCCATTGTAACAGCTAAGATGTTAGATCTTGTCTTTCTTAAAAATATTACTTATCTGAATTCGTGAAAAGTATTTTTAATGGATTAGTTTTATCTTCATTTTTTCCTTCTACACAGAAGTATTGTTAGTTGAAATTTATCGAAATTCCTCTGTTTTTAAAGATTATCGTAATCGGGAAAAATATAAAAGAAAGTGCGGTGTTTGTGAGTTTCGATATGTTTGCGGGGGATCACGTTCTAGAGCATATGCGCGATAACAGGAGAGTATATGGACAGTGAACCTTTCTGTGTATACATTCCAAAATCCTTGCGAAAACAGAAAAAGAGTGTATAAAAACGGGACATGAGTAAGAGTTTACTCATGTCCCGTTTTTTTGGTTTTATAATTTGATGTAATGACATATATTATTGTTTATTTCATTATTATTTCTTTTTATATAGGTTTATCCCACTATTTTGGACAGTAACCCTCTTACCTTAGAGTTAAAAAAAGGAGAAAGAGTTGCGATTAAAAACTAACTGACCAAAGTCACAACTTATAACAAAAAGGTTAAAAAATAGAATGCAGTGATTTCACTCACAGCTTTTGTTTTCAACACAGTTTATCTTTAAAGGAAAGAGTGGTTTGAAAAATATTTCATTCCACTTTTCGAGAGTGGTAATTTCATGATTGGTGGGGAGAGGAATTATCACTGGAGGAGCTATCCCGTTGATAAAAGTTTTACATTATAGATTTAATGTTATGTATCCTTTTTATTAACGTTGTTAATAAAAAAATCAAGTGTGAGGTGTTGGTAAAATGAAGTTGATTATTCCAAAACAGCATGGAGCTTGGGGCATGCTGTTAATTCCGTTTGTTTTGGGTATTTTAATGGGCAAATGGACATGGTATCATATACCTCTTTTTTTAGCATGGTTATTTGTATATTTGGCTACATATCCTTTGTTAATGTATGTAAAACAGCCAAGAAAGAAAGGCTACTTACAATGCTTCTTTACGTATTTGAGTGTGACTTGTGTATGTGCAATCATTGCTCTTTTCTATGAGTGGCGTATAGTGTTTTTTTCTATTATTATGATTCCATTTTTTTTCATCAATATTTACTTTTCTAGCCAGAAAAAAGAAAGAGCTTTACTAAATGATATATGTGCTATTCTTCTATTTTGTATAGGAGGGATCATTAGTTATTATTTCACAATGAAAACAGTTGATAAAAACATATTTATGATAGTAACTATATCTTTTTTATATTTTATAGGAAGTACATTCTATGTGAAAACGATGATTCGAGAAAAAAAGAATCTAACGTATCGCTTTGTTTCATGGGGGTATCATACTATCCTTGTGATCGCTAGTTTAATTGCATCACCGTGGGTTAGCATTATATTTATACCAAGTTTGATACGTTCTATAGTTCTTTATGGTAGAAATATCTCTATTTTAAAAGTGGGCATTTTAGAGACTATAAATTCTATTTACTTTTTCATTACAACAATATTAATTTTTAAATACTTTATTTTATAAAGGTTAATAGTTTCTTGCAGTTATTATATTAAAGAAGCAATTTAGAGTGTCTGGAATTAAATCAAGGTTGCATCCAATTTTCTTCCTTAAAATAACTTTTATTCAGATACAAAAAGGAGTGTTTAATTAATGACATTTTATCAAGTATTATCACCTTATTATAATGAAATTTTTCCAGCAAATGAAAAACAAATAAATTTTATTACCTCTTATTTAGAAAAGGGACACTCTGTGCTTGATGTTGGGGCAGGAACAGGGAATGTAGCCGAAGCGTTGGTCAAAAGAGGTATGACCGTGACTGCGATGGAACCCGAGAAGAAGATGGCAGCTAAAATTTGTGAGAAAGCTAAAATCCACGAAAGGAAATTCTATGTAAATACATTTGGAATGCAACAAATAGACAATGTATCTGGGTTATTTGAGGGTATTTATTGTATTGGGAATACTCTTGTTCATTTAGATAATATTGAAGAAATTAAAGATTTTATTCGAAAATCTTTAGAAAAACTAAAAACAGGTGGGAAGTTTATTATTCAAATTGTAAATTATGAAAGAATATTGATTCAAAAACAGTTCATATT
The DNA here is from genome assembly GCF_011066025.1 of Bacillus sp. EKM202B. NCBI lineage: Bacteria > Bacillati > Bacillota > Bacilli > Caryophanales > Bacillaceae > Bacillus > Bacillus sp. EKM202B. The sequence goes on along the minus strand of NZ_JAAMNK010000008.1, from coordinate 199,747 downwards.
TCCTGAAATTCAGAAGGAGCAGTTCTTGTTTAAACGAGATTATAAAATTGAGGGAGAAAAAGTAATATTTACTGCAACATTGAATGTAGATGGTAAAGAATTTTCAAATAGTATTTCGCTGTATCCAATTACAAAGAATCAATTACTACCTATAATAAAAGAGTGCGGTTTTCAGTCAGTAGAGATTTACGCTAATTTTGAAAAACAAATGTATTCAGCTGATGGTCCCGCTCTAGTAATTGTGGCTATAAAATAAATATTTATGGAGGAATACCTTAGTCTTATTTTTGCTAAGGTATTTTTTATTGATTTTAAAAAATGTGATTCTAGTCCTCTTTTTATTGTAGCAAGATTTATATAATCTAACTGTACATCAAATATATTTGAGGAGGAATAAAATTATATGAACAAAGAAATTAAGCTAACCGAGGATATATATTGGGTAGGGAAAGTTGATAATAGAGAGGTTCCGTTTCATCGCTTAATCTTAGCGAAAGGAACGACTTATAATGCATATCTTCTAAAAACTGAAAAGCCAACAGTGATTGATACAGTTGATTTAGAATTTGGAAGGGAATTTGTAGAATCTTTAAGTAAATTAATTGATCCAGAAGAAATTCAGTATATTGTAGTGAATCATACTGAACCCGATCATTCAGGAGGTTTGGCAGCATTAGCATCAAGAGCTATAAATGCTACAATCGTATGCACGGAAATTGCAGTACCGGAAATACAAGAAATGTATAAGCTGCATCATCGGAAGTTTTTAATTGTAAAAGATGGTGATACGTTAGATATTGGTGGAAAGACATTAAAATTTAAAGAAACTCCATATCTTCATACAGAAGAGACGATGATTACCTACTGCGTGGAGGATAAGATTTTATTCCCGTGCGATATTTTTAGTACGCATGTAGCAAATGACGAGATTTTCAGTGATGAAGTGAATGTAAATATTACAGAAGACTTCATTGGCTATTATAATGCTATTATTCATCCGCATAGAAGATATGTAAGGACATTAATAAAAGCCTTAAAAGATTTAGACGTACAAATGATTGCACCGTCTCATGGATACATTATTCGTCAGGATATTCAAAAATATATTGATTTATATGCGAAAATGAGTAGCGATACAACAAAGGATAAGAAAGTAACAATTGTTTATACAACAATTAAAAACAATACAAAAAAAATAGCAAATATAATTAAAGAAACTTTCGAAACTGATAACATTCAAGTAACAGTATTTAATGCAGATAAAGCAGAAAGAAATGAAATTATGAGAAGTATTCAAGAAGCAGATGCAGTCTTCATTGGATCTTCAACTAAATATGCAGATATGATTGGGAACTTAGAAGAAGTTTTAAAAGAAATGACAGAAATGAATTTAGAAGGGAAGATTGCAGCTTCATTTGGTTCTTATGGCTGGAGTGGAGAAGCAATCGAGGTAGTACAAGATTATCTAAATGAAACAAATATGAATGTACAAAGTACTTCAAAGGTTATTAAATCTACAGGTATGACTCATGTTGAATTTCCTATTCGTATCAGATTCTCTCCAAAAGATGAGGAGAAAGTAAATAAAATCAAACATGCTACAACATTTGTCACAGATTTATTATTGAGTTCTATTTAATAGAAAAATGGATGTGAAAACATGAAAAAGAATTTTATTATTATAGGAAGCGGAGTAGCTGCTGTGAATGCTGCTAAAACTATTAGAGAAAACGATAAGGATTCAAATGTATTTATTTTTGGTGAAGAACCTTCATTACCTTACAAAAGAATTAAGTTGTCCAAAGACTTATATTCAGATTTACACAGTGAAAAAGTGTTGATTAAAAAGAAAAAATGGTATCAAGCTAATAATATATTAGTTCTCACGAATACAAAGATATTGAAAATTGATACAGACCAGAAAACCATTGTAACATCAAATAATGAAGAATTTTCTTATCATAAACTATTAATTTGTACGGGAGCAAATAATAGAAAATTAGAGGTAGATGGAATTGAAAAACAAAATATTTTTTCTATTAGGGATATAGAAGAAGCAGACGAGTTAAAAAAATGCCTAGAAGATAAAGAGAATGTGGTCAACATTGGTGGAGGTGTACAAGGACTAGAAACTGCTTGGTCCATTCTAAAAGCTGGTAAAAGGGTTTCCATTGTAGAGGTGGCGTCTACATTAATGGGAAAACAATTAGATGAAAAATCTTCTCTAATCTTAAGACAAAAAATTGAAAGTGCTGGAGTTAAAGTATACTTAAATACTACAATAGATTCTATTCTAGGAAAGGAATCAGTAACCGGGATAAAGCTAAATGGTAATCATCAAATCGATTGTGATAGTATTGTGTATTCAATTGGTGTCACGCCTAACACCTTACTTGTGAATAATACTCCTATTCAATTAAATAAAGGTATTCTTGTTAATGAGAAGATGGCAACGAATATAGATGCTGTTTTTGCTGCGGGAGATGTGGCAGAGGTAAATGGTGAGATTGAAGGACTATGGGGAACGGCAATGGAACAAGGGAGAATAGCAGGAAGTAATATGGTATCAAATCCTGCCATTTACAAAAAAGAAATTGCAATGACTATTTTTAATGCATTCGATGTATCTTTATTTTCAATTGGATGCGTGAATGAAAACCAATGTGATACAACAATTGTTGAAAAAGATGATAAGGAGAAGTATACAAGGTTATTTATTAAAGATAATAAAATAGTGGGTGTTATTTCATTGGAAGGAGTTACTGCATCGATGCCTTACAAATTTGCGATTGAAAAACAAGTATCATTACAAAAAATTGATCTACAAAATACAACTATAAGTGAAATAATGAACAAAGTAAATATGGAAATAAAATCTTAATATAATAATAGAAAGAAGGCTTTATCATGAAAAAATATATCTGTTTACCATGTGGTTATATCTATGATCCAAAAATCGGAGATCCAGATGAAGACATCAAACCGGGAACGAGTTTTGATGATTTACCAGAAGACTGGGTGTGTCCTGTATGTGGAGAAGATACTGAAAAATTTGCACCAATAGAAGAATAGAACGAAAAGTAACGGGAAAGAAATTAGATTTCTCGTTACTTTTCTATATTTAGAAAAGTGTACGACGTGATTTCAATCACTAATTTATTGTTTAGGAAACGGTATACTATATTTAATAATTTTATTCAATATGTTGTGAGAGAAGAAAGAGGAAATGAGGAAATATGCCAAAAAATTGCTATGAAAAAAATATAGTATTACCTTGTCCTAGAAAAGTACTAATTTTTAATTCCTTATCTGATGAGGAAATTTTAAAAATAGGCTCAATGTCAAAACATAAAAAATTTAAAAAAGGTCAATTGTTAATTCAAGAAGGAGAGAGATCTGACACTTTATTTATTATTAATCAGGGACGAGTAAAGTTATCTAAATTAACTTTACAAGGAAAAGAGCAAATCTTGCATATATTAATGAGTGGTGAATGTTTCTGTGAATTAAACATATTTAATCATGAGGAAAAGAGCAATTTTAGTGCATATGCGATGGAAGATACGAAAATTTGCATGTTAACCAAATATGATATGGATAACATTATGGAAAGAAATCCAAGTATTGCATTAAAATTATTAAAGACTGTTACTAAAAGATTAGCGCAAACAGAGAATTTGGCACACAATCTAGCAACAAATGACCCTGAAGTTAGAATAGCCTATATAATTCTAGAATTTTGTGAGAAATATGGAAAGAAAACAGATAAAGGAATACTTATAAATCTACCGTTAACACGAGAAGAAATAGCAAGTTATATAGGAATGACAAGAGAAACAATCAGCCGTAAATTTAGTAAGTTTGAAGAGTTGGGACTCATTACATCAATTGGAAATAAAAAATTGATTGTCAGAAATATAGAAAACTTTAGAAGATATGTAGAATAGAAAAATTATATAACTAGTGAAGCCAATATAAGAGTTTAAAATGCAAGTGAAAACAAAAAAGCATAACTTTGCAGAAAATGCAGGTGTATGCTTTTTTTGTGCCATTCGTTTTTTAATAGTTACAGTATTTCACTATACTATGATTGAGGGACTGAAAAAAACAATAAAGACGTTCTCAAATGCATATATTAACATTTATGACAAAGGTACATAAAAGAGTAGGTAATTGAGCAGCAGGTTTTGTACAGAAATATTTTCCAATAGTTTTACAGTGTCGAACTGGATTACGTTCCGCTATAGCAGTTAGTATTTTACAAAAAGTTGGTATAAAGGAAGTAGTTAATCTAAAGGGAGGATTTCTTGCGTGGAAAAAAGCAGGACTGCCTTATACTACATATAATCTCAGTGTGTAGTAAAATGTTTTTTATTGGATTATCTCATAAGTAGGAATAATGTTATTGTTTGTGTTATTGCAAGACAATAAGGATCATGGTTTATATGGAAGTATATAAAAACAAAATACATCGATGGTGGTTAGTAGAGGATTAGGAAATAGTATCATTCCGCAAAGGATTTTTAATAGGCCAGAAATTGTAGTCGCCCAGTTAAATTAAATTGGGCGACTTTTGGTGTACAGAATGAGTAAAGGTGCTTTATTTATTTTGAACAAGTTTACATTACAATTTTGTTAAAAATTCTCTACGTTACATAAAGTAACAAAATTTGACCTGAAGAGTTTGTTATAGTGTAAATAATCAAAAAACTTAAAAATTGTCGAGTGAAAAGTGTGATAAGGAATTTATGTAAAAAACTTAAAGGGGTGTACACATGCATAAAGAATATGAAATTGAAGAGTATACGGCGATTGAGGAACAAATACATTATTATTGTCAATGTTTATTAGTGAGCCATCCTGAGCAAATTATAAAATACTTAGAAAAAAGATTAGAAAAATATGCAGAAACATTGCAATATGCACATTTATATCCCGATACAGTTATTTTACCGTTACAGCAATTAGTTATCGAATATTCTTTAGACCTTGCTAGAATTAGGAAGTATATGAATTTAGAAACATAAAGTGAAATGCATAGTTTAAATGAAACAGAGTCGACTTTAAGAAATTATATTCTAATGTCGACTCTGTTTCATTGTTTAATATTGTTGATTGAAAATAAATACTAATCAATGAAGATTGACATATAATGACGCAAGAGTAAAATAAAAGTGAGTACTCACTCATTTTATAGAAAAGAGGGATAATACGTGCAAAAACCTTCAATTGTTTTACAGAATGTATCGAAAAGTTTTGGGAAAAAAGAAGTTTTACACGATCTTTCATTACAAATTGAAAAAGCAGAGATATTTGGTTTAGTTGGGCCTTCAGGATCAGGGAAAACGACGCTTATTAAATTGATTGCAGGTATTAATCAGGCATCTAAAGGTAATGTATTTGTATACAACATTAACATGCCAAATTTAAATGAGATGAAAAGAATTGGCTATATGGCTCAAGCTGATGCATTATACGAAGAACTATCAGCATATGAAAATGCAGATTTTATTGCAACGATGTATGGATTAAAGGGAAAGCATAAAAAGGAAAGAATCAAAGAGGTTTTTGACCTTGTACAATTATCACAACATATGAAAAAGCAAGTACAGCATTTTTCAGGTGGGATGAAAAAGCGTCTTTCATTAGCAATAGCACTTCTTCATGAACCTGAAATATTAATTTTAGATGAGCCAACAGTGGGGATAGATCCGCTTCTTAGAAAAACAATCTGGGGAAAATTTTATGAACTTAAAAAGAAAGGCACAACTATTATTGTAACGACGCACGTTATGGATGAAGCAGAGTTTTGTGAGCGTCTAGGGTTGATTAGAGAAGGGAACTTAGTTGCGGTTGGAACGCCAGAGGAATTGAAAAAACGTGTATCATCAGGACGAATTGAAGATGTCTTTTTGTTAGAAGAGGGGGTTGAATCGTGAGAGTTAATGGTGTAATCATTCGTATTATTCGTCAATTTTTTCGAGATAAACGTTCGTTAGCCATGATGTTTGGGGCACCAATGTTATTACTTTGGCTATTGTCTTTAGTATTTACACAAAAAGATTATAAACCACATATTGCTGTAGTTGATGTGCCCGCTTCTATAGTAAAAGTGATGAAAAATCAAGAAGCCTCAATTTATGAATATAGGAAAGAGAAAGCGATTTCTGAGTTGGAAAAACAAAAGATCGATGCAGTAATTCATTTAGAGAATGGAAAAATAAATCTTTTGTTAGAAGGCAGTGATTCGTCGAAAAACCGTGCTGTACTCCAAGTATTGCAAAAGAGCACAGAGAAGAATGATGTATCGATTATGAAACCTGAAGTGAATTATTTACATGGCTCTAAAGACTTTACGATGTTTGATGGGCTCGGTCCCGTGTTAATTGGATTCTTTACATTTTTCTTTGTATTCATTTTGTCAGGAGTTTCTTTCGTAAGAGAACGTTTAAGTGGTACATTAGAGCGATTATTGTCCACACCAGTTAGACGATGGGAAATAGTTGTTGGATATATAATTGGTTTTGGAATTTTTGCATTCATACAATCTGTTATAATTGTAAGTTTTTCAGTCTATGTTTTAGATTTATATGTAGCAGGTTCTATATGGCTAACGCTACTTATTACATGTATGCTCTCTTTAACGGCACTAACATTAGGGACGTTTTTATCAGCATACGCAAATAATGAATTTCAAATGATCCAGTTTATACCGCTAGTTATTGTGCCACAAATCTTCTTTTCTGGCTTGTTTCCAATTGAATCTATGAATAAGTGGCTACAAATGTTAGGGAAATTATTTCCACTCACATACGGCGCTGATGCAATGAGGCAAGTGATGATTCGAAATCAAGGATTTACAGAAATTGCATTGGATCTTACTGTATTACTACTTTTTTCACTATTATTTGCAGTAGGGAATGTATTTGCTTTAAAGAAACATCGCAAAATATAATAATGACAAAAAGGAGCTTTGTACATGAAGAAGGATTGGCTTGAGGAATTGATTGCTGCAACTAATACTGATAATCGAAATGAACGTCAAATGCGTATTTTAGAAGCAGCTGTTGATATGTTTGGAGAAAAAGGATATGCTTCAACTTCAACAAGTGAAATTGCAAAGCGTGCTGGTGTAGCGGAAGGAACGATTTTCCGCTACTATAAGACGAAAAAAGATTTATTGTTAGCGGTCGTAATGCCAACTTTAACAAAGTTTGCTGCACCATTTTTCGTACAAGCTTTTGCGAAAGAGATATTTAAAACTGATTATGAATCGTATGAAGGGCTTTTAAGGGTAGTCATTCATAATCGATTTGAATTTGCCAAAAAGCACTTTCCAATGATTAAAATATTAATTCAAGAAGTGCCGTTTCAGCCAGAGTTAAAAAGTGAAATACAACAATTAGTAGAAACAGAACTGCTTTCACATTTTAAAAAGTTAATTGTAAAGTTTCAAGAAGAAGGGGGAATTATTGAGATGCCACCACCTTCCGTGTTACGGCTTACATTATCAGCTGTTTTAGGATTTCTATTAACTCGGTTTTTATTATTACCTGAAGAGAATTGGGATGATAAATTGGAAATTGAAAATACGATTCAATTTATTTTGTACGGACTAACGCCACGGAGGTAATGAAATGCGACAATTTGCAAAACCTACAATCGTCGTAAGTAAATGTTTAGAATTTGATGCTTGTCGTTATAATGGAGAAATGATTCCGGATGTAACAATACGAAATTTGCAGCCATTTGTTACATTTATACCTGTTTGTCCAGAAGTCGAGATTGGATTGGGAATTCCTCGTGAAACGATACGAATCGTAGAAGAAAATGGTGTGAATAAACTTGTGCAACCGTCGACAAGAGAAGACGTTACTGAAAAAATGGAGCAATTTTCAAATAGATTTTTACAAACGATATCCGATGTGGATGGATTTATTTTAAAGAATCGCTCGCCAAGTTGTGGTACGCGTGATGTGAAAATTTATTCTGGTTTTGAAAAAGCGCCAGCAAAAGGAAAGGGACCAGGCTTATTTGGCGGAGCAGTATTAAAAAAATTTTCGCACCTTCCAATTGAAGAAGAAGGTAGATTGTCGAATTTTATTATTAGAGAACATTTCTTTACAAGGTTATTTACAATCGCATATTACAAAATGATTAAACATAATAAAAATATGAAAGACCTTGTATCGTTTCAGTCGGACAATAAATATTTATTTATGGCATATAATCAGGTAAAACAAAAAGAATTAGGGCGTATTATTGCAAATCAAAAAAATGAAACGATTGAAATTGTATTTGATAATTATGAGAAGACTTTATATGAATTATTTTTGCGCGCGCCCCGCTATACATCGAATGTAAATGTATGTGAACATATTTTCGGATATTTTAAAACGAAATTAAAAAAACAAGAAAAAGATCATTTTTTAGAACTGATACAAAAGTATGCAGAAAAGAAAATACCACTTAGTAGTTTGCTTACAATTTTAAAATCATGGGCCATTCGGTTTGATGAAAAGTATTTATTAAGACAAACATATTTTGAGCCATATCCTGAAGCGTTAGTAGAAATTTCTGATTCGGGAAAAGGTAGAGATTATTAAACAATAAATTACATAATTCGACATGAAACTTCCTATGTTGTTGTAGAACAATGTAGGAATTTTTTTGTGCATTAGTACAGAATCTGTTTTAAAATTAAGTTATGACAGAATTGTAGCAATTGTCTAACTAATATTCTTGTCTTTTAAGAAGTAATGTTTGTAGTAGAAACTCGCACGCTGTCGAAACTCAATATTCGATAAGGGGTGTGTAGCGGAATGGAATTTACTCTAACTCGCGAAAAACAAATGATTAAAGAAATGGTACGTGACTTTGCTGAAAAGGAAATCGCACCGAAAGCTGTGTATTATGACAAAACTGCAGAGTTTCCATATGAAACATTTCAAAAAATGGGCGAACTAGGATTATTAGGCATCCCATTCCCAGAAGAGTATGGAGGTTCAGGTGGCGATACAGTATCGTACGCGCTAGCAGTTGAAGAAATTGGTCGTGCTTGTGGTGGTACAGGCTTAAGCTACGCTGCAACAATTTCATTAGGTGCTTCTCCAATTTATTATTTCGGTACAGAAGAACAAAAACAAAAATATTTAGTTCCAATGGCATCAGGTAAAACGTTAGGCGCTTTCGGATTAACGGAGCCAAACGCTGGATCAGATGCAGGAGGCACACAAACGAAAGCTGTATTAGATGGTGATGAGTATGTAATCAGTGGTGAAAAGTGCTGGATTACAAACGCAGAGTATGCAAATACAATTATTGTAACCGCTATCAACGGTGTTGAAGAGAATGGTAGAAAACGTATTTCTGCATTTATCGTACCGACTACAAGTGAAGGATTAACGATCTCAAGTCCTTACGATAAGATGGGTGTTCGCGCTTCTAATACTTGTGAAATCGTACTTGATGGTGTGCGTGTACCGAAAGAAAATATTCTTGGTGATGTTAATAAAGGATTTAAACAATTCTTATATACACTTGATGGAGGACGTATTTCAATTGCAGCATTAGCAGTAGGTATTGCACAATCTGCATTTGAACGTGCATTGCAATATGCGAAAGAACGTCAACAATTTGGAAAAACAATTTCTAATTTCCAAGCGATTCAATTTAAATTAGCGGATATGGCGACTGAAGTAGAGTTAGCACGTAATTTAGTACATAAAGCAGCTTGGTTAAAAGATAACGATAAACCTTTCGGTAAAGAAGCGGCTATGGCAAAACTATTTGCATCTGAAGCAGCTAGTCGTATTGCGAATCATGCAGTACAAATTCATGGCGGTTATGGCTATATGCGTGAATATGAAGTTGAAAGACATATTCGTGATGCAAAACTGTTAGAAATTGGTGAAGGAACTTCTGAAATTCAACGTCTCGTAATTGCTAGACATTTAGGATGTAGATAAAAAGGAGGAATCACTATGTTTCAAAAAATATTAATTGCCAATCGCGGGGAAATCGCAGTTCGCATTATGAAAACTTGTCAAAAACTTGGAATTCGTACCGTCGCTATTTATTCTGAGGCTGATGAAAATGCCCTTCATGTAAAAATGGCAAATGAAGCTTATCTAGTAGGTGGTCCACGAGTTCAAGAAAGCTATTTAAACCTTGAAAAAATTATTGAAATAGCTAAGAAGACAAATGTTGAAGCAATCCATCCGGGGTACGGATTATTATCAGAGAATCCATCTTTTCCGATTCGCTGTAAAGAAGAAGGAATCGTATTTATTGGTCCTTCAGAAGAAATCATTACGAAGATGGGAAGTAAAATTGAGTCACGTATAGCAATGCAAGCAGCAGATGTACCAGTAGTTCCAGGTATTACTACAAATATTGAAACTGCTGAAGAGGCAATTGAAATTGCAAAACAAATTGGTTATCCATTAATGCTTAAGGCATCCGCGGGCGGCGGAGGCATTGGAATGCAGTTGATGGAAACTGAGCAAACGCTCACCAAAGCATTTGAAAGTAACAAAACAAGGGCACAAAATTTCTTCGGTAATGGAGAAATGTATTTAGAGCGTTATATTGCAGACGCGCATCATATTGAAATTCAGCTTTTAGCAGATACACATGGTAACACAGTGTACTTATGGGAACGTGAATGTTCCGTACAGCGCCGAAATCAAAAAGTAATCGAAGAAGCACCTTCACCTTTTTTAGATGAAGGTACACGAAAAGCAATGGGAGAAGTGGCTGTACAAGCTGCTAAAGCTCTTGGATATACAAATGCAGGTACAGTTGAGTTTCTTGTAGATGATCAGAAAAATTTCTATTTCTTAGAAATGAATACGAGATTACAAGTAGAGCATCCCGTTACAGAAGAAATTACGGGGTTAGATCTTGTAGAACAACAACTTCTTATCGCAAGTGGAGAGAAACTATCATTTACTCAGGATGATGTAAAACGTAGTGGTCATGCCATTGAAGCACGTATATATGCAGAAGATCCGAAAACATTCTTCCCGTCACCTGGGAAAATTACAGATTTAACATTACCATCAAATATACGTATGGATCACTTTTTAGAGAATCATGTAACAATTACACCGTTTTATGATCCAATGATTGCGAAAGTCATTGCTCATGGTGAAACTCGTGAAGAGGCAATTTCAAAATTAGAAAATGCTTTAGAAGAGTTAAAAATTGAAGGTATTAAAACAAATACACCGATGCTACTGCAAGTGCTCGGAGACGATGTGTTCAAAAGTGGTATTTATACAACGGGTTTCGTAACGAAACAGCTTGTTAAAAAATAAGATTTATGAATATTAAGGGGGAAAAATGATGACGAAAGTATATGCATCGATGGCAGGAAATGTTTGGAAGATAGTTGTAGGAGTAGGAGATACAGTAGAGGAAGAGCAGGATGTCGTCATTTTGGAATCTATGAAAATGGAAATTCCAATCATTTCAGAAGAAGCTGGCACAGTTATGAAAATTAATGTGCAAGAAGGCGATTTTGTAAATGAAGGAGATGTATTACTAGAAATTGAATAGGGAGATATAGGGGGAAGCGAATTGAAACTACCTAATTTTGCTGTCATTAAAGAAGTAGGGCCACGTGATGGCTTACAGAATGAAAAAAAGATTGTTGGCACAAAAGATAAAGTAAAATGGATTCAACTACTTACAGAAGCCGGATTGTCGTACGTTGAAGTTTCCTCATTCGTTCACCCAAAATGGGTTCCTGCCTTAGCGGATGCAAATGATGTCTTTTCTGAGCTAAAAAGGGATCCCAATGTTACATATGCTGCGCTTGTTCCAAATCAAAATGGTTTGGAACGAGCTTTTTTGCAAAATGTAGATGAGGTGAATGTTTTTTTATCAGCGAGTGAATCTCATAATAAAAGTAATATTAATAAATCAATTAAAGAAGCATTAACTGTTATTGAAGATATAACAAAACAGGCAATATTCGAAGGGAAAAAGGTTAGAGGTTATGTTTCTACTGTATTTGGATGTCCGTATGAGGGAGATATAAGTGCCACAGCAGTTGATGAAATATGTAATCAACTATTTTCATACGGCATTTATGAAGTTTCTCTCGGTGACACGATTGGTGTAGCGAATCCATTACAAGTAGAACAAGTATTAGAACATCTATTAAAGAAGTATGATGCTTCGCAGTTTGCAATGCATTTTCATAATACGTATGGGATGGCACTTGCAAATGTAGTGAAGTCTTTAGAACACGGTATTACAACGTTTGATAGTTCTTGTGGTGGACTCGGGGGATGTCCATATGCACCGGGAGCATCAGGAAATGTTGCAACTGATGATTTAGTGCATATGCTCCATAAGTTAGGTGTCCAAACAAATATAGACGAAGAAAAGTTATGGAGAGCTAGTCAATTTATTCAAAGTAAGTTAAATATCCAATTACCGAGTCATGTGTATAGAGCGCTTCAACATAAAACGATAAGTAGGTGAGAAGATGCTACAATTACAAAATATTTCAGTTGACTATGTAACACCGCATGTTGTAAAGGTTTCGTTATATCGTGAAAGACAAGCAAATTCTTTATCTTTAGCGTTATTAGAAGAATTGCAAATAATATTAACGGAAATAAGTGAAGAGTCAAATACACGTGTAGTTATTTTAACAGGGGCTGGTGAAAAAGCGTTTTGTGCTGGCGCAGATTTAAAAGAACGAGCTGGTATGAATGAAGAGCAAGTTCGCCATGCGGTTGGTATGATTCGTACTACTATGGAAATGGTGGAACAATTACCACAACCAGTTATTGCAGCTATTAATGGAATTGCTCTTGGTGGTGGTACGGAATTGAGTTTAGCCTGTGACTTTAGAATCGCTTCTGAAAATGCAAGCCTTGGTCTGACTGAAACTACCCTTGCAATTATACCTGGAGCAGGTGGTACGCAGCGTTTACCGAGATTAATTGGTGTTGGGAGAGCGAAAGAATTAATTTATACAGGAAGACGTATATCGGCGCAAGAAGCGAAAGAATATGGTTTTGTAGAATTCGTCGTACCAGCTGATTTACTAGAAGAGAAAGCGATTGAAATTGCAAATCAAATTGCTAGTAATGGTCCTATTGCAGTTCGATTAGCAAAAGAAGCAATTTCTAATGGTGTTCAAGTAGATTTACATACCGGATTACAAATGGAAAAACAGGCGTACGAGGGTGTAATCCATACGGAAGATAGATTAGAAGGATTACAGGCATTTAAGGAAAAACGCAAACCGATGTATAAGGGGGAGTAAATGTGTTAGATCAAAAACAACAATCAAATAATTTTGAAGAACGAGTTGAAACGATTAAACAAGGTGGAGCACCGAAATATCATGAACAAAACAAAGCAAAAGGAAAACTATTTGTTCGAGATCGTTTAGCTCTTCTATTTGATAATGGCGAATATGTAGAAGATGCATTATTTGCAAATTGTGAGCAAACAGGGTTACCGGCTGATGGTGTTGTAACTGCAACTGGTAAAATACATGGGCGTACTGCGTGCGTAATGGCAAATGATTCAACTGTGAAAGCCGGATCATGGGGAGCTCGTACAGTTGAAAAGATTTTACGTATTCAAGAAACGGCTGAAAAGTTACGTGTTCCATTATTTTATTTAGTTGACTCTGCTGGAGCGCGTATTACAGATCAAGTAGAAATGTTCCCAGGGCGCCGCGGTGCGGGAAGAATCTTTTATAACCAAGTGAAATTATCAGGTAAAGTTCCGCAAATTTGTTTATTATTTGGTCCTTCTGCTGCTGGTGGTGCATATATTCCAGCTTTTTGTGACGTTGTTATGATGGTGGAAGGTAATGCATCTATGTATTTAGGATCTCCACGTATGGCTGAAATGGTTATCGGTGAGAAGGTAACTTTAGAAGAAATGGGCGGGGCTCGTATGCATTGCTCAGTATCAGGATGCGGAGACGTTTTATGTAAGACAGAAGAAGATGCAATTACACAGGCTAGACAATACATTTCATATTTTCCAAGCAACTACTTAGAAAAGACTCCATTGATGACACCTCAAGAACCGAAACAGTTCGATAAAACGTTAGAACAAATCATTCCAGAAAATCAAAATGCTCCTTTCAATATGAAAGATCTGATTAACAGAATTATAGATGACGGCTCATTCTTTGAAGTGAAAAAATTATTTGCTCAAGAACTCATTACAGGTTTAGCACGCATTGATGGTAAGCCAATAGGTATTATTGCAAATCAGCCGCGTATGAAAGGTGGCGTTTTATTCCACGATTCAGCTGATAAAGCAGCGAAGTTTATTAATTTATGCGATGCATACCATATTCCATTATTATTCCTTGCAGATGTACCAGGATTTATGATTGGTACGAAAGTAGAGCGCGCTGGTATTATTCGTCACGGTGCAAAAATGATTTCTGCAATGAGTGAAGCAACTGTACCGAAAATTTCTATCATTGTTCGAAAAGCATATGGAGCTGGTTTATATGCAATGGCAGGTCCGGCATTTGAACCAGATTGCTGCTTAGCATTACCGACAGCTTCTATTGCTGTAATGGGTCCAGAAGCAGCAGTCAATGCTGTATATGCAAATAAAATTGCGGCTTTACCAGAAGAAGAGCGTGCAAGCTTCATTGCTGAAAAACGTGAAGAGTATAAGAAAGATATTGATATTTATCATTTAGCATCAGAGATGGTGATTGATGGTATTGTTCATCCAAACAATTTACGTGAAGAGTTAAAAGGGCGTTTCGAAATGTATATGAGTAAATATCAAGTATTTACGGATCGTAAACATCCTGTATATCCAGTTTAAAAGCCCTATTTAGGGCTTTCTTGCTCAAAAAGTCAAGGAGGGGAAAACATTGAAACAAGCAGTTTGGTTTCCAACAGAAGAGTATAAGGAAAAAACACGTTTATATGGTTGGATGAAATCATTGGGATATGAAGACTATGAAACTTTTTATAATAAATCTATTGAGGAAACAGCTTGGTTTTGGGGAGAGGCAGAAAAAGCAGTTGGCTATCAATGGATGAAACCTTATACAGAAGTGTTAGATTTAGAAAATGGTACGCCATTTGCACAGTGGTATAATGGTGGAACATGTAACGTTGTAGAATCAGCTTTATCCCGCTGGATTGCGGATGAAGTGACAAGAAAACAGCCAGCACTTCAGTACGAAGGGGAAAATGGAACTTCAAAATCATTTACATATGAAGAGCTTGACAATTGGGTAAGCCGTGTTGCTAATGGTTTGAAACAAGCGGGTATTGAGAAGGGCGATCGTGTAACAATTTATATGCCGATGATTCCGGAAACAGTTGTTGCGATGCTAGCTGTAATGAAAATCGGAGCAATTATTTCACCAATATTTTCGGGATTTGCTTCGGATGCAGTTATGACACGCGTACAAGCAGCTGGTTCAAAAATGATTATTACCGCAGATGGATTTTCACGCCGCGGGAAAATTGTTTCTTTAAAGGATGAAGTAGATAAAGCTTGTGAACATTGCCCGACTGTTGAAAAGGTGGTAATTCTTCGTCATGCAGGAAATGATTTTACACCGCATCATTATGACTTTTCATGGAGTACACTAGAAAAAGAAAAACCATTCATACATGCCGATGAAATGCATAGTGATGATCCTTTAATGCTCATATATACATCAGGAACGACTGGTAAGCCAAAAGGAACGGTACACACGCATGCAGGATTTCCTTTGAAAGCAGCTTTTGATGCAGGATTTGGAATGAATATTAAACAAGGTGATCGTGTATTATGGGTAACTGATATGGGCTGGATGATGGGGCCATTTTTATTATTCGGTTCACTCATAAATGGTGCAACGATGGTTATGTACGAAGGTGTTCCAGACTTTCCAGAAGCAGATCGCTTATGGGAGACGGTTGATAAATATGAAATTACTCATCTCGGTATTTCGCCAACGTTAATCCGTGCATTAATGGCAAAAGGTGATGAGTATGTGAATAAACATTCTTTAAAGAGTTTAGAAGTATTCGCATCAACAGGAGAACCTTGGAATCCTGATCCATGGATGTGGCTGTTTGAAACAGTTGGAAAAGGAAAAGTGCCAATCTGTAACTATTCAGGCGGAACTGAAATTTCTGGTGGGATTTTCGGTAATGTTCTGATTAAGCCAATCGCACCAATTAGTTTTAACGCATCGTTACCAGGTATGGCTGCGGTTGTACTTGATGATCAAGGTAAACCAATCCGTGATGAAGTTGGAGAATTATGTTTAGAGAAACCTTGGGTTGGAATGACGAAAAGTTTCTGGGAAGACGATGAGCGTTATGTGAACACATATTGGTCACGATTTGAAAATAAATGGGTTCATGGTGACTGGGTTATTTATGATGGTGAACAATATATCATTACAGGGCGTTCAGATGATACGCTAAATATTGCTGGTAAACGTATTGGGCCTGCTGAATATGAGTCTATTCTTGTGAAACATATTAATGTAATAGAAGCAGCTTCCATTGGTGTACCTGACGATGTAAAAGGTGAGGTGTGTCATTGCTTTGTAGTATTACGAGATGGTGTAATATTTACAGCAGAATTAAAGAAAGAATTAATGAGTTTAGTAAATTCTCATATCGGAAAAGCATTATGTCCAAAGGATATCCACGTTGTAGAGGATTTGCCAAAAACACGTAATTCTAAAGTAATGCGACGCGTCATCAAAGCGGCTTACTTAGGAAAAGAATTAGGAGATTTATCATCACTTGTAAATCCAGAAGTAGTTCCACATATTCAGGGGCTACAGTCTAGTAAATTATAAATGTAGGAATGAGCTCTATGTAAATGGAGCTCATTTTTCATGTTTATAAAAAGAGAAGAAGTAAATTTGAAGTAGTAAAATTCTACTTGTATTATTACGACGTATGTTTGTTTTATAGTTTTTATCAAAATAGGATTGTGGCATGTCTATTCATTGGAGTGATTGAATTTTGTTAAGGATGAAAATTTAGTGAAGCGAAAAGTAATGAATAAAAGGAGAAATCCCTGGGGGACAGGGATTCACTAAGGGAGATAGTATTGTCGTGCAATGTCGAAATTTGGCGTATTCGACAAATTAATATTATCACGAATTTTCAGGAGATTGTGATAGGGAATGTGTCAAAAATGTGTACGTATTTCCTATTTAAGTGTTATGTAAATAGGAAAAGGGAAAAAATTAAGTTCACTCGTTCTTAAGAATTTTTCCCCTTAAAATTTAGTATTTGTTCGTTATTCTATATACGTCTTAATTTGGTAAATCTTCAACATGTAAAGATTGAGTATTGCCCTTTTTGTTTGAATTATGTGCCTGCTGAGATGTTTCTTGCATTTGCTCTTGGGCTTTACTAGGAGTATTCAGCGCATCAGATGATACATGATCAAGTTGTTGACTTAATAAATCTTTTTTATCCATGTTGTGTAGCTCCTTTTTGAACTTTGATATAAAAACGAAGTGTTTTTAAATAGTTACGTGGGTATTATGTATCTTTGAATGGAATTATATACACAAACTACATTGAGAAGTTAACTACTTTTAAAAATTACCTGTGATGACAAGCTGAAGAAATATAAAGATCATTAGTGATTAATAAAAGCGTTATTTTAGTAGGGTGTTTCGAAATTTCATTTAAAAAGAACATCCCCATGATAAAAAAGAGCACTGTAAATCAGTGCTCATCTTATCAGAAACTGCTTAGTCCTTAAAAACAAAACCATTACGGACAATTCACAATGGTAATAGTGACGCTAGCCATTGTTCCAGGAGAATCAAGAAGTGAAGCAGTAACGGTTACTGTTCCAGGCCCATTAGCGGCTAGAAATACAGCGGTAAAGTTACCTGAAGCATTGGTAATGACAGCAAGAGGAACCATGAAAGCAAGAGAAGGGTTACTAAATGAAAAACTGACCACTACCCCTGGAGTAGGACTACCGTTTACTAATACTTGCCCCGAAAAAAATAAAGTATTATTTCCTTGAGTGGATACACATGCTGTGGTTTCGTTAGAAGTCAAGGTAATAGATGCAGGTCCAGCAGGAAGATTAAATCCAGTTGGTCCGGTTGGTCCGGTTGGTCCAGTTGAAGCAGTAGCTCCTGTAGAACCTGTGGGACCAGTAGGGAATTGAAAGGGTTGAACAGGTGGAAGTGTAGGTCCAATAGAACCGGGATTATGTGCAACAAAAGATAAAAACTCGTCCATAATTTATCACCTCTAAAAATTGTATTACTATTAGTAAATGTACTGACAGAGCAAACTGAAATGGACAAGCGGTTGTATTTTAATAAATTAAACAAAATAGTTATTTGATAGAAAGAGAGAGTAGTATGATTCCTTTAGAAATTAAATATAAAAAGGCGATTATCTTCAAATCGCCTTTTGGGTAATGCAGTGTAATTTTATTCAGTTATTTGAAATATAGTTTCATTCGGTTTAGAAAATCCATACAATTTCCTTGCGAATTTTAAAATTTCTTCTTCACTACTTGTTAAAGCTTTAACATCATTCTTAAGGGAATGGCCATCCTTCTTTACAGAAGATAATTTTTGTTGTTCCGTATTCAGCGTGATTTGTTTTTCTTTAATCATTTCTTGTTGGTTATTCAGAGAATATTGAAGGACAAAAATTATAGGTACCATAATAGCCAAAGTAGTTATAATACGGCGTCTTGTTTTTTTCTATTGCCTTGTTGTGTATTAGGGTTCACTTGCTGTGAGGGTATATTAGGACTTGATTGGTGTGATGATACTTTTGGGATGTTTCCCATTAAAATGCCTCCATTACTGATTGTAGAATTTAAACCGTTTAAAAGTATTATAAATGTTTAATGGGAATTTTAGAAGATATTTTAATATAGTTGCATATCGTAAAGTTTAAACAAAATCCTTATTTACATAAAAGAAACACCGATTGTCTGCGAGGCTCCTAAGGATAATCATCAAGTAATGAAGTACTCGACTAATTAACGATATCACGAATTTTTGGGTAAAAACACTGAAAAATCCGTTTAAATTAATAGGAGTATCATTTGAAATAAAAACGCTATTTTAATAGGGAAGGGAATAATGATGATTCCATGGGATAAGCGAGTATACATTGTATCAAGGTGATCATTTTATTACAGAGGGGACAATTGTAGAGGTTAGTGAAAAGGCAAATAAATCATTATATTGGCTCCAGTGCATGATAGCTCCAAGTTATGAAAAAGTGTGCGGGAATAGTATAAAGCGACTTCGGTTGATTCGGATAGATAATGACGAAGAATGAGATGATTAAGGATAGGTATTGAATATGCCATATTTGTATGAATAAAGAGCAGAATATAGCCAATATATAGGTGCTGAAATTGTTCTAAAGGTAGGAATATCTGAAATATAAATAATTGAGGGGAGTGAACTAAAAATGGAAACTAGCACTTTTTTAGGATTGTTTTGGGGATGGATCACGGTTATCGTATCGGGAATACTTTTCGTACGCCCATCGGTATTACGTGAATTGAAAAAATTAGTGGTTGAAGACAGAGGGTTTGGTATTATGTACGGTTTTTTATCGATTTTCCTAGGGCTAGGCACTGTAATCTTACATAATGTATGGGCATTCAACTGGCAGGGGTTCCTAACGGTTATTGCATGGCTTGCATTATTAAAGGGAATTTACATAATTGCATATCCTGAACCCTCCAAGAAAACTGATTTTGAATTAAGGATACTATCTACACGTATAGCGCTCGCTATCATTGGCGCCTTGGCTTTATGGATGCTTATAGTAATTTATATAAAATAATCTTTTTCTAATGAGAAATATACTAAAATATGAGAAAAGGCTATAATAATAATTATAAATTTAGTCCTACTGGAAGAATCCGTGGACATCAAACTAAAAAGGGAGTTGTTATATTACTCTGTAGTTTGGTGGCCACTTTTTTATTTTTTATTAACAAAATAGATCAGGGTTATTTTTATAAATGACGCAATTAACTTCCGAATTAAAACTGACCGGAAAGAAATGTATGTTTGTTCGGGAGGGGTGTTAAAGAAATTATTACAACTGTGTAAGGTTAATGTAATATTAATCGATAGTAAATCAAGATACTTAAGTGTATTTTTAATAGGATTTGAAAGTACTGTTTTTAACATATTGGGTTAAATAAAATTTAATTAGGAAGTGTAATACAATGATTGAGATTAAATCTATGATTTATTCGTACAAACTAAAAAGAAGAATAGCTAAAGATTTATATGGCAGCAGAGATGAGTTGACGATGTTATTAAATGAATTTAATAATATGAAAAGTAAACTGAAGTCTGACAAAAAGAAAAATAATATGTTATCTCGTTTACAATTAATGTACCAAAATATGAAATTAGACAAGCAGTATTCTCTTCCGTTTGCTCTTAATAGTAGGTTATTGGAGCGATTAGAAGATGAATCTATTCAAACAACTGAAGAATGTGTATCATGTCTACACGTAATGTTAGAAATAAATTATGAGAAAATAAAACATTATGGATCTAATACAAGTAGGTCATTTGTTCCTTTATCACAATCTTCCATTTGTCTTGCTGATTTTGTTTGTTTGACAGGATTTGTTTTATTAGGCTTACTAGGAACAATTACATTTGGAGGGATAATGTAATCTTTTTATTCACTTACATAAAAGACCACCCATTTAAGGTGGATTTCTTAGTTACATAGAAGAGCTCATGCGATAGACAGGGAAGAATGACACGGATGCTAATTTCTAGTTGCTCATTGTTAATGCATTGTGTAACTAGAAAGATAAAATGTTATGATGCTATGAATAACAAGGAATTTAGCGTTTGGGCTAGTTACACAAAATATAAGATATGGGTAACTCATAGTAAACGTGAAATGATAAACCCTATGTTGTCGCAGCGATTAAGTGAGTATGCTGAGGGTTTGTTATTGATGCAAAATTAAGTGTTACAGGACTTAATGCACCATAGCAAAAGGAAAACTTACTACTGTAAATAAAGTGTATGTGAAATAATTACAAAGTCGATTTATAAGAGTCAGCTTATATTTCGACACTCCACTCAACTTGTAACTATAGATGGCAGTCTAAATCTTTATGTGTTAATATACAAAAAGCCGACTATACTCAGTCAGCTTTTTGTATATTATATTCTAGTATTTATCGATCCCAAAAGACATATTCTTTCCGTTAAGTTGACATTAAAATCTTACCAATGTTTTCTTTTACAATGACAACAAATAAAGAAACATTTACAACGACACTTATTTCGTTTAGAACTCCAATCATCATCACAATGATGCTTTTCTTTAGATTTCCACCAATCATCATTACAATGCTTTTCCTTAGAACTCCAATCATCATCACAATGATGCTTTTCTTTAGACTTCCACCAATCATCATCACAATGATGCTTTTCTTTAGACTTCCACCAGTCATCACAACAATGCTGTTTCTTAGAACTCCAGCAATCATTATTCCAGGACATTTTTTTATACCTCCCTTCAAATAGGATTACTATCATTCTATGTTTTAGTGAAGAAATGGCTTGTTTATAAACCTATTATTTTATCTTTATATGATAGAGTGCTTTCTACTACATATAGAATTCATAAAAACTATGCTAATTTCCAAGAGATAGTGGAGAGAATTACTGGTTATGACATTTATCAATAAACACATGTTGAAGAAAACATTCTGATTATAAATAATATCTAATTTTGGAGTACGTTTTTCTGAATGTATATTTCAAAACAGCAGAGAAAAAATATATTATATTACTGCAAACAAAGCCTATGTATATGTAAAGTAATAGGAAAAACAGCTAACTCTTAAAGGAGCTGGCTTATTAAAAGAAAAAAAGATTCATTTGATAAAGAGGTTATCTAAACTTTAAATTCAGCAGAATTAAATCCAAGTCCCCTCATTAAAGAAGCCGCTAACTGTTAAAGAATTGTTTTTATAATTAATAAAGAAAAAAATGTTTAGTACAATTGTTTGTTTTTTTCTTTCTATGTGTTTGCCTCGTACACTTTTAAGCTAGTGGACATACTTTACTAATAGAAAGGATTAGGGGGTGAGGTTTTGGGTTCTCGATTTAATAATTGTAAAAAGAAGTGTACATGTAAACAGGATGATTGTTGGGAGATATTCGAAGAGTGTAACAAAGAAAAGCATGAGAAATGTGATAATTCTTGTGTGCAAGGAATTAGAGATGAGCTTAAGAAATTAATTAATCGCACAGTTCAAATTAATACAGAGGGACGTACTTATGTAGGTACTGTTTCGTCTGTAAGTTGTGATGTAGTTAAGCTTGCAGCTATTCCTGGATCTGTTGCAGTAATTATCTCCATTTGCAAAATTGAAGCAATTTTCCCTCCTGTTACAACGATTACTGCAGAGTTTGATTTTAATGGTGTTGACGTAGCAAATAAAGCATAATTAT
Organism: Bacillus sp. EKM202B; assembly: GCF_011066025.1. Classification (NCBI taxonomy): domain Bacteria; kingdom Bacillati; phylum Bacillota; class Bacilli; order Caryophanales; family Bacillaceae; genus Bacillus; species Bacillus sp. EKM202B. The sequence goes on along the minus strand of NZ_JAAMNK010000008.1, from coordinate 177,270 downwards.
GCTTTGTTTGTAAAGCCATTCTGATGAATGGCTTTATTTTAATTTCGTATAAAAGGAGAATATATTCTTTATATAGAAATAAGTTTGAGGCTATAAAGAGTGATGTACGAAAGGAGAATGAGAGTGATTAAATTAGTGCCCTTTAAAAGATCTGATTTCAAACAATTAATAAATTGGATTCATTCCGAACAATTTTTAATACAGTGGTCAGGAAATGCATTTACATATCCTTTAAACGAACAGCAATTAGAGAAATATATAGAAAGTGAAAATACACTCGCTTTCAAAGTAATAGATGAAAAGACTGAAGAAGTACTTGGTCATATTTCACTTGGTCAAATAGACGATATAAATAAGTCTGCGAGAATTGGAAAAGTGTTAGTTGGTAATACGAAAATGAGAGGGCGTTCAATAGGAAAACATATGATGAAAGCAGTACTTCATATTGCGTTTGAAGAATTAAAACTACATAGAGTAACTCTTGGCGTGTATGATTTTAATACGTCGGCCATTTCTTGTTATGAAAAAATAGGATTTGTAAAAGAAGGTTTATTAAGAGATTCAAAAAAAGTAGGAGAAACGTATTGGAATTTATGGGAAATGAGTATGCTAGAATATGAATGGAATAATAAAAAATAATAGCTTCTTATAATTTTATTATGTTAATTAAAAGGGATTGGTGGGAAATTATGAATAGAAAGACTATAGTAATCACAATTGCAGCTGTTTCAGGGGGAGGTAAAACTACTATTACAGAAAGTTTAACTCATGAGTTAACAAATTCAAAAGCGCTATTTCTTGATAGTTATAACTTTGATAACTGTCCTGCTGATATTTGTAAATGGATTGATGATGGAGCGAATTATGACGAGTGGGTACTTACACCATTAATTCATGATATTCAGCATCTTATACGAGATAGTAAATTAGACTATATTATTGTAGATTATCCTTTTGCATACTTAAATAGAGAAATGGGGCAGTTCATTGATGTAACTATATTTATTGACACACCTTTAGATATTGCAATGGCTAGAAGAATTTTACGAGATTTTAAAGAAGATACTATGAGTGAAATACATAATGATTTAAAACATTACATGGCACATGCGAGAAAAGCTTATTTAGAGGCAATTCATACTGTTAAACCGAATTCAGATATCGTATTGGATGGATCTTTTTCTGTAAGTGAAATAATTGATCATGTTGTTGAGGAACTTGACCGAAGAGAAGTGATTGTCAATGGTTAAATGTATAGAGGAATATGTACAAGTTGATGATTTTAAAATGTATACGAAAGTATTTCAAGGAAAAAAGCGGCAGCCTGTTATTATAATGGAATCAGGCTACGGGGATTATTCAAAGGCATGGGATTATATTGCTGAAAGACTGACGGAATTTGGGACGATACTTACATATGATCGAGCTGGATTAGGGAAAAGTGGGAAGAGTTCCAAGCAACGTATTAGTTCTGAAATGGTCAAAGATTTAAGAACATGTTTAAATCTTTTACAACTGAGGCCACCTTATATTTTTGTAGGGCATTCTTTTGGTGGTATAAATGCACGGTTATTTACGGTTTTTTATCCCGAGGATATGTTGGGAACAGTTTTGGTTGATTCGAAACCAGAAAATTATAAAGAAGTATTTTTGCCAATCATGTCTCCAGAATTTCAAGAAGCTTACTATAAACAATTTGCATATGAAAGTTCATATGAAGAGTTTATGTTTAGTCTAGGTGAAGCAGATAGACATTGTAAATCAATGAACGATATTCCCCTTGTCGTGCTAGCTGCTGGTAAAAAAGCTTTTTATTCGCAAGCTGCACAACTGAAATGGTTACAATTACAAAGAGAATTATTACAATTATCCAGTAAAAGTAAATTTATAATTGCAGAACATAGCGGTCACTATATTCAAAAGGATGAGCCACATTATATTATAGGTGCTGTTAAGTGGATACTTGGGGTAGGGGAGAGATAAATGTGTACACTGTATTTCAATATAACTGGCAAGTAAGAGAAGATTGGTTTAAGTGGTGTGAACAACTTACAGTGGAAGAATTACTTCGCAAACGTGTTGGTGGTGTTGGAAGTATATTAGAAACATTATTTCATATTGTAGATGTTGAGTATAGCTGGATTTGTGATTTGAAAGGAAAAGAAGTAGATGAGCCGCAATTTAAGGATTATCAATCTATTCAAAAAGTGAAAGCATTATCTCATTTGTATAATAAGGATTTAGAGGGATTTTTACAATCGTGGACAGAAGACTTAGAGAATAAAATATTAAAAGTTTCATGGACGGATAAAGAGTACAAGTATGGTGAAGTGTTACGACATGTTGTCGTACATGAAATTCATCATATAGGTCAGCTATCAATATGGGCAAGAGAGTTAAATCTTCAGCCCGTTTCAGCGAATTTAATTGGAAGAGGATTATAGACGTAAAAACCGACTTGTACTGTAAACGCAAGTCGGTTTTTATATGTAAGAAGATTTCTTAGTTGAAATCCTCGGATTTTCTTTGACGTAAATGTAAAAACATTAAAATTGTAATAATGAAAAAGATCATCATCGTTTGTATGATTAAATTTTTAAACTGTAGCAATATTGCCCAAGATGTAAGAGTATCTTTAAAAGCTTGGAGTGCAGAGTACGAGGAAGGTTCAAAACCGTACTGAAGTAATTTTTTTGTTTCAATAAAAGTAGTGTTTTCTTCATCGGATTCTAATATTACTGAAATAAGCCTAGTATCTCCTAGTTTTGCAGTACCGACAAAACTATTATTACCGTTAGTTGAAAAACTAGTTTGCAAGCCATCAACACCTTGGAATTTAATGTTTTCATTGAGGGAATAAATCATTTTATTTGTGTTGAAAACTTGAAAATTTTTGAAGGTAAATTGGTAAGAGGTTAGTTTCGTCATATTCAGTACATTAGGGAAATCTTTTACTAAATGCGTTGCTAGTTTAGCTGCATCTTTCGCTGTTGTATTCGATTGTTTATTTGTATCTTGATTAGCTCCAGTAGAGTTTAGAAAAGGAGATGGCTGTGATAACTGTAGCTGTTTTGCTTTTTCATTCATTAACGTTGTAAAGTTATCTTCATTGCCACCAATGTGTTCTGCCAGTGCGAGTGCAGAACGATTATTTCCTGTTAAAAGCAATGCATGAAGTAAATCACGAACCGTCGTTTTATCCTTTGCTGTTACTTGCATAGGAGTCGTTTCCGCTTGGAATAATTCGTTACTTATTTTTACGGATTCATCTAACTGTATTTTGCCGTTATTCAGTTGTTCCAATACGATATACTCTGTCATTAATTTAGACAAAGTAGCTGATTGTATAGGGGTTTCTTCATTTTTTTTATAAATAACTTCACCTGAATTAGCATCTATTAAAATAGCTGATTTAGCTTGAATAATTGGACCATTTACATAAAGATAAAAATATAAAACGATAAGTGCAGTAATAATAAAAGATAATAATAAAATTGTGAATTTTTTCAAGAATTGCATAAGCGATCCTCCTACTATGACATCAATAATAATATTGTAAAAAGGAATGCTTAATTAGGAAGAAAGAAAAGGTAAAGAATTTCTAAAGAATTATAAAAGATTATTAAACTTTGGATATTGATGGAAAATAAAAGGTTCAATTTCTTATCGTATTAGAAATTGAACCTAAAATTATGGTGTATTAATTTTTATATGGTAGTAGTTTTACAGTGAAAGTTGTTTTCTTGTCATCACTATATACTTCAATCGTTCCTTTATGCAGTTCGACAATACTTTTTGCAATTGCTAATCCGAGTCCTGATCCACCAGTGTGTGTTGAACGTGATTTTTCAACACGATAAAAACGTTCAAAAATATGAGGTAAATCTGTACTAGGAATAGGTTGTCCGTAATTTGTTATATCAATTGTAATCATATTATTGCTTTCATAAGCGGTAAGGTCAATATAACCACCTTCGTTTCCATAAGCGATAGCGTTTATAATAAGATTTTCAAATACACGCACTAATTTGTCTCCATCAGCTAATACCATGAGTTTTTGAGAGGGGAAAGAAGGACGGCATTGAATATTTGCTTCTTGCACTTGTATTCGGAATTGAACAGTTAATTGTCCAAGTAGCTCTACAATATCAATGGGAGCAGAATATAAACTTAACTCTTTATTTTGAACACGGGTGTATTCAAACAAGTCATTCATTAATGCATTTAGACGTGTTACTTTACCATAAATGACTTGTATGTAATGACGTAATTCCACTTCATCTCTATAATTATCATGATGGATTAAATTCACGTATCCAACTATTGATGTAAGGGGAGTACGTAAATCATGTGATACATTTGTAATTAGTTCGCTTTTTGCTTGTTCTGCCTGTCTTTCTTCGTCAATTGACTCTTTTAATTGTTCAACAATTTGATTGACCCCAGTCGCTAACTCTTCTAAATAATTATGATTTACGATGGAAACTTTATGATTGAAATTTCCATTTGCAATATAACGAATCTCTTCTATCATTTTTTTTATACAAGTTTCATAGTAAAGCTTTCTCTCGTGACGATAAAAAATATATAGATAGGATGAAAAAATAGAAAATAAAAATAAATAAGAAACAATCATCATCCATAAAGATTCTTTAATCCCTTTATACTTTTCATAACCAAAAATCCGAATGAATTCTTTACCGAGTTCGGTTAGAGTAAGTGAACTCTCGATTACACTCGTAATGAGGCGATATATAATTAATTCAGTAATAGGTGTAAGAGTGATAGCTAATAAAAACCAAAAAATTATCTTCCATTTTGGGATATCTTTTAAAATATCAAATGCTTCATTTCTCAATTTTATAGCCTACTCCCCATACAGTATGAATAAATTTTTCTCCATTCATTACTGTTTCAAGTTTATCCCGTAAATTACTAATATGAACCATTACAGTTTTATTTGAACCATAACCATCTTCATTCCAAACACGTTCGAATATTTCTTCGGAACTAAATACTCTTCCTGTATTGCTCGCTAGTAAATATAAAATATCAAATTCAATAGATGTAAGTTTAATATATTCATTATTTACTTTAACAGTATGATTATGCTTATGGATTTCAGCTGTTCGAATACGAATGATACCATCGTCTTTCTTTTGAGTAGCAGCGTTTTGGAAAGTGGATCTTCTCAGCAAAGCTTTCACTCTAGCGACTAATTCTAGTGGATTAAACGGTTTAATCATATAATCATCTGCACCTGTCATAAGCCCTAATATTTTGTCCATGTCTTCAGCCTTTGCACTCAGCATAAGGATAGGTACAGTATTATTTTCACGCACTTCCTGACAAACTTCTAATCCATTTCGCTTTGGCATCATAATGTCCAAAATCATGAGGTCAACTTCATATGCAGATATCATTTGTATTGCTTCATCACCGTCATAAGCTTTAAAAATGTTATATCCTTCATTTCGTAAATAAACAGCGAGTAACTCTACAATATCTTTATCATCATCAATAATTAATATGCTTTTATTCATTATATAGTTAGTTCCTTTCCTTACAAATCATCAACACTACTATAATAACAAACATTTATGTACTTTGTAGCAATGATTTTACATAAAATTTCATGTAACGTATTAAAAAGGAATTAAAGCATTCATAACGAATTAAAAATAGAAGAATTATTTGAATTTCCTATTATATTGAAGGGACGTAATAAGGAGGAGATTAACGTGTTATATAATGAAATATGTTCATTTACTCCAACTGGGAAAATAGAACATGATATAAAAGAGTTTCTATTAAAATACAATAAAGAATTTACATATAAACATTCAATTCGTGTGGCAAATGAAGCCCGAAAAATAGCGATAATGTTTCATGAAAATGAAGAAAAAGCAGAAATTGCAGGGTATTTACATGATATAAGTGCAATCTTTCCGAATGAGGAACGGATTAAAGTTGCTGAAGCAGTTGGAATCGAAATATTACAAGAAGAACGGAAATTTCCAATGATTATTCATCAAAAACTATCGAGAGTAATCGTAAAAGAGATATTTAAAGTGGAAGATGAAGAGATTTTAGATGCAATTTGTTGCCATACTACATTGCGTAAACATGCAACGAAGATGGATTTAGTGTTATTTGTTGCAGATAAAATAGAATGGGATCAAAATGGGACACCATCATACTTAGTAGGTATAAAAAATGGATTAGAAAAATCTTTAGAACATGCTGCTTTTGTATATATTTCATATTTGTGGGAAAGAAAAGATACATTGAAAGTTATACATCCGTGGCTAGAAGAAGCTTATTGGCATTTAAAAGAACTTGTAGAGTAGAAAGGATACGAAAATGCAGTTAAAAGAATATATGAATCAAACATTTCCAGGAGTTACGTTAGTACCGTCCATATACTCTCAGTGGGAAAATCATCTACATTTTAATTTTGGGAAAGATAAATATCAAATTGTAGAAGGAACCGACGATTTAAATATGGAATACTTCTCTCAACTATATACATATAATAAATACTTATTTGAAGATAGATTTTTAAAAGAAGATGTAGTGTTTATAGTAGCAAATGTTTATCGGTTTAAAAAGGAAAATATAAAAACTCCACAGAAAATAAATATATACAATAAATATATTAAAAAGAGAGATTTAAAGTTTCGTATAAGACAAGAAATGTTACCTTTTCTATTTGAAGATAAAGAAGCAGATTTATATTGTACATCTCAATTTTCTTTAAAATGTCTTGCGGAAGATATTAAATATGAACCACTTATTCAAGCTGTTAATCATGAGGATTTTCCAGATCTTTATCCTCGTTTTGGACGCAAAAAAGAGGTTTCTTATCCTGACGTATTTCTCATTAACGCAACGAAAGATATTGTCATGTTTATTTATGATGATAGAGGATGTGAAGTCATTGCGAAGAATAAAGAAATAATACGAGGCTTATATGAAAAATACAAAGAGTGGATTCCAGATTATGAACGAGAAAGTATAGATAGCTTATTTAAATGACAGTAGGGGAAGTGAAGTGTGTAATGAAACGTATCGCAATCGTATCCGCATGGGAACCAGAACTTACGCATTTGCATCAACATTATCCGAGTGAACGCATTGAAAAAAGAGCAGCTTGGGAATTTCATTTTCATTATATAAATGATCTGGAAATTATTTCAGTAATAACTGGTGTTGGCAAAGTAAGTTGTGCTAGTTGTGTACAATTATTAATAAGTGAATTTCAGCCGGACGAGCTATTTATGACAGGAATATGCGGAAGTTTATCAAATAAGGTGAAAAATGGTCACATTGTAGTAGCACTTAATGCAATACAACACGATGTTACTGCTGCTGGTTCAGGGGAAGATGTTTTTAATTTATATGATGGTAGAACAGCACCTATTGAAACAACAAAGTCAATTGTAAGAAAAATAAAAAAAATACGATCTTATGATCCAGTTCACTTCGGTACGTTCTTATCTGGAGATCAGCGTATTCGTAGTTCCGAAATGAGATATTTACTGCATACTGTATACGGAGCATTGGCGGTTGATCAAGAAGTCGCTGCTTTCGCTTACGTATGTCATATAAATAAAAAACCATTTTTATGTTTAAAAGCTGCTTCAGATCAAGCGAATGATAAAACGAAAGAAGAACAAAAGGTTTTTAAAATGTTAGCATGTGAACGAGCATGTGAGCATTTAATTGCTTTTTTACGTGTTTATGAGATTACTGTAGTAAATAATAGATAGTTAAAAGATTCAGGTGAAAGGAATTCATTTCATGTATTTGAATGTAGTATATAACAAGCCAAAGCGGAGGATTATATTTATATGATTCAATATAAAAGATGTAGTGAAGTAAGTATAGATTTAGTGTATGGAGCTTTTAAGGATGGATTTTCAGATTACATCATTAAAATGGATGTTTCAAAAGAAGATCTTATACAAAGGTTTTTGGGACCAGAAGGTAACTCGCTAGAACACTCTTTTCTTGCTTTAGATGGTGACAAATCTGTTGGCATAATACTTGGTGGTATAAAGGTTTATGAAACTATAAAAACAATGCGTTGTGGAACATTAGCTGTTCATCCAGAGTTTCGCGGCATTGGAGTAAGTCAAAAGTTATTTGAGCTACATAAAGAAGAAGCGATACAAAATGAATGCCAGCAACTTTTTCTTGAAGTTATTGTAGGTAATGATAGGGCGATTCATTTTTATAACAAATTAGGTTATGAAAAAGTGTATGATCTTTCTTATTATAATTTAAATGATGTAACTAAATTAACAAATAAAGATAATAAAAATATTGAAGTGCAAAGATTAGAATTTCAAACATTTAAACTTGAAATTCAGAAATGGCTTAACTTCCATATAAATTGGCAAAATGATATTGATTACATGGAAAAAACAAATAATACGTATTACGGTGCATATGTTGATAATGATTTAAAAGGGTCTGTATGTGTAAATGAACAAGGTAAAATTAGTTATATTTTCGTAGATAAAGATTATAGAAATATTGGGATTGGGATGAAATTATTACAAGTAGCAAGAGTAGAATCGAATTTATCAAGTTTATCTATTGGTTTTCCAAACAACAGTTTACTGGAAGGGTTTTTAAAGAAATCTGGGTTTAAAAAGAATTCTTTAGCACAATATGAAATGTATTTATTGTTATAAAAAGCGGAAGGAATTATTCTTTGCGCTTTTTATTTTTGCACTATGAGCGTAAAATGGTTCACACATATAATCCCCACATACTATATGTGCGGTTTTTTTATTAGAGGCTTATTTATAAAGTGACAGTAAAATAACGAGAGATTACATATTGAATAAGAAACGAGGAAGCAGGTTAGAAATTATATAACAGTTCCAGAAAGCAGGGAATAGTTTTTTGGAAATTAGATTTTTTTGAAAATAAAAAGGCGGTTGTTTCCGCAACCACCTTTCAGTAAAACAAAGCACTTTTTCAGAAATAAATTATGGATGATTCTAAAAAAAGTTATAGGATATAATCCCATTTTTATAACCGAAGTGACGAGCTTAATTTATAAGAAAGGAATGACTATATTATATGAAAATTTGTGTATAATGGTTACAAAGAAAAGAGCAGCTAGCAAAAGTGAACTGCTCCATTAAAGGCATATGGTTAAGAAATGGGTGTTTACAGTATTGATTGAATAGTAAGGTTTATCGAGACGAGAGGAATTATATAAATTAAATTATGATAGTCGATATTCTCCATATTGACCAGAAAAAAACTAAAAATTCTAGTGAAATTCCAAGCGTTCTTTTCTTAGGTTTTTGAATTTCTTTTATTAGATAACCTGCAGCACTAATTGCTATAAGTATGAAAAGAATGAGTTCTAATGTTTCTGGCATTACATCTACTCCTAATTATATATTTAGTTTATTATATAACAATTAAGAGATTATTTGAAGATTAAAAGTAAGGATTGAAAAGTTTGAATTTGTTTCTTCTTTCGTTATCTTTTTAAATGTCACTTTCATAATAATATTTTATTTTGTAAAATATTATTATTTTATGTAGAATAGATAGGATGGGAGGGAATGAAATGAATTATGGTTTAAAGTTTAAGATTCTTGAATTACAATGCTTCATTCAAAAGACTTATTCTGATATTAAAACAGCATGTGATATTGCTATTTATCAAGAAAACACTTCTAAATATTTAATTTCATTAGGATTTTTAAATAAATCATATATGACTTATATAGAAGCAAAAAGATTTTATCGTGAAAATGACGAGCTTGTAAGTGTAGAATTTGATAATTTCTTTGATGCGTATGACAAATTAGAACACGAATTAAAACAAGTTATTTCAAGAGAAGATAGAAATCCTTCATTGCTACATAGCAAATTTGATCAGTTTCAACAGAAAATTGAAAATATAAATGACCTAATAAAAGTTTTGGAAAATGCTCGTTAATAAATTATTTTTCTTTGTTACATAGAAATTATACATTATAAACATTTTTGGGGTAATATGTATTGCGAATCTATTGTAAGAAGGTGACTTTTGTTGATTACAGAAGTCACCTTTTTATAATATGCTTTATATCTGTAATTAATATATTGTGTTACACAATTCACTTTTATATGACTTCATTTATTGATGAAAATTAAAATAGAAAGATCTGAAAATAGAAACCTACTAAGGCTTATTTGCTATGCTAACCTTAAAAAACTCAAACTGGATCTTTAAAAAAAGAGAATTTACATGTGAAATTTAATTTATCGAATCTTATATATAGCGATGTAGTGCAACCATTATATATATCTATAAAAGAAAAGTTCATTAAAAGTAGTGATTTTTCTAGAATAACTATATTTAAATAATGAATTAACATCATTGAATTATACGATTTTGTTTAATTTTATATACTTTTTATTTTCTTTTTTTTGATACGAATGAATAGTATAATTTTTAGCAGTTTTATATTTTAGGAAATTATAAGAGGTAAATATCATGAAAAATAAAAAAGAAATAGCTATAGTTGCATTAACAACAGGATTGGCTTTAACAGCTGTAGCGCCATACGGAATAGGTCATGCAGAGGAAACAGATCAACTACAAGTTCAAATGCAGGAGGAATCGTTCCGCTCAGGTGAACTTACACAACCGTCACAAAAGGCACCAGAAAATGTAGTAAAGGATGCACTTAAGGAGAAAACAGAACAAGCGCTTTCTCCAAAGCAAGTCAATGGAGAAACAGGAGTAGATTATAAAGTCCTTCAAAAACGTGGTTCGTATGATGGGACTACACTCGTACGTATGCAGCAAACATACGAAGAAAAAGAAGTATATGGCCATCAATTAACTGCACACGTAGATAATAAGGGTGTTATTAAAAGTGTTTCAGGCGATAGCGCGCAAAATTTAAAACAAGAAGAATTGAAAAAGCCTATTAAGCTATCAAAAGAAAAAGCCAAACAATATATTTATACGAAGTACGGGAACGATATCAAGTTTATATCTGAGCCAGAAGTTAAGGAAGTTATTTTTGTTGATGAAAATAATGGACAAGCTTCAAATGCATATCAAGTTACATTTACTGCTGCAACACCAAGCTATGTATCTGGAACTTACTTAGTGAATGCCGATAATGGTGAAATGTTGAAGAATATGGTACAAGAATCAGGTTTAAAAGTAAGTGAAGAGTATGTTGAACCTTTAAAGGAAAGTAGAAAAAACAATTTCGTATCACTAACTGGAACAGGAAAAGATGATTTAGGTATAACTCGCACTTTTGGTATTTCTGAACAAAGTAATGGGAAATATTCGCTTGCTGATTACACAAGAGGGCAAGGAATTGAGACATATGATGTAAATTATAGAGATATTACAAATGAAGAAAAATATTATCCTGGTATATTAGTATCTAGCACTTCACCAACATTTACTGATCCAAAGGCGGTAAGTGCTCATTTTTTAGCAACAAAGGTATATGATTTTTACAAAGATAAATACAAGCGCAATAGTTTTGATAATAAGGGAAAAAAAGTAGTATCAGTTGTACATGCATGGGATTCTGGAGGAACAAATAACCCTAAAAATTGGGAGAATGCATTTAGTGCTAATATTAATAATATTAGTATGCTTATATATGGTGACCCCATGGTGAAAGCGTTCGATATAGTGGGCCATGAATTTACACATGCGGTTACCTCTAGCGAATCTAACCTTGAATTTTTCGGAGAATCTGGTGCAATTAACGAAGCGTTATCTGATATTATGGGAACGGCTATTGAGAAATACATAAATAACGGGGAATTTAACTGGACAACAGGAGAACAAACTGGATCGGTTTTCCGTAATATGAAAAATCCATCTTCAATCAATTATTCAAATGGAGTACCATATCCAGATGATTATAGTAAATATAATGATTTAAATGGAGAGGATAATGGAGGCATTCATTTCAACTCAAGTATTATTAATAAAGTTGCGTATTTAATTGCTCAAGGTGGTACTCATAACGGTGTAACTGTAAATGGTATTGGTGAAGATAAAATGTTTGATATTTTCTACTATGCAAATACTGATGAATTGAACATGACTTCTAATTTCTCAGAATTGAGATTAGCGTGCCTTAAAGTTGCAACAAACAAATATGGAGCGAACTCAATTGAGGTTCAAGCGGTCCAAAAAGCTTTTGATGCAGCAAAAATTAAGGGAGCAGTGACAGAAAACGAAAAAACTGCCGAAAACCAAGTCCCAGAGTTAACTGTACCGTCTACAATTACATTACATGTAGGTGACACGTTTGACCCGATGAGAAATGTAACAGCTGCTGATAAAGAAGATGGTAATTTAACAACTAGAGTACAGCATAAAGGTGATGTAGATACATCTAAACCAGGTAAATACATTGTGGACTACTTGGTTGTCGATTCCCAAGGGGGTAATGCAACGGCTACGCAGACTGTAATTGTAGAGGAAAATGGAGAAATATTAGATATAGAGCCTAAATTAACAGTGCCTGTTGGAGTGACTATTAATGTAGGAGATTCATTTGTTCCAATGACAGAAGTGTTAGCTATTGATAAAGAAGATGGCGATCTTACTTCTAAAGTAAAAGTAGATGGTAAAGTAGATACATCTAAAGCTGGTACTTACGTATTAACATACACAGTTACCGACTCTAAAGGTCATGAAGTAACTGCGAAACAAACTGTAACGGTTAAAGTTAGAGAAGAAGTTAAAAATGAAAAACCAATACTAAAAGTACCTGCTACAACTACAATTAATGAGAATGATCAATTTGACCCAATGGTAGGAGTATCAGCTACTAATAAAAAGAATGATGACCTTACTTCTAAAGTAAAAGTAGATGGTAAAGTAGATACATCTAAAGCTGATACTTATGAAATAATATATAGTGTCAGAGATTCCGTAGGTAATGAGGTAAAGGCAATACAAAAAGTACTAGTGAAAGATAAAGACACTAGCAAAGCTAATGGTCTTGCTAGTAATAGTAATTATGATAAAAAAGAATATACATATAAAGAGCTTCCAAAAACGGGTGCAAGTACAACTAACAGTGCAATAATGGGCATGTTGATGGTTATTGCAGCAACAGTACTCACTTTGGTTCGTAAATGTAGAAAGATACAAAAATAATGGCAGGCATAGGCATCATTCATTTGAAGAAAAGAATTCATAATCCAGAAAAAATAAAGTGAAAAATAAGTAAAACAAAAAAGGCAGTTTGTCTTAAGCGTAAATTATATTATTGGTACCGAAGGGCGAATATCACTAACTGAAAAATAGTTTGGCTTTTTTTTACACACAATAATTTTTAGATGAAGTTTTTACTTACTAAGATGTTAGTAGCTAAGTGGTACATTTGGCTTCCATAAAACTTTGCGCTTGGATGTGATTCTGTCTACAGAAATATATTACGTAAAAAACACGTTACTATTCTCATTAAAAATAGTAACGTGTTTTTGTTGTTTAAAAATAGCCTGAATCGTAAAGTTCATGAATGTTAGAGTAGTTTTAAATAGCCATTCATTAATTACTGAAAACACTTTGTATTAATGGAAGTTTCACCTATATGACAAGATGAGATTTCCGGTATTTACCAGGTGTTTCGTTAGTGAATTTTTTAAAAATTTTAGTGAAGTAGCTTTGATCAGTAAAATTGAGTGAAGCACAGATGTCAGATAAAGAATAGGTTGTAAAAGTTAATAATTTCTTTGCTTCTTCGATTCGTTCACGCTGAATATATTCACTTAATGAAATACCAACTTCTTTTTTAAATAATATAGATAAATAATCCGAATTCACGTTTGAAAATGTAGCAAGTTGTTTAACAGATATTGGATTGTAAATATTTTTGAAAATGTAGTTTTTGCAAATAGCAATAGTCTGTGAATGTTGCTGTGTTTTTTGTGCCTTCACACGGTCTGCAAAAGTACAGAAAACATTTTTTAATAAATGCCAAACAGATTCTTTGTCTTTTAAATTTTCTGTTCTTTGGATGTGTAGATCATAAATCTTGTAAGCAATCCCGGATGGAAGCCCTCCTTTTATCGCATATCTAGTAGCGAGTGTAATGGATGAAATACAAATGTTTTTATGTCTTCTTAATTGATGGAATGAAGGTAAGGATGAAAGAATCTCTTGTTGAAATACATAATAATATTTGAGTACTGTTTCTTTATCCCCGTTTTCTATAGCTCCAAGTAGTTGTTGCTCTAAATACAAATTATGACAGATAGATTCGTTATTTTGCATTGAAATATATACATCTTCGTTTAAGATACTGCTATGACTTACATGAAATGAGTCACTTTTATTTGCAAATGTACTTACATTTGCAAATTTTTTTATAAAGAATGTTATGGAACAAAATCGTCATATTTACAAAGAAATATTGATCTTTGAGTGACAATGAAAAGTAATAGTCTCTTGTTTTTTTATAATTCGGCATAAAATGAAAGCTGCTATCCGTTTCGTTTTTAGAAAAGCTTACATCTGTTACAGGTCCAATAATAACAGTGCCGTTCACCATATAATCGCTCTTTATGTGAATTAAAATGAAGTGCCCTAGATGTTGGTGAGTCCTGAAGATGGGAGAATTATATGAATCATTTCTCTGATAAAGCATATGTAACTGTTCTATTTTTGATGTATACAATGAAAGTGAATCATTTTTTGATGTAAAAGCTAAAAGAATATTTTTGTTGCAATCTAAAAAACAAACTGGAACTTCAAAAGATTGGAAAAACATATTGCAAATGTACTCTATCTCAACTAGACTGAGCTTTTTAGTCATATTCTTCCTCCTTACAGTTGTGCGTGATAGTTGAATAAACACATATTCCTTTTTTCATAAGTAGAAACGGAAAAACTTTATCAATAAAAATTATAAACTTCTAAGAATAATACCATAATTTAACATGAATAGCACATATTATTTGAATATACAGGTAATAGTTTTGGGGAGTAGCATAAAATATGAATCATCACACTTATTTGCTAGTTACTGCTAACATGTATCAAAAAATGTTTAAGATTGGATTCAAATAGAGATAAGAGGGGGAGATTAACGAATTGGCGCCTAAGTAATTAGTAAAAATTAGCGATGAAAGCTACTATGTAACAATAATAATTATTTTTGAAGTAGAGACATAAGTGAAATGTAGGAGAGAAAATTACATATATCATACGGGGAGACGACGTAATAGTAGAAATAAGAACAGTGAATAAGTGATTGTAAACAATGGGGTGTGGGGACAACTATGTTTTATGTTATTCGTTCAAGGCTAATACTTTGTACACAATTTTATTTTTAGATGGTAATAGTAAAAAATAGATTTTTAAAATGATAGAAGTAGTAAAGGGGATAATAGAGAAATGAAAAAAATATTAAGTGTGCTTCTAGTTGTATTCTTAACATTTTCAGCGTGGTCTAATGAATTAGTAAAGGCAGCTTCACCAACCAAAGGTTCTTTAACAATTCATAAGTACGAACAAGAAAAAGAGGGAACAACAGGAGTAGAAGGTGATGGTTCCGCAAATCAAGAGGTGCCAACAAATGTGAAGCCGTTAAAAGGTGTAACGTTTGAAGTAAAAAAGGTTGCATCGTTTGAAAAAATTTCAAATGATGGGAAAATCGTGAAAGAAGATGTGAAACCTGTAACGGGGGCAACTCCATCTCAAGTAGTAACTGATGATAACGGACAAGCTGTATTAAAAGATCTTCCGCTAGGACGTTATGAAGTGAAAGAGGTGGCAGGCCCTCCACATGTTAACCTAAATCCAAATACGTATACAGTAGATATTCCATTAACGAATAAAGAGGGTAAGGTGTTAAACTATGATGTTCATATGTATCCAAAAAATGAGATTAAACGCGGTGCAGTTGATTTAATAAAAACTGGTGCAAACGATAAAGCATTAGCGGGTGCAGCATTCTCTGTATTTAAAAAAGATGGAACAGAAGTGAAAAAAGATTTAGTAACGGATGCTAATGGTCATATTCGTGTGCAAGGATTAGAGTATGGAGAATACTATTTCCAAGAAACAAAAGCTCCGAAAGGCTATGTAATAGATCCAACTAAACGCGAGTTTTTTATTAAGAACTCAGGAACAATTAATGAAGATGGAACAATTACTTCTGGTACAGTAGTTAAAGTAGAATTGAAAAACTATGAAGAACCAACTATTGATAAAAAGATTAATGGTAATTTGGAAGCGTTACCAATAAATCCGTTAACTAATTACAATTATGATATTAAAACATTAATTCCAGAAGACATTAAAGAATACAAAAAATATGTGGTAACAGATACTTTGGACAATCGATTAGTGATGCAAGGAAAGCCAATCGTGAAGATTGATGGAGCGGAAGTAAATGCAAGCGTTGTAGATGTAGCTGTAGAAGGTCAAAAAGTAACAGCTACAGTAAAAGATTTTACAAAATTAGATGGTAAAAAAGAATTTCATTTACAAATTAAATCACAAGTAAAAGAAGGAGTACCATCTAGTTCGGAAATTTTAAATATAGCAAAAATTGATTTTACAAATAAAAATGATGTAATTGGAGAAAAAGAATCTAAACCAGTAGTTGTTGTTCCGACAACTGGAATTATTGAGTTATCAAAAATTGATGGTGATAATAAGAAGAAATTAAAAGGTGCAGAGTTTGTACTTAAAGATAAAAATGGGAAAATAGTTGTTGTAGCAGGAAAAGAAGTAATAGGTGTATCAGATGAAAATGGTGTTATTAAGTGGTCTAACATTCCATACGGAGACTATCAAATTTTTGAAACAAAAGCACCAACATATACAAAAGAAGATGGTAAAACAGCTTCTTATCAATTATTAAAAGACCCAATTGATGTAAAGGTTAGCGAAAATAATCAAACGGTTAAATTAACGATAGAAAATAATAAAAGTGGATGGATTCTTCCAGTAACCGGTGGTATAGGAACGACTCTTTTTACTGTACTAGGCCTTACGTTAATGGTTACAGCAGCGTTTGTTTTCTTTAGAAAAAAATTTGCTAATAAATAAAGTTTTAGGAACATGTAACCATGTGATGTGAAAAGGGGAGAAGCAAAATGCTTTCCTCTTTTCGATATTTTAGTATATACAGAGGTGGAAATATGAAACGAAATCTTTTTTTAGGAGGTATTTTTTTATTTGGATTAGGTATTTTTTTATATCCTACTATTAGTAATTGGTTGGCGACTCGTGCTCATTATTCTGAGATTAGTTCTTATGATAAGAAGATTAAAGCGCTACAAAAGAAAGAAATTGAACGTAGGGAAAAAGAAGCAGCCGACTATAATAAACAAGTTCAAACTTCCACGAAAACATTTGCAGATCCATTTGCTGAGGAAAATAGAAATCAACAAGCGTATGCCGATGCGTTAAATTTAGGTGATGTAATGGGGTATATTGAAATATCGAAAATTAAAATAAAACTGCCAATCTATCAAGGTACCTCTGAAGAAGTATTGAGTCGGGGGATAGGTCATTTAGATTATTTGTCACTCCCGGTAGGTGGTGAGAATACGCACACTATTTTAACCGGACATCGTGGTTTACCATCAGCAAAGTTATTTTCAGATTTAGATAAGTTAAGTGAAGGAGATCTTTTTTATATTCACTCTTTAGACAAAATTCTTGCTTATAAAGTAGATCAAATTAAAGTAGTTTTACCACACGAAACGGACGATTTGAAAATTGTGGAAAATAAAGATTATACAACATTAATTACATGTACGCCTTATGGAGTAAATACAAATAGATTGCTCGTTCGAGGTGAGCGTGTAGAGTTCAACCAGAAAGAAAAACAAGAAATAAGTACAGAGGTATTTATGTTTAATAAGTGGACGGTAATAGTTGTAATAGTTCCAATCCTATTGTTATGTGCGTTTCTAGTCGTAATTTATAAGAAAAAAATAACTAGATAAATTGCATGTATCCCGCAATAACGGGCAGTGGATCCATTAATTTAGGGATAAGTAAGGAAGGTATAGAAGGGATGAAGTAAATCCACACTGATTAATGTTCACTTTTTTTGACAGTAGAAAAATACGGTAAAGGTGGGAACAAGGAAATTGAGGCTACGATTAAAGCTGGTAAGTATTCATTTAATGGTTTTGTTAATGATATGTGTAAGTTTTGTCATATATGTACCAAAAGAAGTTTATGGATCCACGGTAGACTTAAAAGGTTTAGGTGACATATCGCGTTATAATGCAGTTATCTTTGGTAACCATAAAGCAGTTGGTGGAGACGTTGAAGGTGCAATCGCAGTTCAAGGTGATATGGATGCATCAGGTTATACGATTGTAGGTGCAGCGGCAGGTACATCTAATATAGCTGGCGAAAAATGGAGTGATGAAGGATATCCGTCCTTGTTATTGTCTGGAAAATTTAAAAAATCAAGAGATGAATCTTTTATCATTCAAAACGGAATAGTCGTTATGACAAAAGAGAGTGATCCAGATCGTACAATACAATCTTCTTATGATCGTATTGTTTTTAAAGAAAAACAAGAAATTGATGCGAAATTTAATGAGTTCCGTAACATAGTGAACCAAGTCAATCAAAATGCAGGTCAATATAAAACGAATACCTCAATTCCAAATATGAGTTTTGGTATCGGAAAAGAGATAAACAATCCTAATATTTATGTTTCATCAGAATTGACAGGGAAAATAAATTTAGAAATAAGAGATGTATTTTTACCCAATGCTAAGGACAAAGATTTTATTGTTATGTACTCGGATGCAAGAGAGGTTACATTTAAAAATGGGTCTATTCTATATGACACGAATAATATAGGAAGGGCTACAGAGATAATTCCTACATCACAACCCTATTCTCCAGATTCACCGTTTACTGAGCTATATGGGAAAGTGATTTGGGTATTTCCTAATGCGAAACAAATCACAGCAGAGGGGTATGGTGTTGTTGGAAGTGTATTTGCTCCAAATGCTGTATTAGAAACAAAAGGCGGCTCAATTAATGGACAAGCATTTGTCGGTGCAGTGCAACAAACTGGTGGATTCGAATTTCACAATTTCAAATTTAACTGGAAACATTGGAACAAGCCTAGTACAGGAAAAATAAAAATAAAAAAAGTAGATAGTAATAATGATGATAAAAAATTAGTGGGAGCAAAGTTTTATATAGAAGATTCAAACGGAAAAGTAGTTGGGGAGTTAATAACAGAGGAAAAAGGAGAAACGATATCTAAAGATTTACCAATAGGAAACTATAGCCTAGTGGAAATAGAAGCGCCTAAAGGTTATGAATTATTGAAAGATAAAGTAGCTGTAAAAGTAGAAAAAGATAAAGTAATAGAAATGAAAATAGGAAATAAGAAATTGCCAGATCCGGGTGGGAAAATTGAAATTGAGAAAGTTGATGACAAGGATATCAATTTAAAACTAAAAGGTGCTGTATTTCAAGTGTTAAATAAAGAAGGGAAAGAAATTGCTAGATTAACAACAGATGAAAAAGGAAAGGTGATTTCCAGGCAATTAGTACTAGGAAAATATACGATTAAAGAAATAAAAGCACCAAATGGATATATGTTACTTAGAGATCCAATAGAGGTAGAAATTACAGAGGCAGTAAGGACACAAAAAATAACAGTAAAAAATGCGAAGAATAATTGGATGATTCCTAATACTGGTGGCAGCGGTACAACAATTTTTTATGTGGTTGGTATTTTGGTAATGTTTGGTGTGTTATATTTCTCTAAGAAAAATCATGTGTAAATAGTTATGAAAACAGTATATATAATGAACTGTTTTCATAAAATTAGACAGATTTTGCATTAGACAATTTTAATGGCATGAATTCGGTATTGTACCGGGCTCATGCTACTGAATTTCCCCTTAATTCGTTTGTTGTGATAATAATCATTATATTTTTATGACGTTTAACAATTCATTTTTTCGCTAAAGTACCACATAACGGAATAATAGAAAAGTTACATTCGACTGAATGGTTTTATTTAATAAATCCAATTTGCTTCTTAGTTCATTCGGAAACAACTTTAAACTTTTCTTTCATATTAGAGGAGGGATATATGTTTCTTAATTTGTTGAAGCAGGAAAGGTTATAGTAAACATAGAATATATTAATAAATCAAAATGTTTACGGGGTGAAAATGATGGTAATAAAACAAGATGAAATTAAAGTAGTAGTTGGAGCTGGAGTGTTTAATAATAATCCAGGTTGGATTCAAACGCAAGAAGAAGAACTTAATTTACTAGACAATACCACTTGGGAAGAAAGATTTGAATACAATTCCATTTCAGCTATTTTAGTTGAGCACGTATGGGAACATCTTACGTTTGAAGAAGGTGTAAAAGCAGCTGAAATTTGTTATGAATTTTTAAAACCATCAGGTCATATTCGATGCGGCGTCCCTGATGCATTTTTTCCGGATGAAACATACCAAAATATAGTTCAAATAGGCGGACCTGGGCCGAAAGATCATCCTGCTGCAAGTCATAAAATAGTTCATAATTACAAAACATTAACGAAAATGTTTGAAACGGCTGGATTTGAGGTAGTTCTACTTGAGTATTGTGATGAAAATGGTCAATTTTATTACAACGACTGGGATGCGAATGACGGGGTTATTTTCCGTTCGAAAAGGTATGATTCTAGGAATCGAGGCGATAAACTTGGTTTTCCATCGTTAATTGTTGACGCAATTAAAAGATAAGTCATTCAAATAAAGTAGGTATTAGTTCATGAGCCGCAAATGCGGCTTTTTTATTTATAATAAATCAATTTTCAAAATGTCATCTACACATTAAATTAATATTTAGTTGCCATATAGATTTTTTTTATGTATAAATTCGTGTAAAATAAGAACATATATTCTGCGCGAGAGTGAGGGGAATAAATATGTTAGCTGAGATAGAGAAACAATCTAATGGGTATATTGTAAAATTTCAACGCCAATTTCCTTATACGATAGAGGAAGTTTGGTCTGTGTTAACTGAAAACAGTAAGCTTAAAAAATGGATGTCTAATTTGCAGATTGAAAACCTTAAAACAGGTGGAATGATAAAGTTCGATATGATGGATGGTTCATTTTTAAATATTGATATTTTAGAGTGTCAACTAAATGCAGTACTTGAATTCAAATGGGATAAAGATCGTGTCCGATTTGAAATACATAAAGCAGGAAATGGATCCCTATTACTTCTTAAAGAATTCATTCATGAATTAACAGATCATACACCGAAAGATATTGCTGGTTGGCATATTTGTTTAGAACTTTTTTCTTCCGTGTTAGAAGGAAAAGAGAAAGAATTTCCAAAAGATGAGTGGCAACAATGGTTTGAAAAATACAAGGTCAAGATTCATGAACTGAAAGGATAATTACATAATAGGTAATATTAATTATGTAATTATTATATTATAAAAATGATTTTTTAAGAAGATAAGAATAGAGGTTAATATGAAAGTAAATCAATTAATTGCAAATAACATAAATAAATTAGATGCAACTATACCATTTAATAAATCGTTTGGAATTGCTGGTTTATCTGGATCAGGTAAAACAACTTTTTGCCAAACAATTGGTGAAGAGTCAAAAAAACGATTAGTTTCTTTATTACCAAAGGCTGAATATCAATATTTATTTCCTAACATTATGGAAACAAATTTTAGTGCTATTAAGATGGAAGAAATGCCATTAGTACTTTTTCTAGGAAAATCATCGATTTCGTCTAATCCGCGTTCAACGATTGGTACTCATACTGGTGTTTTTACAGCGGTTCGGGAAAAACTTGCTGAAGTATTTAATCTTTCTCCAGAGGTCTTTTCATTTAATAATCAACTAGGCTGGTGTACTGGTTGTAAAGGTCGTGGTACTACAAAAAATGTTGAGTGTAAAAAATGTAAGGGAAAACGTTATAGTGAAGAAATTGAACAATATGAAATTGATTTGTTCGCTAATCCGCATTCAATTTCAAATATTAATGATTTAAGTGTTGAATCTATTCTTTCACTAGCAAAAGAATTAAATATTAGTGAAGAAAAACAGCATATACTGCAAAATATTATTAATATGAACATTGGCTATTTAACATTAAATCGAATTATGGGTACGTTGTCAGGTGGAGAATTAACACGACTTTACTTAGCTGAATTCATGGCAGTAAGTGAAAATGCAGTAATTATTATTGATGAGATTTCTGTGGGGCTTGATCACGTAACATTATTACAAATATTAGAAGAGATCAAAAAATTAGGGTGCAAAAATCAAATTTGGCTCATTGATCATTCAGATACAGTACTGGATACAACTGATGAGCAATTATTCTTTGGACCTGGTAGTGGAAAATATGGCGGGAAAATTGTGAAAGAATCACCAAGGCCAAAGCCATTACTATCAGAACGAAATAACGAAATGCCAACAGAATATTATACATTCCATGAATTATATTGTCGAAATATCCAAATGACTAAGTTTCAGATTCCTAAAAATAGACTTGTAACTGTTACAGGGGAATCAGGATGTGGAAAATCTACACTTGTTAATGAATGTATCGCTAAAGATTTTCAAAAGCGATATCCAAAAGACAAACTTGTTATGGTAGGACAAGATCGCAATCAGTCAATTACAAGTCGATCAACCGTTGCTACTTTCCTTGATATTAAAAAGAAACTGACAAAGTATAGTGAAGAAATTGATGATATTTTTGAACGTTCAATTGAGGATATTATTGATGACCTTCCAAATGAAGATATCGCATATAAGCGCTTGAGTTTACTAATCAAATTAGGACTCGGCTATTTAACATTAGAAAGAAAAACACAAACATTATCAACAGGTGAGTTTCAATGTGTTCATTTAGTGTCGGAGTTATTTGCCAACACAAGAAACCCACATACTTTATTTATTTTTGATGAGCCTTCAAAAGGTTTATCACAAAATATTTTAAATCAATTTATAGATAGTGTCAGAGGGATTTTACAAGATGAATCAGTCTCAATCATAATGATTGAACATAATAGTTACATGCTAGAAAGTTCGGATTACATTGTTGATTTTGGGAAAAGACAGCTTGAATCTGTAGAACATCTTGATGTTATTAGTCATAATGATTATTATCGTCAAAAGAGTAGTGTGAAAAAGGCTGCGCAAATACATATTTCTTCAACGCTAAAGTGTAAAGAAGGAATTCACTATGTAAAAGAAAATCATAATAACTATTTTAAAAATGCTGAAAACGTTTATAAGGGTGGTATTTTAAAAAGTTTATCATCAATGGCCCGATTAATTTATGGCGAATATGAATCTGATACAATTGCACCAATAATTGCTATTGATCTTGAAAGACATTTGTATAGTCAATATAGTTTCTTATATGAGATTGGTGGATTAATTAATCAAATTATAGCTTCCCATCCAACCAATAAAGATACGAGAAGTTTTGATTTTTATTCACAGGATAATCACTGTCCGTCTTGTTCAGGTCGCCTTAAGATTGAAATCTTTAATAAAGACATTACAATACAAGATAAAAATGTTCCATTTTGGGATGGTTTATTCGATCCGGAAATCATGAAAGTATTGAAATTTTATCAATATGAAAAAATAGAATTTTTATTTGAAGAAATTAAAAATGAACTCGGTCATGATTTATCAAAGAGCTATAATGATATGTCAGAAGAGGAAAAACATACATTTTGGTACGGGTATTTTGAAAAATCATTTTATGATAAGAAAGGTAAGACACGTAGAACATGGGTAGGATTTAATACGATCATTGGTGGATATATTGTGATTTCTAAAGCAGCTATTAAAGAACAAATTAAGGAATCTAAAGAAATCATGACATGTCCAATTTGTGAGGGGACGGTTTTAAATCATCATAAATCGCTTAAGTTTGGAAACTCAGATATTCGTGAAATAATTAATCAGCCTATGGATGAAGTGTTGAACACAGTTGGTAATTTACCGGCACTCGTTAAATTGAAGTCTATAATAAGTGGAGATATGAGATTGACGGAAGATGTTTCTTTATTGCCAAGAAAAGTACAAGTTGCACTGAAAATGTTCGAATTAGAACAAGCAAGTTTTTCAAATTATGAAATAGTGTTACAAAATGTTTTACCATTCTGGGATGAAATTAAAGGGAATATAGAATCCATTAGCGCCAATAATCAAGTAACTATTTGTGATTTTTCTAATGTTTATGAAACAAGAGAAACCATTATAGATCAGTATTTCACAAATGGAAAATATAAAAAACTAACATATGTTTACGAAGCATTTGGTTACAAAAAATTAGTTACACAAATTAATAAAATTAAAAAAAGCAAACCATGTCCATTCTGTAACGGAAAGAAAGTTATAACTGAAGATAACCTACATGATGGCGTGTTTAAATTAACAATTCCATGTGTAACTTGTAATGCAAGTGGTATTAATGCTGAAGGGCTTAAAGAAATTGTTGATGGCATAGATGTGCAAACATGGTTAACTGGAACAGTTAGTGATGTTGTGGATGAAAGTTTATTAACGGAGGCCGTTGCAGAAATACCGATTTTTAATCGTATTCGTGAGTTGGATAAACGAGATATGATGGCTGTTTATGAATGTTTGGAGATTAATAAGTAAAATTTTATTAGTTTATGTGTTATTAAAACCACTAACTCAATTAATATTTAGCGTGTATTCTTAATGGTAAATGTAATAGCACAGTATGATTATTACGAAATAACGAAAGAAGATCCAACTTCTTAATGTCAAAATTAAGAAGTTGGATTTTTTAGTATTTTTATGTCCCACATACAATATTTCTCACTATGGAAAGAAGTATAAGTGGAAGGGAGAATGAAAACTAAAAGGGATAAAAGGTTGATATATTATGTAATAATTATATTATAAAAATGAAAATTAGAGATAAATATAGGTCATGAGTGCTAATTTTGGTTGTTTATAAACCTTTTTGTTTTATTATCTGATTTTTTAAATTTAACAGAAATATACACTTGAATGAAGTATATATTTCTGTTAAATTTATCCTATGGACAGAACAAGTTTAATTAAAGGTCATTTAGAAATGTGTGTATTATCGATTTTATCGAGAAAGAAAAGTTATGGATATGAAATTATGAAAGAGCTTGAAGTACACAATTTAAAATTGAAAGGAGTAGGAAGTATTTATCCCATTTTAACTAAGTTGAAAAATCAAGAATGGGTTAATACATATCAAGAAGTAACAGCCAGTGGCAAAGTTAGAATTTATTATGAAATTAATGACAGCGGGAAAATACGACTTGAGAAGAAAATTAATGAGTGGCTAGAATTGCAATCTGATATTCAAACATTATTAATAAGCGGTTTGAAAGGAGACCTTTTGAAATGAGGAATGAATTAAAAGGTAAAGAACAGCAATTTTTAACTGACGTACTTAAAGAATTAAAGCAATACGATATAAGCATAGAAGAAAGGGAAAATATTAAACGACAATTATTAGAACATTTTCAAGAATGTCGTGAAGATGGTGAGGATAGTATAAATAATCTAGGAACTCCTCAATTATTTGTTCAAGATTTTTTGGAAATAAATGAAATTGATATACGAGTAAAAATGAAACAATTTCAAAATGTAAACGGAAAATCAAATGCATTACTATTAAGTGGTATATTCATCGCATTTATTACTTACCTCACCTCACAAACTACACTTTCAATATTTTTAACTGAATCATTTCATTCAACTCATAGTAAAAATTCATTTAATTATAATCTTTTATATCGTATAGCAGAGAATCAGTGGTGGAACTATGTATTAATAATGATTAGTTTTACGCTCTCTGTATTAGTATTTATTAGCCTAGTAATTTATAAAAAAAGAAAGCTATCTAAAGTATAATGAAGAAAATTATCTATAAAGTATTTCAAATTTGTATTCTTTGTAATGTATTAATATTATGTATCGTACATTCAAAAGTTTATGCTGAGCAAAATATTAAAGTTACTTTAGATAAGTACATTGAAAAATTTATAAAGGAGCAGAACATTCCAGGAGCTACTGTTGCAATTGTACATCATAAAGATGTATTCTTCGCAAAATCGTGGGGAATTACTGGAGAGTCTGAAAAAAAGGTAACTAGTAAAACGCCGTTTGCAATCGGTTCAATAAGTAAATCTTTAACAGCTTTAGCTATAGTAAAGTTAATAGAAGATAAAAAAATAAAATTAGAGGATTCAGTTCAACAACATCTCCCTTGGTTTAAACTAAAAGATACTCAATTAACCTCGAATATAACAATCCAACATCTACTAACTCATACGAGTGGAATAAATACATTTGAAGGTTTAGCATTATCAGATAAGCAATTAAAAAGTTCTACATCATTAAAAGAAAATGTAATGAAACTTTCAAATGTAAAATTAACGGCTCCACCAGGGGAAATATATCAATATAGTAATGCGAATTATATTGTTTTAGGTGCACTTATTGAGGAAGTATCAAATGAAACATATTCTTCATATATGGAAAAGCATGTTTTTCAGCCATTAAAAATGAATGGTGCAGCAGCAAATAAAGATAGTGCATATGAAAAAGGATATTTAACAGGCTATCAATCTTGGTTTGGAATACCAAGAAAAAGTGTAGTGTCCTATGATAATGCTGGGACACCATATGGTTATATTACCGCGAATTTGGAGGATATGATTCAATATATTATGTTTTTAAATCGTCAAGAGCACACTCAATTTTTAAAGAGAGAAAACATTGACCTTTATTTATCACCACTTTATAAAATAAATCCAGAAAAAAGTTATGGGTTTGGATTAAGAACAACGAATTTAAATGACAACGAAACGATGATTTGGCATTCAGGATCTACCCCCGATGCTCATGCTGAAATGTTTATTTTAAATAATAGCGGTTGGGGTGGTGTAATCTTAACGAATAAAAATCATGTATTAGAAGAGGGGGCACTAGTGGTATTGAAAAAGGGGATTATTAGTATTTTGAATGGTGAAGAACCTAATGAAGTTCCTAAAAATATCCCAATCACACAAATTGTTATGTCGTTAGTTATACTCATACTTTTCATTACATCAATTATGTTAAATAAAAAATATAAACATAAGAAAAATCGTAAAAAATCCAATTGGTTTTTCGTAGGGAGTCTATTTCTAATATTATCAATTATTTTAATCCCACTTCTTACTTATAGCACAAATTCACCGTGGCATACGATTGAAGTATTTTCAGCAGATGTAGCCTTACTAACTAGAATTATAATAATCTTATTTGCTGTAAACGGACTAATATCAATCTTAATTGCCTTAAGAAGGCAGAAAGAAGGTAATTAATTAAAGAATTATAATTCAAGTTGTTATAAACAGTTGACTCTCACACGATGTCATTGTTTAAAATAAAGTTGAGCTTCGAAGTAGACAGAATTTTTAGGAGGAAACCATGTTTAAAATTGGAGATTTTTCAAAATTATCTTCCATTAGTATACGTATGTTGAGACACTACGATAAAGTGGAGCTATTACAGCCAGTAAAAGTCGATGAGCAAAGTGGTTATCGATATTATTCAGCGGCTCAACTAAAGAAAGTAAATCAAATTCAAACGTTTAAAGATATGGGGTTTAATATCTCTACCATTAAAGAAATAATAGAATGCGATAATATGGATAGTATAAAGGAGCAATTTCTAAATCGTAGTACTCAAATTAAAGAAGACATGAATAACCTCCAAAAACAATTACGTCTCCTCGAAAACTCAATGAAAACGATGAGAGAGGATGTTGTTGAGATGAACTATCATGTTTCAATAAAAGAAATTCCAGAAAGAAATGTAGCTACTGTTAGAAAGGTTATTCCATCGTATAATTGTGAAGGCGATTTATGGAGTATATTAATGCAAGAAATTCATATGAAAAATATTAGTATGGCTCACCCGAGTTATAGTATCGCTGTCTTCCATGATCAAGAATACAAAGAAAATGATGTGGATATAGAAATACAGCTAAATATCTTAGGAAAGCATGAAAATACAAAAGATGTTCATTTTCAAAAAATAGAGCCAATCAAAGTAGCTTCTATAACAGTAAGCGGAAGTTATGAACAAATGACAAACGTAAATGAAGCAGCCGCAAAATGGATTGAGACGGAAGGTTACGAATTAGCAGGCCCAATGTTTAATATTTATCATGTGAGCCCAGCGATGGAAACGGATCCTAATAAGTGGGTTACAGAGGTTTGTTATCCAATCAACAAATAAGCAAAAAAAGGCATATTTTATGCCTTTTTTATTTTATTGTACTCAAAAGTGTATAGAAAAATGGTGTGTCTGTTGGATTCATTCACTATAAGTTTGAATGTGAGAATAAATGAGGTACTTAAAAATATTTTTCATCTAATTGAAATTGTGTTTTAAGTAAAGCCCTTAAGATAATATACAGGTGAATAAAATTAATTTAATGATATGTGTATCCTCCATCAGGAAATAATACACTACCCGTAGTAAACTCATTTTGCATTAAAAACAGGACAGTATGTGCAATTTCATCATTATGCCCAGGTCTTTTTACAAGAGAAAGAGACTTATAATCTTCATAAGCAGTTAGTCTTTTTTCGTTTTGTTCATTCTCTCTTTGTATCGTTCCAGGAGAAACAACATTAACTCTAATCGAAGCTAATTCAACAGCTAAAGCTTTTCCTAAACTTTCAATAGCACCATTACAAGCTCCATAAGCAGGAGCACCTTTAAGTGGCCTTTGGCTAAATGCACCAGACATTAACACAATAGATCCTGATTTTGAAAGAAAAGGAATGGCATATTTCACGGCATAATATTGAGGCCAAAACTTTCCGATAAAGCTACTTTCAGCAATTTCCTCTGTAGTGGTTATTGGTCCAAGTGTGTAAGAAGCCCCCGGTGTAAATAAATGATCAAATTTCCCGACATCTTTGAAAAAATTTTGTAATTGCTCTTTATTTTGATTATCCAATACATAAGTTTGAAGGTGATTGTTATTTATTAATTCTTGAGCAGCCTTTAGCTTTTCTTCCGAGCGTCCGGCAATAATAACATGTGCGCCTTGTTCAACTGCTTGTGTTGCTGTCGCTAATCCAATACCAGAACTTCCACCAATAATAACGATTTGTTTATCTTTTAATGTAGTAAAAGACATGATTAAGCCTCTCCCTTAATATAAAATTAAAAATAAATATGTGTTGCTTTTATTATTCGTTAAAAAATGGTTATTGAAAAGTAGGCACTTTACTTGTACTTAGTCGCAACTTTCGTACTAATGAAGTAGTGAACGGAGAAATAAACATGAAAAATGATTTATTATGATCTATGATGGGATGGGAGAGGTGAGAAGATGGATTTACAAGAACCTAAATTAAAAGGGGTAATAGCGACATTACAAATAATCGGTGGGAAATGGAAGCCATTGATTTTATTTATTTTGCTAACAGATGGAACGAAACGGTTTGGTGAATTAAAGAGATTAATACCCGATATATCTCAAGGAACATTAGCGAAGCAGCTTCGTGAATTAGAGCAAGATCAACTAATAAAACGTGAAATGTATCAAGAAATACCACCTAAAGTAGGATATAGTTTATCTGAGCATGGAAAAACGGTAAGCACGGTGTTGGATAGTATGTGTGGTTGGGGTAGAGGACATTTAGAATTCATCGATAAAAATAGACTATAAAATTATTATGTAAACTAAATGATTTTGCGGAAAGGTATTTTTTTGATAATTTATATTTTATTATATTATATATAATTAAACCATGTTATTATACATAGAATCTTCGAATTGAGATGGGGTAGATGAAATCCTATATTATTCGAAGTAACTAGTTGTTCGGGGCTGAAAAAATGCATACTAGATATAAAAGAAGCTTTACGAGAATATAAACTATGAGTCTATATCGAGGATCGTCAGTATTAAACATTTCATGCATTTTACAAAGGGGAAATAATAAAATGAACGAATTAGAATACAAAAACTTTTATGAGAAAGTAGGAAGATTAAATGGGTGGGATTTCAGTAAGCTGAAATGTGAAACG
Source organism: Bacillus sp. EKM202B (assembly GCF_011066025.1). Taxonomy (NCBI): domain Bacteria; kingdom Bacillati; phylum Bacillota; class Bacilli; order Caryophanales; family Bacillaceae; genus Bacillus; species Bacillus sp. EKM202B. The sequence continues at coordinate 147,157 of NZ_JAAMNK010000008.1, read as the reverse complement.
GTAGGAGACACTTGGGACTTTTATGGCGAAGTGAAAGAAAGATGCAAACCATCAGACATGCTACTTGATGTAGGTACAGGTGGAGGAGAGAATGTACTTAACATAGCATCTTCAGCTAAATTGTTAATTGGAATAGATAATTCTAATGGCATGATTGAAACAGCACATTCCAACTTGAAAAAAGTAGGTGTACAAAATGTTGAGTTTCTCCAAATGGGTTCTGAAGCTTTAACGTTTCCGCATGCTTATTTTGATATTGCTTCTAGTTGTCATGCACCGTTTCTAGCATCTGAGTTAGCAAAAGTAATGAAAAAAGGTGCTTTTTTCTTAACACAACAAGTTTGTGAACATGATAAATTAAACCTTAAAGAAGCATTTGGCAGAGGACAATGCTTAGGTGAAAGAGATGGCACTTTAAAAGAAAAGTATATGAGTGAACTTATTAGTGCAGGATTTGAACTCGTGCAAGTACGTGAATATGATGTTACCGATTATTACAGTACACCTGAAGATCTCATTTTTTTATTAAAACATACGCCTATTATTCCTAATTTTGGAGAAGAAGAAGAGGATTTTACTATTTTACAAAAGTTCATCGACGCGAATAGTTCTGAAAAGGGGATTCGTACGAATTCAAAGAGGTTTTTGATTATTGCTGTTAAATAATAATATACATTAGCGTAAAGGCAGATTTTCTTTTAAAGAAAATCTGCTTTTTTGTATAGAAAAAAGCAGGGTAAACTTGAAAAAAGTAGAAATAATCATAATGTAAATTTGAAAATTAAAATATGGAGGATAACTGTTTTGAAACGTTACTATATTAACAATGAAAAATTAAACGTACATATTACTGAGTGGGGAGAAAATGATAAACCCGTTATTTTTTGTTTACATGGATTAGGTAGTACAAGTTTAAGTTTTATAGAAATCGCAGAAAAACTAAAGGAAGAGTATAGACTTATATCCATTGATGCACCTGGGCATGGTAAAACACCGCCCTTTGAAAGAACAGAAGATTATGAGATGCAAAACTTAGCAAATTGGTTAAATGAAATAATAAATGAACTGAAAATTGAACATTTTTATTTTCTATCACATTCGTGGGGAAGTTTTGTAGCGCTATTTTATTTGTTACATAATCCAGAAAAGGTATTAGGGAGTATTCTCATTGATGGAGGGTACCAAACGAAAAGGCTTCAAGAAGAAACGTTGGAAGAAGAAATTGCTTATTATGAAAAGGACTTTGAAGAGTATGTATTTAATAGTTGGGATGATTTCTTTAAAAGTGAAAAAGAAGTGTATACAAGATGGTCTCCATTATTAGAACTTGCAGTTAAGGATCTTGGTATAGAAATAGATAATAAAGTATGTTGGCATGCGAGGGGTACAACAGCTGGTAATATCGTAAAGGGTATGCACAAGGATGAAATAATGGATATATATGAGGAGTTACCATCTAATATAATATTACTTCGTGCTACAGTACCAGAAATTTGGGATGAGTATAGAGGGAAGACAGCGAGTATTTTTAGTGAGAGAACAAAAGCGACAGTAAAACTAATCCCGAATTCTACCCATCTGTTACATTGGGATTATCCGGAGGTTATAGTAGAAGAAATAAGAAAACATTGGTAAAGTCCAATATAATTTAAAAAGGTTGATTCTTGTAATGTATTAGAATCAACCTTTTTGAAGTGGATGTAATAAAACGTATTGAGCAAGTTGTTTGCTTAAAGTGTTATTTTTTTGCCGGTGTATTTCCCATCGCGATAGAAATTCTATTCCAACTATTAATTTGATTAATAATCAAGACAAGGTCAATATATTGTTTTTCATCATAATGTTCACATACTCGTTTGTATAGGGAATCAGGAACTCTTTTAGTAGGAATAAGTGTAATATGCTCAGCTAATTCAATTGCGATTTTTTCCTCCGCTGTATAAAAAGTACATTCACCCCAAGTACTTAAGCAATAAATTCTTTGTTCAGTCTCTCCCATTTTTCGTGCATCAGATGTATGTAAATCTATGCAGTAAGCACAGCCATTGATTTGAGAAACTCTAATTTTAATAAGTTCTCTAGTCGTTCGATTAATCGTGGATTGTTTTGTGTACTTTTCCATGTCCATCATAATTTTCATAGCATCAGGTGCAGCATCATAGTAAGAAATTCTTTGCGTCACAACACAACACTCCTTTTAGCTTAAAATATTATTCATTATATCTTGAAGTGGTCGTTCATACTAATTATTTGTACTAAAACGCAAACTGCTTAAAGCTTAGATTGTATTAGCTGAAATGTTAACGCAACAGTTCTAATACAAAAGTAGTAGTTTGTTAATTAAAGTTTCAATCTCCAGATGGATTTTTCCTGTTAGTTTTTGAAATACAATACTAATAGAAATAATGAATTTGGAGGTTTATTATAATGATTACACACATTTCAGATATTAAACTACAAACTGTTTCTATAGAAGGAATAAAACAAGTATACAGAGATATATTATCTTTTCCGATAAAAAAAGAAACAGCATCATTTATTCAATTTGAAGTAACGCCATACACAACAATTAGTTTTCAGGAAGTGTATGAACCAATTGCACCTGCGCATTTCGCTTTTGAGATTCCATATTCAAAATTTCAAGAAACAGCAAACTGGCTTGAAGGATCTGGTTTACTCATTGTGAAATGGAAAGATGGTCATACAATTGACAAGGAGAGCGGTCGATTCAATTTATACTTTAAAGACGGTGATGGAAATCTTCTTGAAATTATCGCACATAGTTATATTAATGAAGAGGTATTAGTTTCACATTCACCGTTAAACGTTTTATACGTAAGGGAAATTGGTCTTCCTGTTAAAAGTGTACCTGTATTTACGGAGTGGTTGAAATCAAATCTAAATATGAAAACTATGGAAGATGGGGACATTTTTAACTTTGTTATAGGTGGCACTGCATACATTGTTGCAACTTGGTGGCAGCGAGCTTGGATTCCAATTGCTATGAAAGCTTTACCACCAAAAGTACATGTTTCTTTCGGAACACCAGATCAAGCATTTTTACAACGAATACAAAATAATTTGAAGAAAAATAGTGTTCCATATGAATGTAAACATAATGAAGTATTATTTATTGAGCAGGGATATACGTTTACTGTCTTGTATACACCAGAGTTCCGTTCTGATATTGCTAGTAAATTAAACTTACCACTTTCTATTTAGTTATAGAGAGCGGTAAGTTTATATTGTTTTAAAGAATATAAAATCTAGTTATTATGTTGATGTAACATTTGAGCTATTCCTTGACCAAATGACCAGTTCTCAATTGATGTCTCATGTAAAGTAATGAAAACATCAGCACTAGAGATGTGTAATATAGTAGCTGTGGTAGTTGCTATAGCATTATACAAATCCTTTTTTTGATTCATTGTTCTTCCTGGTCCACACGTAATTGAAACATAAATCATATTATTAGATCGTTTTGTTGAATCCTCTAATAGATAAGAAGAATCATAAAACAGCTGATGGGATGCATAAGGTAAAAACATTTGGAAATAATCGTTTTCGGGGATATTAAAATGTTCCATTAATGAATGATGGATTTTGATACTTACATTTTTTAATAACTTATTATCGGATAATTCTTCAGGATGATAAACAGTAACAAATGGCATATTAGAGCACTTCCTTTCTTTTGAATTCATTTTACTTCCAATCATTTCATTTGTATAATTGAAAATATATTAACTTATTATCAATAAAATCGATAAAGATGGTGTGTCAAATGGAAATAAAAGAATTAATTACATTTAAAAAAATTATTGAAGAAGGAACGTTTTCACAAGCTGCTAAACAATTAAACTATGCCCAATCAACTGTAACAGCACATATAAAAAAGCTAGAGAATGAAATAGGTTTTCTATTATTTGAAAGAGGATGGGATGCGAGATTAACAGAAGAGGGAAAACTCTTTGCAGAGGAAGTAGAAAACTTATTAACACATTGGGAGTATTCCAAATCTCAAGCACAACGTATTAGTAATGAAGAGAGAGGGAGTTTAAGGATTGGTCTATTAGAATCTTTTGCTAAAAGGTTAATTCCAATAATATTAAAGTTTTTAAACGATGAAAAACCATATATACATTGTGATTTTGTAGTGGGAAATACTGCACTTTTAGCAGAGATGATTAAACAAAATAAGGTCGATTTTGCGGTGTGTGGACATAATAATAGTTCGAATATAAAATTCACTCCAATAAGTGATGAACAAATTGAATTTATAGTAAACCATCCGAATCATCCTTTACTACAAAAAGATTTTGTTGAAGTATTTGATATTATAGATTACCCCATAATTGTAGGTGAAAATAGTTGTTTTTCATATCAATCTGTAAGTTCTTTATTAGCGGAAAATAATTTGTCTTTTAAGAGAGTATACAATTGTAGTGCTTTGAACCTTATTCCACAAATGCTCTTTGAGAATGCTATAGGAATTATACCAAAAGGTACAATTTTGAATGAAGAAGTACTATCTTTTAAGATTAAGGGTTTTAATTCTAACATTCCGATTGGTATATTAATATCTACTAAAAATAAAAATTATTTAAGTCAAACGAAACAAAAAATTATGAACATCATTAAAGTAGCCCTATAATTATGCAGAAAATAATTATAAGGCTATTTTTAATACGTATTTTTCATTTATTATTTCAAAGGTTTTATAATGACAGGATTTATATGAGTAGAAGGATTCCCTAACATTACAGTGAATTTAAAATAAAGGTGTAGTAATAATACTATATAGTTTAAGGAGGAGAAGATTTGAATTTAGGTGAGTTGATAGCCAAAGGAAATACAGCGAAGATATATCTTCATGAAAATAAAGTTATTAAATTATTTGAGGAATACCTTCCAAACACAGAGTCTACAAATGAAGCAAAAAAACAAAAATATGCTTATTCATGCGGACTACCAGTTCCGAACGTATTTGAAGTGACAAAGATACAAAATAGACAGGCAATTATTATGGAATATGTAAAAGGAGAAAATATTGGCGAACTCCTGCTTAATAATCTAAATAAGGCAAAACATTACATCAATATTTGTGTTAATGAACAAAAAAAGATTCATGCTATACGTGTGAATATAGATGAAATGGAACCAATGAGAGAAAGGTTAGAGCGTCAAATTAAATCTGTTCATAAATTGGATGAAAACAAAAAGAAAAATATTTTACAAAAATTAGATTCAATTGTATTTGATTCTAGGCTATGTCATGGAGATTTTCATCCGTTTAATTTGATTTTGAGTAACGATAACGTAAAAATTATAGACTGGATAGATGCAAGTTCAGGTGATATCCGTGCAGATGTATTTCGTACATACTTATTGTACGCTCAGGTCTCAGTAGAATTAGCTGAAATGTATTTACATATGTATTGTAGAAATACTGGCCTATCAAGAGATGAGATTTTTCAATGGGCTCCAATTATTATTACAGCTAGATTTGCTGAGAAGATATCTCCGCATAACGCAGTTTATTTAAATGGAGTGTTAGATCAGTATGTATAATTAAAAAATAAATAAAATACAGTAAGTAATTATCCTTATATAGGATGTGGTTTAACTATTGTAGCTAAACCACATTTGCTTTACATTTTGATTAATGAATCTTTATTTTCAAGTTTCATTCTATAAAGATTCATTATCCGTACTTGATTCTCAGTTAATTCTTCTTTATTCCAATACATGTGCATTAAACTATATTCAAATATCTCTTTTAATTTGATAAACAACGGAAGCTTGTCTATCATTTCTTTAGGTAGTTCTCTTTCTTCTTGATACCCGTCAAGTATCGCTTTTGTAATAGAATTCTCATAGTCAACAATATTCCCATTTCCAGCAAATGAATATTCTATTGCACTATAAATTGGAACTGCTAAATCGAATATGTAAAAGTGTTTTTCACAGTCTTGAAAATCAATCATGGATAAGTTTGAATCGCTATCAACTAAAATGTTTTCTAACCATAAATCTCCATGGATCAGGCCGTAGTTCGTAGATGTTTTTGGTAGGTTCTTAATGGAAGATAAAACATCGCATGCAATTTCTCTAATAATAGTCTCTTCATTAGGGATATATTTAAGGAAATTATATTCTTCATTTTCATACCAAGCGTTAATATGTTTAACTCGTTCAATACTTTCAAAGTCTTGAGATATCAGATGTAATTTGCCAATTTCTTGACCTAATTGTTTAAATACATCGGGATTCCATTCACTTCTTGGTAAGTGAATGCCAGGAGCAGCTTTATAAACTACAGCAAATACCTCCTTGTCTAATGTTAAATTTTCTACTAAATTCCCCTGTAAAGAAGGTATGATTGGTGGAACACCTAATCCAGTTTGATATAAAAAGTTTGTATATTTAACTTCTTCTAACTGTTCTTCATATGTTTTATAGTTTGTAATTCTAATGAAGTAATTCCCTTGTACTGTATTACATTGATACATTTCGTTTGTTATAGGTTTAATGTTAATAAAATGTAATGGATAACGTTCGTTTACTAATGTGAGTATTTCTTTTTCTAATTCCTTCATTTTGAATTCCTCTCTATATTTAAATTTTTTCAACCTAAAAACTAAAAGTTCCCTAATTTACAAAATTCGTGTTTTATTTTATGAAATCCTTTAAAAAGATATATCCTGTAATTTACGTGTTAATAATTAGTAGGGTAGGAACACTCCACAATGATTAAAGTTAAATTGAAAAGTGAATAGAATATATGACAAAATAAGATAGCTGAAAAAATATAAAACAAAGTATTTAAGGATTTTAGAGAATGGTTCGTGTTATAAACCACAAGAAACATCAAAAGAAAGAAACGTATCCCTCTTATAATTTTTAGTGAGGAGTGAAGTAAATGAATGAGTATATACAGCAAATGATTGATTGGATTGAGAAGAATTTGAGGAAGGGATTCTCATTGGAAAAATTATCGCATTACATGGGATATTCCCCTTATTATTGTTCTTTCAAATTTCATCAAGCAACAGGTGTCAGCATTAGGCGTTATGTTCTTCTTAGAAGATTGTATTTATCTACGGAGGAATTGACGAACGGTAGAAAGATAATAGATATTGCAATGGATTACGATTACTCTTCGCAAGAGGCTTATGGTAGAGCTTTTAAAACTGTTTTTGGTATAACCCCAAAAAATTTCCAACTTAGCAAGATGCCAATTCAATCATTTGTTAAACTCAATATAAATAAAGAAGAGGAGTTTAAAATGAATATTTCTAGAAAAATAGAGGTTGAGCAGTTACGAAATAAGAAATGTGAACTGTTCGATAAAGACGTACTAAATATATTAAATGGCCAATTTATGTATGAAGAATTTAAAAACGAAAAATTAATGGGAGAGTCTGATTATGCCCCATTTAATGAAGCAATGTGTGTAAATGCTACTAGTACACAAGTTTTCGATGAAGAATTCATTGAAGTAAGAGCAAGGGGGCATAATAGTTCAGTAGAGAATTATATAAAAAAGGTTATAGATCCATTAGAAAAGTTTTTTAAGAATAATTATGAATGTATTGTTTTATGGTTTGGTGAAGATATGTTTTGCCAAATGAACCTAGTAACAATACTTTCTTATCTTGAGCAGTCAGGCTATGAGGGGAGAGTGATTTTAAATAGCTTTAGGGAAGATGAATTCAAAGTCAGTCAAACTGAACTTAAGTTAGGTAACTATTGTTCTGTATACAAAGAGGTATTGGTAAACCATAGAAAACCATCTGTGGATTTACTCCCAGTGATGTATCAGGCTATAAAGTTATATTTAGAAATGTTAAAAGAAGATAATGCTGTAACAAAATTCATCTACAAAAATAAAGAATTATCAAACCAAGAATTATTAATAAAGTTGTTCCATCTTTTTCACGCAATCGGATATGGAGATTCTCAGTACATAGAACTTATTAATAAAATAAAGAAGAAAGCTGCACCTAAAATATAGGTGCAGCTTTCTATTTATATACGTTCAAGTGAATCTAACTCTGCTTCTACAAACGTCATTAATTCTTTAATAGTTTCACCAGAGAAATCAAAACGAATACCAGCTGCTTCATACACTTCTTTTATAGATTTTGAGCTTCCTAGTGATAATGCCTTTCTATAATTATTTAGTGCTTGTTTAGGATCTTCTTTATATTGTTTATACATTTGCAGTGCACCAAGTTGTGCGATTGCATATTCGATATAATAGAATGGTACTTCAAAAATATGAAGTACTGGCAACCAACTCGTTGCTATCCAGTTTTCGTAACCATCGATATGTATGACGCTAGACTGATAAACTTTTTGAAGTTGTAAGTATTTTTCGTTTCTTTCCTCAGCAGTATGATTAGGGTTTTCATACAACCAGTGTTGGAACTGATCTACGATAAGCATACTTGGTAAATATGAAATAACATCTTTAAAGTAGTTTATTTTTGCTTGTTTTAAATCTTCTTTGTCTGTATAGAAAGTATCCCAATAGTCTATGGAGAATACTTCCATTGTCATACTAGCTAGTTCAGCCGTTTCAGCAGGAATTTCTATATACTGTCGTAATTCTAATGGTTTTACGCACTCATTATGAATGCTATGACCCATTTCATGTATGAAAGTAATAATATCATCTTGTGTATAGTTTAGGTTCATAAATATAAAAGATAATTGAGAAGCAGGTAAGTACTCACAAAAACCACCAGCTGCTTTTCCTTTACGACTTCCTAAATCTAAGCAATCATGACTATACATTCGGTTTAATAACGCTGAAAATTCAACATCTAGTTTATTGAAGATGTAAGTGCATTTTTCAATTAAATCTTTTTCATTTGCAATTGGTTTAAGCACTTTTTGATCAGGGGCTACAGCTGTTACATCCCATGGACGAAGCGTATCTACTTTTAGTTTCTCTTTTTTCTCTTGTAATATTTTATCTTTAAGTGGTACAACGTACTCTCGTATTGATTCGGCTAGTTCATAGCAATCTGCTGCTGTATAATCAAAACGCTCATATTTTTTAAACATATAATCACGATAATTCTCGACTTGAATGTTTTTTGCTTTTTGATGGCGAATGTTAATTAATGTATTTAAGATGCTTTGGAGTTCTTTTTCAACAGATAAAAACTGTTCAGAAATAATTGTTTTTGCTTTTTTACGGATGTCACGATTCGGATTTTGTAAATAGGATTGTAATTCCGTTATCGTTTTTTCTTCGCCGTCCCAATTTCCACTTAGTCCTCCTGTAATTTCAAAGTACTCTGTTACTAATTGGTCTTCTTTAATTTCTAATTCGATATTTTCCTCGCAAAATAAAGTTTGAGCATTTTTTATTTTTACATCTAATAAACCATATACTTTAGAATCTAATTCCATTCGAAATGGTGACTGTAAGTATTTATTATTAAATAAATTTTGATAACGTTTTAAAAGTGGCTTTACAAATTGTTGATCATGTTCAAAAGTATCTTTTATTTCTTTATTATCTGTATTACTTTGAAAGGCGATATAGTGTAATCGTAATTGTTCTTCGATTTCCCAAATTAATGTAGATTGTTCTTTTAACCAGTGTTCAAGGTCTAGTTTTGAAGAAATCTTTTTATTTATTAAAGTTGAAAGAGCTTGTTCCAATTCAAGTATATTACTAATATCAATCGTATTTACGCGCTGCATTATATATCCCTCACTTTTTATTTACTTAAGGAAGTATTCTTTTTCTTTATTACAATCCCTTTTTTTCCTAAAAAGTTTGTGCCCACTACTCCAAGAACAATCAGAATTGTGCCGATGATATGGTAGTATGCGATTTGTTCATGTAAGAATGCAACTCCTGCGATAATGGTAATAAGTGTAGATAAATTGCTGAAAACACTTATTTTAGCTGCTTCAATATAAGATAATGAATAGTTTAATAACAATGCGGTCAGTAAAGAAGATAGTAATCCTAAATATAAAATGGAAATAAGAAATGTTCCATTCATAAATGGCTTAAAGAATATAGTTAATGTACCTTTGTTTATATGGCTAGTGATAGCAATTACATTAAAACTAATAAAACCAATCGCTGTCATTGTGTAAGTTAGATCCATTAGCCTGAAATTCTTTGTCATTTTTCGAGCTAACACATTATAGCAAGCAGATGATAATGCCGATAACAGAATAAGAATAACACCGATGAGACTAGTTTCATGAGCCCCTAAACCATTCATGATAAATATATAAATGACACCGATGACAGAAATGAAAACAGAGATTTTTTGCCATATATTCGTATATTCTTTTAAAAAATAAGAAGCTAATATCATCGTAAATATAGGAATTGCCGCTTGGATAATTCCAGCTTCAGATGAGCTTGTATACACTAAGCCAAACGCTTGGAAAGCAAAAAATAGTGCTGGATAAAATATTGCAATTGGTAAAAGGGCAAGTATGTTTTTAAATGATATATTTAACTTTACAAAACCGAAAATAACGGGAATGCTTGCAGCTACGAAAGCAATTGTAAAACGATGAGCAAGAGTATCGAGGGGACTCGTAACTGTTAGTGCTAATTTCACAAACATAAAGGAGAATCCAATAATAAATGAATAGAGTAATGCTGATAAATATGCCTTTGTTGTATGTTTCATAATTTCACCTCATAGTAGTTGATTTCATACTGGCCAGTATACGTACATAGTAATCTTTCTGATCTAGTGCTACAATGTGAACAAATACAAACTGTACCGGTACAAATTAAATGTTGAGGTGGTAATGATGTATAAGTATTTACATGTTTTAAACGACTTAGAAAGTATGATTCAAAATGGAGAGGTAAAAGAAGGGGAAAAATTACCGTCTATTCGGGCTTTAGTTACGCAATATGAATGTAATAAGGCGACAGTTATACGTGCACTTCATGAATTAGAAAAGCGTCATATTATTTATTCCGTCCCTCAAAGTGGATACTACGTTGTTAAGAAATCCGGGAGTATCATAGAAACTAACGAGATAATTGATTTTGCTTCCTCAGCACCAGATCCAGATGTGTTTCCGTATTTAGATTTTCAACATTGTATTAATAAGGCCATTGATACATATAAAAACGACTTGTTCATATATGGAACGCCGAAAGGTTTACCAACTCTAATTCCAGTTATTCAAAAACAGCTGACAAACTATCAAGTTTTCACAAAAGAAGAAAATATTTTTATAACGTCAGGTGTGCAGCAAGCGCTTGCTATATTAACATCAATACCATTTCCGAATGAAAATGAAACGATATTAATTGAACAGCCAACCTATCATCTATATATTGAATATCTAGAAATAAATAAAATTCCTGTAATCGGTATTAAACGTACGAATGAAGGTATCGACTTAAATGAATTGGAACGTATATTTCGAACAGAAAAAATAAAATTCTTTTATACGATACCGAGATATCATCATCCGCTTGGAACTTCTTATTCTAAAGATGAGAAAGAAAAAATAGTGCTATTGGCTAAGAAGTATAATGTATTTATAGTAGAAGATGATTATTTAGCAGATTTAGAAACTGATTCAAAAGCAGATCCGTTATATAGCTTGGATAATTGTAATCATGTCATATATTTGAAAAGTTACTCGAAGATTATATTTCCTGGTTTACGAGTCGGTGTGGCGGTTATTCCACCAGCTATTGCAAATGCTTTTCATAAATATAAAAAGATTTTAGATATCGATAGTCCAATGATATCCCAAGCTGCATTAGAAATTTATATAAAGAGTGGCATGTTCGAACGCCATAAAAATAAAATTAAATCTTCCTATTACGATAGATCAAAAAAACTAGCAGAAATATTAGAGAAAGTGCAAAATGAAAACCCACTTTTATTTACATATAAAAAGCATAGTACGATAGGAATTCATAATTGTTTAGAAATACATAAAACAAGTATTTCGGAAATGTTTTTTGAGAAATTGAGTGACATTCAAATAAATATTGATTCTATTGATAAAAATTACGTCAAAGGTTTTCCTAAAGAGAGATTGTTAAAGTTAAACGTATCGAATGTAAAAGAAGATAAGATTGAAGAAGGAATTCGCAAAGTAATCGAGGAAGTAAAGCAATCGGCACGTCTAGATTTTCAATTTAAAAAAGAATAATACGAATAAGGAGGTTTATTGTGAGAGGGAAAATAATAACCTTGTATGTATTGTTGTGAAGTTACTATCAAATTGTTGAATTTCAAATGACATCAGAAACTTCTACAATGAAGATGCTTAAAAATCTCAGCTGTGTCACTAAAGGGTCATTTTCTGAAATAAGAGATAGGAATATTAATAAGAAAATCGAAATTAATTCAGAAGATGTTATTTCGTTAAGCATTGAGAAGTGAAACTCAACAGTATGGAGGGAATCGATTATGAGCGACACAAAGACATTACGAGGATTAACCACCGTTAGTTTTTGGGCAGATAATCTAGAAGCAGCAAAGGAATGGTATGCTGAATTATTAGGTAGCAAACCATATTTCGAACGCCCGGGATATGCCGAATTTCGCCTTGGCGACTACCAACACGAGCTAGGTTTAATCGATAGTCGTTATGCGCCATCTGATGCAGTGACCGGACCATCTGGTGCTATAGTATACTGGCATGTTGATGATGTAACAGAAACTTTCAATAAGCTGCTATCTATGGGTGCGAAAGAGTATGAGGCACCTACAGAGCGCGGTGAGGGATTCATCACCGCTTCCATAGTCGATCCCTTCGGAAACATATTAGGTATTATGTACAATCAACACTATTTAGATGTGCTCATTTCGAACAGGAAAGTGTGAATCACGCTTCTGCGCAACAAGGTATAAGGTTGTAATAATAAATAACTGTAATTAGTTATATTTTAACCCCTTCTTAAAATCAGAACGGGGTAATTTAATTTTAGGTTTTAAAAATAAATAACTGTACTATCATTTTACAGCGGATAATTAATATGATTAAAATTATTACGAAAAAATATGATGGTGAGAGTACGTGGGAAATAATTTAAATTAATTATAAAAAGTAAGAAGAAGTACATGAAACCATTACAAGGAAAAGTAGCAGTTATAACCAGAATGACAAGAGTTGCTGGAAGAGGCATTGCGATGATGCTCGGCGAATCTAGAGCAACTGTATATGTAAAAGGAAGACGTAGAGAAGGAAATCTATCGTATATGGGGAGAGCTGGAACGATTGAAGAAACTGCAGAGCTTGTTACGAAACAAGGTGGTAAAGGAATTTTTTAATTAGACAGCTGTATAATCTTTTTAAGAGCGCTCTTAGCAAAGAGTGCTCTTTTTCATTAAGATAAATATTTATTTAGCATCTTTTTAAAGTGGTTTTTATCGTAATTTATATATTGGGTAGCTGTATTCCGTATGGGGTCTCCTGCATAAAACCTTTCATACAATTCGTGTCTGGATCCTAGCGGGCTTCCGACGATATCCCATGCTAATTTAAATAGTTTTGTACGTTGTTTGGCATCGATGTTTGTTCCTTTAAAATGTTTTTTCAACAAATCGGATATCGGACTTTGGAAATCTTGCATGCTGGAAGGTAGTTGAATAAAGCCACCTGCTCCAATTAACTGCAAAATCTCTATTGCGCGGGGATAATATTTCGAACCAAGATTTCTTGCCGTTTCAATATATTTAAAGTTTGGCAAATATGTTTGATTTTCGTAAATAGTACCTTCAACTTCTGCGGCAATTAAGAGAGCGCGGATTGTTTTAATTTGCATAATTAATTCTCCAAGTTTCTCTTGAACATGCAAATAAGTAGTAGCACCGATTGCTTCAGCAATTTCACAAGCAATTGCCGTTATAAATTCCAGCTTTACTACTAATCGTACAATTGCTTGGTGATAAGCTAAACTACTAGAAGCTATATCTGATTTTAAGGTCCATAATGCTTCAGGGTTGTTATACAGTAAGACACGTTCCCATGGCACAAATACATTATCAAAGATTAATAGTGCATCCATTTCATCGTACTGTGAGCTAATAGGGGAATCAACTGTATTTGAATGTGTATTCGCAAATGGTTCTCTACAAACCATATGTAATCCAGGGGAATTGGCTGCCACAATGAGGAAATGAGCTAAATCTTTTTGAGCGTCAGTCAGCTTTGTTAATGGATAGATTAATAAATCATTTGAATAAGGCGAAGCGGTTCCTATCATTTTTGCACCATTTAAATAAATTCCGTCAGAAGTTTTCTTCGTAACTCTTAGTAATCCTAAATCATCTGCATTTAACATTGATTCTGTAGAGCGATTTATCTGTGGATCACGTTGGACTACACTTAAAAACGAGTGCTTATCTCTCGCTTCTTCATAATAAGATGTAATTTTATCTGGAAACCGCGCATCGAATTTTTTATAAAAATATCTTGATACGTACCAGCCAGTAAGTCTCGACCTTGCGTAATCAGATAATCTACTCATTACGCCGTCTGTAGCATAACTCCACGTTTCAAAAGCTCTTCTCCTCATTAATAATTCGTTATAGGAATTCGGAACTAAAAATGCTGTATGGACAAAGTCTTTCGTTTTTGGACTTACGTATCCAACAGAATCTCTTCGTATTGGATCATCAAACAATGAAAATAAATTGGAAATGGTACTTAGTGTTCCTGCAAAATGTTTGTCTGTAGTTACATCTACTTTTTTTCCATAGAGCCAAACGTTACGACCGTCTTGTAAGCTCTTTATATAAGAATCCTTCAAATTATGCATATTTCCTCCTCCTAAAGACTATTCATATATTTGGACATCTTTTAATGGTGGGGAATATACGTGGAAAGTTATTGCTGTTGAATCTGTAGCATTATACATTTTATGCACAGTATCTTTTTTTACGGTGAAAATATTTCCCTCTGAAAATTCTTCAATCCGCTCGCTATTGTTTTCGTACGTTATATTTTGTAAGGTACCATCGACTATTAGTATACAACCTAAAGATATTCCGTGATCATGAACAAAAGTCTTTGCTTTGCTGGGAAAATTTAATACTAAAATCTCCACAAATTCAGACTGATAGATAACGTTTCTTCCGTATTCGTGGTTAACTGGTGAGGTAATAAAAGGAGATATTTTATGAAGTGAAATATTTAATGATTGAATAGCGTGTATTAAATTCTCCGTATCGTAGCTACATAGGTTATGAAACGCTTTACTTATGTTATGAATCAAATGCATGTACAACTTCCTCCTAAGCATTTGCAGTGAAAGAAAGTAATCTCCTATTATATCGTGTGTAGTTGATTACATAACATTGTATTGAAGAAATTCAAAAAGGTGACTGGTTTTAATTGGGGAATATCTGTTTTATGTGATGTGGTAATTAGTTCCATTTTTATGATATGCTTGAACTATAGCCTATTTTCTATTGGAAAGGTGATGAAATAAATGGCAGTTCTTTTAGTGGAAAATTTATATCAATTATCCATTGTTTTATTACTTTTATGTTCATTTTGTTTTTATAGATATTTAAAGAAAATGAAAAGAGAAAGAAAGCTTACTGGTTTTGAAATTACGATGTATATCATGACGCAACTTGCTTATTTCATTTGGGCGACAACAACTCTTCTTAAAATGTTATCAGAATAGTAATCTTAATATTAGATGTTGAACAGAAATGTATAGAAACATAAACGGTACAAACATGGGCAAGGATAATTTATCTATTAGGTAAATAAATATAGGCGGTATCTAGACTTATAACGTCTTTATAAAAAGAATGGGGAATACGTTCATAATTATGTCGAACACAAAATAAATCGATGAAACCATCATTAGAAATTTCTTCATGTTTTACATTCAAATACATCCTTTGTAATTTCGTAATTGAGATGTATTGTCCAATTACATACTCATTAATTCCATATCCATCAAATTCAATTATCATATTATCACTGTTGATTACTAACCGACTTTATAGTTTAAATTTTGGATGAAACATTCACATTAATGATTATAAATAGTTCAAAAGCTATTTTGAATATATTTTTATAAAAAGAGAGGATATAAATGGAAAGATATAAGTTAATTTTAAAAGGACCTAAACAACTTGAGTGGGAAACGAATGAAATTAGGTCCATACAAGATGATGAAATTATCGTTAAAACAATCGCGGGAGCAATAAGTATTGGGGCAGAGTTACCGCAGTATAATGGATCCGATGTTACAGATACGAATCCTTTTTATCCAAGAAAAACCGGATATGAAAGTTATGGTGAAGTGATTCGAGTTGGGAATAAAGTAACAAATTTAAAAGTAGGTGATAAAGTAGTTTCTTTTTATGGACATGAAACGATAGGAATAGTTAAGGCGCATAAAGTAATTCGAGTACCTAGTTCTATACAACCTAAAGTTGCTTTATTATCTATTCTTTCGTGTGATGCTGCTAAAGGAGTATTAAAATTAAATCCAAGTAAAAATAAAAAAGTACTTATAACTGGATTGGGAGTTATCGGTTTACTCGCTTGTTATTACTTGAAAAACAATGTAGGTGTTGAATATGTGGATGTTGTTGAACCTGATGGGACTAGAAGAGAATTTGCAAAGAAATTTGGTGTAAAAAACACATTTGATTCAGAAGAACAGATAATAGAAACATATGATTATGGTTTCGAATGTTCTGCTACAAATAGCGGATTCCATGTATTGCAAAAAGCTCTTAAAACTAATGGACAAATATGTATACTTTCTGATGGTAATATTGAAGAACTAACATTAACCGCCAACTTTTATCAGAAAGAATTGCAAATTATTGGATCAAGTGATGGATACGATTATCAAAAACATGCAGCTTGGTTTTTTAAAGAAATAAGAAAAACACCATTTATAGAAGAAATCTTTCAACATGAAATACAGTATACTTCACTCATACAATGCTTTGAAGAATTGAGTTTAGGGATAATTAAACCATTAAAAGTATATGTTTCATATGAATAACGAAAAAATAGAGAAAATATTTGTCACAAACCTCACATCTGTTTCGTCACATTTATGATTACTAAATGAGGAGGAACATATATGAAAATATTTGTAGCAGGTGCAACAGGTGTTATAGGACGTTCTTTATTACCTATGTTAATAAAAGAGGGGCATACGGTATTTGCAATGATTCGTAATGAATTACAAGTAGAAGCAATGAAGAAAATTGGTGCTATACCAGTAATAGCCGATGTGTTTAATCGACAGGCTGTATTTTCTGTATTGGAAGAAACAACTCCCGATGTAGTTATACATCAATTAACGTCATTGTCAACATGGAATTTTGAGGATAATGCAAAAATTAGAACAAAAGGCACTTGTAACCTTGTCGATGCCGCAAAAAATGTAGGGGTAAAGAAAATAATCGCTCAAAGTATTTCATGGGCGTATGAAGCAGGGGATACATTTGCGACAGAAAAAGATTCACTACATATTACTGCTCCTATGCCTCGGCAAATCACTGTTAATGGCATATTAAAATTAGAATCAGCTGTTTCTGAGTTACCAGAATCGATTATTCTTCGTTACGGTACACTATACGGACCGGGAACATGGTATGCGGAAAACGGCTTAATTGCAAATCAAGTTCGTAATAATGAAATGATTGCAACAGATGGGATAAGCTCTTTTATACATGTCGAAGATGCCGCTAGAGCAACTATGTTAGCTCTTAATTGGCCTCCAGGAATCGTAAATATTGTAGATGATTCCCCAGCAACTAGTAAAGAATGGTTACCAATATACGCAGCTGCAATTGGGGCACCGGCTCCTAAAGCTCAAGCTGGGAAAAATAGTTGGGAAAGAGGAGCCTCAAATTATAAGGCACGTAAAGAGTATGGATGGACACCTTTATTTCCATTATGGTCTGAAGGATTTAAAAATTTGATAAGTATGTAAAATAATCTTTTAATGGGAATGCTAATAACATTCACCATTAAAGGATTGGGCTATTATGAATATAATTTGGGAAAGTATTATTTTAACCCTTACTGGAATTATTGTTTTAAAAATGACAGGTAGTACATCTGTTAGCCAAATGACGAGAGCTGAAATAATTATAGTTGTATCAATTGGACGTATTATTGTAGAACCTGTATTAAGTAGGAAAGTAGTTCCATCTATCTTTGCTGCAATCATATTTTCGAGCATACTACTTATCATTCATTTCTTTGAATTGAAATCAAGGAAGGTGGAGCAATTCCTAAATGGAAGTAGCATTGTAATTGTTGAAAACGGAAAGATTTTAAAAGCAAATTTGATACGGGCAAAAATGTCAGAACAACAACTTTATATGCAATTAAGAGAAAAAGGGATTCATGATGTGAAAAATTTACAGCAAGTTACAGCGGAACCGAATGGGCGTATTGGCTATCAATTAATAAAACAAGCACAACCAATAACTTTAGAAATATTAGAAAAAGTATTAGATCAGTACAATATAAAAAGATAATTTTTCATGAGAAACAGCCAATACTACAATAAAAATATTGGCTGTTTTTTTATTTTCTATAAACGTAAGGATTAATAAAATAGGGTAGATTTTTAACCAATCTTTATAATAGATATAGGCTTATTATTATGCTATATTCAATGGGGCTACGATGACTAAGGTAAGTCGTATGAATAGAAGAAAAAACTATATACTAACAATACAAAAAATTTGCCTTTACTTTGATACTAAAAATGGATTGAAAATAAGGAGATAGATACATAATGGGATTTTGGGAGTCAAGTTTTATTGAAAAACAAACGATGTGGGGGTTTGAACCTACAGAATCCGCAATTATGACGAAAGATTTTTTTCTTGAAAAGAACGTTAAGAATATATTAGTTCCGGGTATTGGATATGGAAGAAATGCAAAGGTTTTTATTGATAATAGGATAAATGTAACAGGTATTGAAATTTCAAAAACAGCCATCGATTTAGCAAAGCAAAACGGACTAGAAAATATTAGTATGTATCACGGTTCAGTAAATGATATGCCTTTTGATAACAATCTTTATGATGGGATATTTAGTCATGCACTTCTTCATTTGTTGAATAAGCATGAGCGTGAGAAATTTATTAAAGATTGTTATAATCAGTTAAAACCAAGCGGATATATGGTTTTTACAACGGTTTCTAAAAAAGCGCCAATGTACGGAAAAGGGAAACAGTTGGACCAAGATTATTTTGAGATAATGGAAGGTGTAAAAATGTTCTTCTATGATTCTGAATCTATAAAACATGATTTTAATGAATATGGACTAGTACAAGTTTCGGAAATTGACGAACCAAATAAGAACATGGAAAATAAGCCTTCAATCAATTTTTTAATGATAAAATGTAAGAAAGAACAATAAATAAAGAATTGTAAGCATTACTAACAATCTCTATATGTTGAATATGAACCAATAAAGAGGACGAGCATATATTATAAATACCTCTTAACTTTAAGTAACCTTAACTTTCGTTAATAGGATATCTCAAAATCCCCGAAAAGAGCACTTGCGGAAACGAGTGCTCTTTTATTTATGTGATAATAGATTTTTATGGGTATTCTATTTGGGATTTTAAACCATAAATATAGAATATAATGTTAAACTTAATGTAGCACTTGTTGAAATTAATAGTTGTGCTGTAATAGAGAATAAAGTACTTGAACGGAGTGTTATTGAATGCAAACAAGAAAAGCTTATTTATATGTATTTCATACGATGTCAGATTGGGAATACGGACATTTAATTGCTGAACTGAATACAGGAAGATATTTCAAAAAAGGGTTAGCGCCTTTAAAAGTAATTACAGTAGGAGTAAATAAAGAAACGGTTATTTCAATGGGAGGCTTGAATATAAAGCCAGATATTTCCCTAGATGAATGTGTGTTTGAGAGTAACGATCTATTAATTTTACCTGGAGGAAATACTTGGAGTGAAAATATACATAAACCTATTTTGCAAAAAGTTGATGAAGCTTTAAAGATGGGCGTAATTGTTGCTGCGATTTGCGGTGCAACTATAGGGCTTGCAAATTACGAATTCTTAGATGATAGAAAGCATACAAGTAATAGTTTAGATTATATGAAAATGGTTTGCCCGAATTATAATGGAGAAAATTTGTATGAAATGGGACCTGTAGCATCTGACCAAAATCTCATTACTGCATCTGGAGTAGCCCCTCTGGAGTTCGCAATGGAAGTACTGAAAAAATTGGATGTACTTGCGCCGGATACACTTCATTCATGGTATAACTTACATAAGACTCATGAACCTGATTATTTCTTCCAGTTAATGAATTCTCTTAATAATTGAGTAGTTTTATAGTATCTCGAATAGGAACCATGCTTTAGATAGACAACGTCAAAGCATGGTTTTTTTGTTTTATTTCATGAATATTTAAATATACAAATCTCGTATAATAAAAATGAATTCGAGAGAAATATTCTTCTCTTTTTATACGATTATTGCTGAACGACAAAAGTAATAGCATTTGTTTTTAATTGAATCTTTCTTTCATTTCGAACTATATCATATGCTAATTCTTTTATTTCAAGTTTTATTTCTTTCCATCCAGTATAAATGCTTTTTAATAGATGTATCATTTCTTCGGTAGGGAGATTAATTTCAATTAAAGCATCTAATGTTTGATTCGTTTTCTTGTCTATTTCTCGTATGTTCGAGTTGATAATTAAACAATTGATACCATCATTCTTTGTGCCTTTTTTCATAGAGTGGAGCACGTTTTTAAAATCTTCTTCTGATTTAACATGCTCTAAACTTGATACTGCAACGATATAGTCATAAGTGTTAGGAGGAATATAGTAGTTTTCAATTACTATTTGTTCCGTTTTTATTACTTCAAATACACCATGTACTTTGCTATAAACTTGTAACTTTGTTAAAGCAGAATGAAGTAAATCAACACAAGTAACAGTGCCGCTACAATTTTTTATTTTTTGTGCAATTGGAATACTATTTCTTCCAACGCCAGATCCGAGGTCAAGTACTTGCAAGTTGTTTTGTCCTTCGAAATAGTCCATCATGTCCATAACTGTTTTAACTGGTTTGTAAAGCCAAGATCCAGTCTCAAATAGTTTATATTGTTCATAACAAAGGTCATGATATTTCTTTTCTTCTTGTCTTATGTAATCGATACGATTCATATTGTTTCAGCTCCAATATGTTCACTGCAAAATGAATAGGTAGGACAGCCTTTTATATTCGTTTGAATTCGAAAGATACCACCAGCATGTGGGTACTTTTTTAATTCTTCATCCGTCATTCTTGTTCTGGCTGTCGTAACATATAAGTCAGTTGAATTATGGCCTCCAAATGTACACGACGTTACATATAATGCAGGAATTGGAACACTTAATATTTGTTCTCCAGTCAAAGGATTCCATCTAGTAATCTTCGAACCACCCCAATGTGCAATCCATAAGCAACCTTCTTCATCGATTGTCATCCCATCAGGTAAACCATCATTTTCAGGAAAAAGGATAACATCAGTTGGATTACTAATTTCTCCAGTACGTATATCATAATGAAAACGAACTACTTTTTTAGTAGGTGTATCAATAAAATAAAGGTATGTATGATCAGGTGACCAAGCGATTCCATTTGATGTATTTACATATGAAACTTTTTTCTCAACGCTCAAATTATTATATAAACAATATAAGGAACCTGCAGCATTTATTCCATTTAAATCAGTAGTACCCGCCCAGAAGCGACCAGCTGGATCACATTTCCCATCATTAAAACGATTTTCTACTAAATGTGGTTCAGGATCATAAATATGTGTCAGTTTTTCTGTTTTCAGGTTAAGAGAGTAAAATCCGTTTTCCGTTGCTAAAAGTACTACATCCTCTACATATGGAACAACACAGCCGATTTGCTGATTAAGGGCAATTACCCGGTTTGTATTGTTAGTGGGATTATAGATGCATAATGTTTTCTCCATAATATCAACCCAATATAAAAGTTGCTTTTTTTCATTCCAACATGGTCCTTCAGCTAAAGTTGCTTTAGCATCTAAAACTAATTCTATATTACTAAACAAGATGTTCACCTCGCATTATAAGATATTTATATAATTCGATAAAAATAGAGGTAAACCTTTTAGCGAGAGAATCTTAAGATTTGCAATGTAGAAAACAGTCCTTCTCATATTAAAAAAGTGTATAAACACAGAGAGGAAAATGCATATGATGTTTTATGAGGTTGTTTGCTTTTCTTGTAAAAATATATTCCGAGTATATGAAGGTAGTGAACAATATAAGCGGTTTAAAGAGAAATCGAAAGGGATATATTGTTGTGATGAATGTAGCCACAAGATTCAATTAGAAGCGATAAAACATTTTTTTAGATAATTATATGTAATGTATTACCGTTCAGAAAAATTTGACAATAAACGTGTAATAAATTATCATATGTAAAAATCAACATTTAAAATGGCATGGAAGAGAAGAGTAGTTAAGAAAGAATACGTACAGAGAGCTCTGGTAGCTGAGAAAGAGCGGTATACATCTTAATGAAAAAAGACTTGGAGCTGCGCAAGGAACTAATTTATTTAGGGATGGTGCGACGGGTTCTCCCGTTATAGAGATAGGGTATAAGCATATTTTGCCGTACCTGAAAAGGTTAATATGGTGACGTATTAACAAACTGAGGTGGTACCGCGAAGCTAATAACTCTCGTCCTCAAGATGAATAATCTTGGGGGTGGGAGTTTTTTTGTTGTATAAAACTGAAAATGTGAAAACAAAAAATAATTGAGGTGAGTGACATATGCATTGGGCGTATGAAGTAGCACATGAATTAATTAGAAAACATCCAAATAAAGAAACTTTTGTTTGTGCATCTGGAATTAGTCCATCTGGTTCTGTTCACATTGGAAACTTCCGTGAAATAGTAACGACTTATTTTGTTGTAAGAGCTCTGCAAAATTTAGGGGAAAAGACTCGTTTTATCTTTTCATGGGATGATTATGACAGGTTTAGAAAAGTTCCTAAAAATATTGATCCATCTTTTGCAAGATACATTGGTATGCCGTACTGTGATATCCCTGATCCGCATGGATGTCATAACTCATATGCAGAGCATTTTGAAAAAGAGTTTGAGAAATCGCTTCAAGCATTTGGGATTGAAGTGGAATTCATATATCAACATGCTGAATATAGAAGCGGAAGGTATAATGGCAATATATTAGAGGCTTTGCATAAAAGAAATATATGATATTTTAATGCGTTTTAAAACAGGAGTTCATTTTGAAGAAGATAGAGAAAACTTTTATCCAGTTACGTTATATTGCGAGAGGTGCGGGAAAGATGCAACAACGATTACACAATTTGATGAAGTATTAGAAACAGTACGGTATGCATGTGAATGCGGAAATGAAAATGAATTATCGGTAGTAAATACAAATAAAATGAAACTGAATTGGAAAATTGATTGGCCGATGAGATGGATGATAGAGGATGTTATTTTTGAACCAGGCGGAAGAGATCATTCATCGGAAACAGGTAGTTACAATGTATCAAAAGAAATTGTAAGGAAAATATTCAATCGTGAAGCGCCTCATTACGTTGCTTATGATTTCATTGGTATTAAAGGTAATCATGAAAAAATGTCTAGTTCTTCAGGGAATAGCATTACACCTAGCGACTTATTAAAAGTGTATGTACCAGAAGTAATTCTTTTTATATTTGCAAAATATAGGCCAGGCGCAGCTTTTCATATTGGCCTTGATGAAGATGTGATCCGAAATTATACAGAGTATGAACGATTGAAAGATAGTTATGAAAATGAAGCACTAAAAAATGAAGATTTATTTGATGCAATTAAACTTTCTAGAGTTGATAACCGATTTAAAGAATATCCAAAGTTTAATCAAGTTGCAAGTACTTTACCACTATTAAATTTTGATTCCTCTATTTTACAAAATATATTAGAGAAAATAGATAGGAGTTATGCATTACCTGAAATGATTGCGATAAGTAATCGTGCAGAGTATTGGATAAGAAATTTTCAATCTGAAAAATTGATTACGGTAAATAAAGAGAAGAATACGGAGTTTTATAACACATTAGAAGATAGACAGAAAAACTGGGTGGAAGAAGTTTGTAAAACACTTCGTTCTAATAAAGAATATTCTAATTTAATGGAGCAACTGTATACGATTTGTCATCATGAAAATAAAAAAATAATGAAAGGAAATCAAAAGCTATTATTCACCATTATATATAGGCTCGTTATGAATCAATCAAGTGGCCCACGTATACCGTTATTAATACATGTGGTAGGCATCAAAAAAATCATCACTTTATTAGATTTCTAATATATAGCTAAAAGCAACGCAAGTACTCAAAGATCTAAGTGCTTGCGTTGTAAATTTTACTACCGTGTATACAGTTTTGGACATTCATCACCACTTGGCTCATAAAAACAATGGCTTTTAAATTGCCCTACAAACGGCTGATTATACCATTCAGGTAGGCAAGCTCCAACTGGACGGAAATACCAAAGAGCCCATCGTGCTGGCCAGCGCCATTCACCTTGTAAAACCTTTCTTGCAATTTCTTTTTCTGACTCACGAGCGCGTTGATAAAAATATCCATATTGTACCGCTTCAAATCCACCGGGGCTTTGATATACAGCATCACGAACGGTACGGAGTTGTTTGAAATCTAAGCAATCGCAAAATACACGATTCACAACAACGCAGCCAACAAGCTGTTCACCTTGTCGACCTTCTCCTTCAGCTTCAGCACGAATTAAACGAGCTAGTAAATCAACATCGCTTTCGTTATATGGAATAAGGGGCATAGTGATACCACCTTTCTGTTATAGTAAAGAGTGTATGTTATAAAATAAGCTACGTGCTTTTTTACATAAAAATAATATTTGATTTTAATAGGAGTTTGTATAAAAAAAGTTAATTAGTAATAGTAGATAAATAGAAAAGGGGAGAGGTATTATGTATCGAATTCATAAAGATGACATTATTTACGCAATGTCACCAGAAAATAAGCCGTATATGGAAGTGGAAATTGGGAGCCGTCTTGTATTTGAAACATATGATTGCTTTGAAAACCAAATTGATTCTGAAGATGTTGTGTTCCAAGAATTAGATTGGAACCGAATTAATCCAGCGACTGGGCCTGTATATATTACAGGTGCAGAACCGGATGATATATTGGCCGTAACGATTGAAAAGATTAAAATTGCAGAGCAGGGTGTTTTAACTACAGGTGCGAACCTCGGTGTAATGGGTGAAGTGCTAAATGAAAATACAGTGAAAATCGTCTCAATACATAATAAACATGTTTTGTTTTCAAATGAACTGCAAATTCCGATTAATCCAATGATCGGTGTGATTGGTACTGCGCCGAAAGAGGAGAGTATTTCCTGTGGAACACCGCATGACCATGGCGGAAATATGGACTGTAAAGAGATAAAAGAAGGGACAACATTGTTATTACCTGTAAATGTTCCTGGTGCTCTATTAGCATTAGGCGATTTACATGCAGCGATGGGTGATGGTGAAATTGGTGTTAGTGGAGTAGAGGTTGCTGGTGAGGTGACGGTAACAGTTCAGATTATAAAAGGAAAGAAATGGCCACTACCAATGGCTATCCAAAAAGAAAAAGTAATGACGATTGCTTCAGAGAAATTGTTAGACGATGCAGCGAATCGTGCTGTACATAATATGGTGACATTTTTACATGAGGAATTAGAAATGTCTAAAGCAGATGCAACTCTTTTATTATCAGCAGCGGGTAATTTAAAAGTTTGCCAAGTAGTGGATCCACTAAAAACGACGCGGATGGAACTAGGAATGGAATATGCGGAAAAGCTAGGTTTTAATTGGAGTAAATTTAATATTAAATAAGAATACTAGAAGAAGGATGCTGTTTTTTAAAAGTATCCTTTTTTAATTTACGGATGAAATAAAAAGAGGTAGTATTTACTTTGTATAAGTATATTTGAGATTGTGAATTAAAAGGAGTTTAAGAATGGTCAAAATTATGATTGTTGAAGATGATATGAAAATTGCGGAGCTATTATCAACTTATGTTGCGAAATACGGTTACCAAGGAATTGTAATATCGGATTTTCAAAATGTGTTAGACATATTTTTAGAAGAACAACCAGAGTTAGTTTTATTAGATATTAATTTACCAAGCTTTGACGGTTACTATTGGTGTCGTCAAATTCGCGGAGTTTCCACATGTCCAATTTTATTTATCTCGGCCCGTGAAGGTACGATGGATCAGGTTATGGCGTTAGAAAATGGTGGCGATGATTTTATTCCGAAGCCTTTTCATTATGAAGTTGTAATGGCAAAAATTCGTAGCCATTTAAGACGTGCTTACGGTGATTATGCACCGAAACTAGAAGAAAGAATGGTTGAGCAACAAGGACTTAGTTTATATCCCGAAAGGCTTGTATTGAAGTTGCGGAATCAAGAGATTGATATAACGAGAAACGAAGCCATTTTATTAGAAATGTTAATGAAAAATTATCCGCGTGTTGTGAGTAGAGAAGTGTTACTTAATAAGTTATGGGATAGTGAATCTTACGTTGATGATAATACATTAAGTGTAAATACAACACGTGTGCGTAAAAAGTTAAAAACATTACATATTGAGGATGCGATTGAAACAATTCGTAGTGTTGGATATAGGTTGCATATTACTTGGGAAAATGGTGTGGAAAAATGATAAGGCTGTTTATACGTGACCATATACCACTTATTTGTTTTACAGTGCTCCAACTACTAGCCATATTCCTCGTATATTGGTTTGATGGACATAATCATATTACAACAGCATTATATGCAATGTTTTTAGGTGCTTTTTTTATGGTAAGCTACTTAATATTTCGTTATTTTACACATCGTTCTTTTTATGAGCGTTTAGCAAATCCATTGCAATCTTTGGATGAATCCGTTCAAAAATCTGATTTTGCAGTTGTATCTACTGCTCTCCAAGATTTGCTTGATGCACAATATCGTCATTATCAAAATCAACTGCAATTACAAGAAAGAAAAAATAATGATCATTTAACTTTTATGAATCAGTGGATTCATCAAATGAAAACACCTCTATCTGTAATAGAATTAATTACACAGGATGAAGTGGATTCGCGTTTTGAAAGTATTAATGAGGAAACAGATCGCTTGAAAAAGGGATTAGAGATGGCATTATATGTCGCGCGTTTAGAAGCATTTACACAAGATTTTTATGTAGAAAGAGTCCAACTACATAAAGTAGTAAATGATTCCGTGCATGAACATAAACGCTTCTTTATCCGGAATTTTGTATATCCAGAGCTTGAAATTGATAAAGGTATTACTGTAGAAAGTGATGCGAAATGGTTGCAATTTTTAATAGGACAAATTATATCGAATGCGATTAAATACTCATCAGGTAGTAGAGAAAAGATTAAAGTGAAAGCATGTAAGGAATGTAATACTGTTGTACTTGAAATAGCCGATAGTGGCGTCGGGATACCGAAGCAAGATTTACCAAGAGTATTTAAACCGTTCTTTACAGGAGAAAATGGTAGAGATTTTAAAGAATCAACTGGAATGGGGTTATATCTTGTATATGAAATTACGAAACAATTAGGGCATCGTGTAGAAATTCATTCAGAAGTTGGTAAAGGTACCATTGTACAAATAACATTTTTTAATGTGTAAAAAAGTGATCTAGGCTAAAGAACTTTGGAGTTAAGTTTTTTAGCCTTATTTTATAGCGAGTAAATGAAATGATAATAAATACGACTGTTAAATTAGAAGGATTTAATAATAAGTTAATTGATAGATAATTTTTTGTAAGAAACAAGCTACCCCTTTGAAAGAGCTAGCTTTATGAATTGTAATTAAGCAAACAAACTTAATAATTTATATCCAATTAAACCTAAAATAATGATAGGAATCACCACTAAAAAAGAAGAAATTCGATTAGCATTAGATCGTTCCAATACAAGAATCAAGATAATTCCGACTATCACTTCGGTATATCCAACAGGTAACATGTGACTGTAGTCTTCAAAATTTAAAAGAATGTGAAGCCCATCCGTTACAAAAACTCCACTTATAAGTGCGCTTCCGAATTTATGAAGAGGATTTGTAGTATCTTTCCATAGAAAACCTGCAATTCCGAAGATAGTTCCTCCTATACATGCACATACAATCCATACAGATATAAAATAAATAGAGTGAGCTACATTTTTAATAATTATTGCATAACCATAATAGCCTAAAACCATACCTAGCAGCGCAAGTATACCGGAAAGCATAGCTGTACGCTTAGAATAACTAAGACTAGCCACAAAAAAGGATGGAACTAACCAAACACTTCCTAGGTTAGCTAATGAATTCTAATTTCCTGGAAGTATACCTTGACCCAATTTAGTTAGTATACCAACAATAATCCCTACTATAATCGGGATGAGAAAAATCTTTAAAAACATATTTGATTTTATGATTTTTAATGTCTTGTCCATAAATTCAATCCTTACTTTCATATTTTCTGCAAACTTATAATAGCTTATTAAGGGGAAATAATCAATAAAATTTTATTGAAAAACAATAAAAAAATATTGAATAATAAATGATACTTTGTTTTTACAATTAGGTGAATACAATATCAAAAACTAGTTACTCAACTAAAATGGTAAATGAAATAATATATGCAAGTAATAAAATTGCTGAAAACATATAATTCAACTTATCATAAGATGCTCTTGAGGATAACATTCACTCTTATACTTGTAATTTAGAATTTTTAATGATTTTCATCTCGTATTTACAATGAAATGATTTATGATAAAAAAGAAAAGGGATTGATATATTTTCCTCCTGTTTTTTATTTACGATTTATTAGAAGGAGGGCTTCTTTGCTAGTTGTTAATAATAGGGGGGATTGCAATAGATATTCGGAAAATGAGATATTTTATAACAGTGGCAGAAGAATTAAACTTTAGTCGTGCAGCAGAGCGTCTTATGATGGCACAACCGCCTTTAAGCCAAGAGATTCGTAAATTAGAAGATGAATTAGGGGTTCAACTTTTTTACCGGACAAAGAGAATGGTTGAGCTTACCGATGCTGGGAAAATATTTTTAGAAGGTGCGCGACAAACGCTGCTTCAAGTAGATAGAACGATTAAAGAAACACAGCTTGCGGATGAAGGAAAGATAGGACATTTAATAATTGGGTTTGTCGATTCTACAGAAACCGTTATAAATGTATTAAAAAAATTTCGAGAACGGTTTCCTAAAATTAAGCTCATATTACGCGAAATGACAACAGATCAACAAATAAAAGCACTCTATGAAAAACAAATTCATATTGGATTTATTCGTTCCAAGCAGAATAATGAAATTTTAACTTCCGAAGTTTGTTCTGTAGAATATTTAAAATTGGTTTTGCATGAAGATCACCCTTTCGTTATGTTACGTAACATTCCAATTAAATCATTAGTGGATGAACCATTTATTTTATTTCCACGTCATTTTGGTACAAACTTTTATGATGTAATTATTAGTTACTTTTGGGAACATGGAGTAAGTTTAAATATTGTTCAAGAAGCGATTCAAATGCAAACGATTGTGAATTTAGTTGCAGCAGGAATGGGGATTTCTGTCGTTCCGTCATCAGTGGAAAGTTATAAAAAAACGGGAGTTATATATAAAGAAATTCAAGAAAATACCCCAAAAATAAATTTATATGCTGGATGGAGACTAGATGAACAGTCTGTTGTGTTAGAGAACTTTTTAACTGTTGTTAGAGAGGTTTATACAACTTCACAATGTGAATGTAAAAGATAATAACCCATCTGTATAGGATGGGCAGTGTAGATTTGAAAAGGAAAGCTTCTTTATAGGTAGAACAAAAAGGTGTTTTAACCTGTTTTGCTCGGATCATACTCAATGAAATCTTTTAGTACACCATCAATTTGATCCATAATTTCAGGTTGTAATTTAACACTAGAAGCAATTACGTTTTCTCTTATTTGCTCTGGATTTGATGCACCAATAATTGTAGAGGAAACAGCTGGATTTTGTAATACCCAAGCAACTGCAAGTTGAGGTAAGGTAAGATTAGTTTCTTGCGCGATGGGATTAAGTTTCTGAATTGCATTGAGTACATCATCGCTCATCCAGCGTTGCACGAGTTTTTGGAAAAATGGTTTACCAGCATCAGAGTTAGCACGTGATTGATTCGGCAATGGTTTACCAGGTTGATATTTTCCTGTGAGAATACCTTGTGCAAGGGGAGACCAAACAACTTGACCAAGTCCCTCACGTTGACATGTTGGTATTACATCAGTTTCAATAACTCGCCACAACATCGAATATTGAGGTTGGCTAGCGATAAGTGGAATGCTTAATTCTCGTGCAAGTGCTGCACCACGGGTGATTTGTTCTGATGTCCACTCACTTACGCCTAAGTAAAGGACTTTACCTTGTCTTACAAGATCAGCAAAAGCTAACATCGTTTCTTCAAGGGGAGTTGTTGTATCAAATCTATGTGCATAATAGACATCAATGTAGTCTGTCTGCAACCGTTTTAATGATGCATTACAATTTTCAATAATATGTTTCCGCGACAATCCACGATCATTTTTTCCAGGTCCGGTCGGATGACATACTTTTGTACATAGTTCTATACTTTCTCGCCGTATGCCTTTTAAAGACCGGCCTAGTACTTCTTCGGCTATCGTGTCCGAATAAACATCAGCAGTATCAAACGTTGTAATTCCGACATTTAGTGCGGTTTTCACACAATCATTTGCAGTATCTTCATTTACCTTTCCGCCATGGTTTATCCAGTTCCCGTATGCAATCTTACTTACTGTTAACCCACTGTTTCCGAGTTTGCTAAATTCCATTGTAGAATCCCCCCTTAAAAATGATACCTTTATTATAAGAACTGAAATTTAGTATGTATAATATATGATTTATGATGAATCTATATAAAAATTATATAAGAGGGAGATGTTTAGAATTTTATTGTTAGGGGAATCTAAAGCAAGTAGTACAACAAATGTGGTTTATGCTTGTTCAATATGAAGTTTAGAATTGATAAATAGACCTTAAAAAAAAGCAATCTTTTTAAAAGCACATATAATTGCATTTACTCATACAGTACTATTATGGTACAATATGGTTACTAACGACGGAAAGGAATGATGGGTGGACGATGATTAACTAATCTTATTTTTAAATGTTGAAATTAAATAAATTTCAATTTGTAAAAAATAGGATTAGTCTGCCCAATTCCATTCAACGGTATTGCTATTTGATTTGCGTAATAGCTTATTTGGGTATAAATAATGTAATGACTAATCCTGCCAAAATTACTTTGGGAGGATTTTTTTGTTCTCCCTTTATGAAAGGGATCGGTAATATGAAAGAGCTTTTAAAACTAAATGATGTGTATGTTGAAATAAAGGAAAATACTTTGTTAGAAAAAATGAATGTAGTAGTAAAACAAGGGGATATAATCGGATTAATTGGTAAAAATGGTGCTGGTAAATCAACGTTACTTCAATTAATAAATGGGAAGATTGAGCCATCAAAAGGAATTGTTGAGTGGCAGCAAATGAATATGACAACAGCATATGTTGAACAAGAAATAGAATCTTTTATTAGTAAGGATGTGATTGCAAAAGAAGCAGAGCTTCTTGCAAAATGGGGCGTGCCAACGAACGATTTTCGTACTTTAAGTGGTGGTGAAAAGCTGAAAGTTCGGTTAGCGAAAGGATTTGCGAAAAATCCTAATGTCTTAATATTAGACGAACCGACAAATCATTTAGATGAGATGAGTACGGAATTTCTCATTAAACAAATAAAAAATATGAAAGGTACAGTTATCGTTGTATCGCATGATCGATATTTTTTAGATGTTGTCGCAACAAAAATATGGTCAATTGAGGATAAAAAATTAATTGAGCATAGCGGTAATTATACGAGTTATATGAAAGCACGTGAGCAAAAAAGACAGACGCAACAACGTGAATATGAAAAGCAGCAAAAAAAGATTGAACAAGTAGAAACACATATAAAAGAATTAAGTTCATGGTCACAAAAGGCACACGCACAGTCTACAAAACAAGAAGGTGTTAAAGAATTTTATCGTGTAAAAGCGAAGCGAATGGATGCGCAAGTTAAGTCAAAACGAAAACGTCTCGAAAAAGAGCTAGAGAAAACGAAAGTAGAACGTGTGAAAGAGGAGTACTCAGTTGAGTTCTCTATTCAAGCGAGTAAAAAAGTAGGAAAACGCTTTTTAGAAGTAAAACAATTAAAAAAAGACTTTCATGGAAAAATATTATTTGAAAACGTTAATTTTACAATTCAGCACGGTGAGAAGGTTGCGATTGTTGGACCAAACGGTAGTGGGAAAACAACATTACTAAAGATGATTATGGGAACGGAAACTGTGGAAGGAGAAGTATGGGTTTCACCATCTGCAAACATCGGTTATTTAACACAAGAAGTATTTGATTTACCACTTGATAAAACGCCAGAAGATTTATTTTTTAAAGATTCATTTGAAGAAAGAGGGGAAGTCCAAAATTTAATGAAACATTTAGGGTTCCAAGCTTCTCAATGGAAAGAGCAGATTGAACATATGAGCATGGGAGAACGAGTGAAATGTAAGTTAATGGTTTATATTTTAGATGAAAAAGACGTACTCATTTTAGATGAACCGACAAATCACCTTGATCTGCCTTCACGCGAACAGCTTGAAAATACATTAGCGGAGTATAATGGAACACTAGTTATCGTTTCTCACGATCGATATTTTCTAGAGAAAACAACTAACACAAAACTCGTGTTTTCAAATCATACGATACAAAAACAGCTAGAAGAACCTCCTAAAACAAGAGATGAAATTGAAGAGTTACGTTTAACGTTAGAAACAGAGAGACAAGAAGTATTAGGAAAATTAAGCTTTTTAACTTCTAATGATAAAGAATATAAAGAACTTGATGAACGATTTATAGAACTTACGAAACAGATTAAGGCGCTATAATTATTTAGGGGGATTAACATGGGAGCAGAGAGTTCAACTAAGTTATTTAGAATAGACTGTGGAGATATATATCTACAAGTGTTTACTATGAAAGATACTGAGAGTATTTATAAAATATCGAATCAACCGGAAATAGAAAAATTTTTGCCAGACTGGAAATCAACGAAAGAACAGAGGGTTAATTGGATTATCAATGATGAAATACCAGCAAATAAAGCATTTCTTGAGGCAGTGAAAACTACGAATAACATAGATAATCATATGTTAAAGCTAGGAATATTTAAGCAAGCTACAAATGAATTCATTGGATGGTGCTGCACAGGTATTAAAGAAGAACTCCCTTCACCAAACAGAGAGATAATGTATGCTATCTCAAGTGAATATCAAAATAATGGCTATGCTACAAAAGCGACTAAAGGCTTAATTGACTATTTGTTTAAAAAAACAAATGTAAATGTCCTCAACGCAATTGCTTTAATTAAAAATGTACCATCAAATAAAGTTATTGAAAAATGCGGATTTATTTATATGAGCCAACAGACGATAGAAAATCGACTATTTAATCATTATGTATTGAGTAAATCAGAGTGGATAAAAAATATAGCTCTTTGAAGGGAGCTATATTGCATATGAAATCAGTAAAAAAGCTTAGAGCTAAAACTCTGAGCTTTTTTTCGTACTATATGATAAGTTGTTATTCATTGTTTTGAAGTTGTATAGTTATTCTTTATAATATATTGCATGTTGCTAATAAAGAATACAAGTTGTTTCAGCGACTAGAAGTAAGAAGCATTGTATTCCATACCACTATACAAATATTATAAGATAGATATACATTGATTATATATTGGAAATAGATTTGTTATCAGTTTTTTCATTTATCTTACAAGCGTGTAAGATAAATGAAAGATGAATCAATATGTGCTATAAGACAATTCATTTACACTTTATAGTGAGCAGTGGAAATGAAGGGAGAATATAAATGGAAATTTTACATGCAAAAAGTATTAGTAAAGTATATAAAGGGAAAATACCTTTTAAAGCATTGGTAGATATTGATTTATCAATTCAAGAAGGTGAATTTGTAGGAATTATGGGACCATCAGGTAGCGGGAAAACAACATTATTAAATATGGTATCTACTATTGATTCTCCTACATCGGGAGAAATATTAATAAATGGTACAAATCCTTTTCAGTTATCATCAGACAGTTTAGCTTTATTTCGTAGGAAACAATTAGGATTTGTTTTTCAATCATTTAATTTACTTAGCACACTTACAGTGAAAGAAAACATTGTATTGCCGATGACACTAGATGGTGTATCTGTACAAGAAATGAACAAACGAGTGGAAGATATTGCAGAGAAATTAAATATTGCAGATATATTGAGTAAAAGAACGTTTGAAATATCAGGGGGGCAAGCTCAAAGAACTGCAATCGCTCGTGCTATCGTTCATAAACCACAATTATTACTTGCAGATGAACCAACAGGGAATTTAGACTCTAAATCTTCAAATGATGTAATGGAGATGCTAGATACTCTTAATAAAGAAGAAAAAGCAACGATGATGTTAGTAACACATGATCCGTATGCAGCGAGCTTTTGCAGCAGAGTTATATTTATTAAAGATGGTCAATTATATAATGAAATTTATTGTGGTGAAAGCAGGCAAGCCTTTTATCAAAAGATTATGGATGTCCTTTCTTTGTTAGGAGGGAAAAGGCATGACTTTTCGTCAGTTCGCGTTTAATAATATTTTTCGTAATAAGCGTACATATGCTGCTCATTTTTTAAGTTGTACATTTTCTATTATGATTTTCTTTACGTATGCCCTTTTGTTATTTCATCCTGATTTACAAGGGGAGTTGAAATCGACAAGTGCAACAATAAGTGCATTTGGTACATTAGGATTTACAGTTTCGCAAGGCTTGATATTTGTTTTTTCATTTTTCTTTATTCTATATTCAGTAAGTTCATTTTTAAAAACGCGTAAGAAAGAATTTGGCATTTTAATGATGCAAGGTATGTCAATGAGGCAGCTA
Organism: Bacillus sp. EKM202B; assembly: GCF_011066025.1. Taxonomy (NCBI): domain Bacteria; kingdom Bacillati; phylum Bacillota; class Bacilli; order Caryophanales; family Bacillaceae; genus Bacillus; species Bacillus sp. EKM202B. Next base: position 112,032 of record NZ_JAAMNK010000008.1, on the reverse strand, counting down.
AAGAAATTATTATTAATTGAAAATATGTTAATTGGGCTTGGGTCAATTTGTATAGGGATTTTCATCGGTCTCATATTTTCTAAACTAGTATTATTGATTAGTGCAAGTGTATTAATGATTAGTAATGGCTTACCTTTTTATATACCAGTGAAGGCCGTACTATTAACAGTCATCACATTTCTTTTCTTATTTTTAATCGTTTCGCTTGTTACTTTTAAAACGATAAAAGTAACGGAACTTGTGGAACTTATTCAAGCAGAGGAAAAGCCAAAGCCTGAACCGAAATTTTCCATTTTATTATCGCTACTTTCTTTAATTAGTATAGGCTATGGATATATTTCAGTATTTCGCTTTATCCCAAGTATTAATTTTATTACGCTCGGAATAGGTGTACTTCTAGTCATTATTGGAACGTACTTTTTATATACACAGTGTAGCGTGTATATATTGTATCTTGCTAAAAGGAGAGAATCTTTCTTTTTAAAGAGAACAAATATATTAACATTTTCAGAATTGATTTACCGTATGAAAGATAATGCAACGATGTTTTTTATAGTATCTATTATTTCAGCAGTTGCATTTACAGCAATAGGTACAACAGCCACTCTTGGTAATAGGAATTTAGTGTGGATGACAAACCCATATACATTTCTGTATGAAAGCTCTGAAAACAACAAATTAGTAGATAAACATCTCTCTATTATAAAAAAACATCTCTCTGATGCAAATATTCCGTACCGAATGGCTTCATCTTCAAGTAAATTTACAGAAAGTAACGTAAATGTATTGAAATTAAGTGAATATAACGAACTTACGAGAGCACTAGGGTACCAACAAGAAACAATTGAAAAAGAAGATGAAATTTTACTAATTCCTGGGAGGGTGTCACAAAAACAAGAATTTAAAAATGGTGACTATAAAAAAAATATTGAAGTTATTCAAGGTGATTGGACAAAGACATTTCGTGTGAAAAAAACTGTTGGGGATTTAGTTTTACCACATGATTCTAGTAGTATTTATATTGCTGTTCAAGATCATGTGTATGATGAAATTCCTCTGACGAGTAATCCACAAGATGAAAATATTCAACATCGTACTTATGGATTTGTTGTAGATGATTGGATAAAAACGAAAGAGATTTCAAATCAATTAAAGAGTATACTCGATAAAGATCTCGGGGACAGAGATTTCTACTTTGAAGCTTTAACATTAAACTTGTTGGAGGCAAAGCAAAAGAATGGTTTATTACTTATGGCAAGTGTTTTAGTCGGAATCGTTTTCTTTACATTTGCTGCTAGTTTTATTTATTTCCGATTATATACTGATTTGGACCGTGATCAACAACAATATAAAATGATTTCAAAAATGGGATTAAGTAAACGAGAGTTAAAAAAAGTTGTAACGAGACAGTTAGTATTAATGTTCTTCTTACCGATTGTTGTTGCGGTGATTCATACTGTAGTTGCGTATACGGCACTGCAACAATTAGTCAGTTTTTCTATTTTAAATAGCTCGATCGTTATTTTAATTTCATTTATATGTATACAAGTTTTATATTTCTTTATCACTCGTTGGCGTTACCTACAAAAGCTTTATAAGACTATGGAGCAATAAAGTGAAACTTTAATCAGTGGGGGTTTTCTTCATCCCCCGCTGATTATTAGCCTTCACCAATCGGGCTTTTACGGGCAGTTGATCCCCCATCTAACTTTTTTGCTCTCACTGAATTTTGAGGTGGGGGTCTTACTGCCCGTTAATGCGGGATAGAGGATATTAACTAATAAAATTACAGAAAAGCATGTAAAAAATGATATGAATTATGAAAGGAACCGTGATGAAAAGAACTTTAACTATTTTTATGTTAACTATACTATTTTTGATAAGCTTTAGTGCATGCTCTAAAAAGGACAACGCATTTCCTGCAAACGGTGTATTGATTATTGGAGATGAAAATAATATTTCACCAATTATTAATCGTTATCAGGAAATTACGAAAGAAAATGAAGTGTTTTCTGTGAAAAAAAGTGAAGTTGGAAATGGACATGTCTTAATTTTAAATGAATCTACAGCACTAGCGTTGATTAAAGAAAAAGTTTTTCGTAAACGAGATAATGACTCCGATTATATTATAGATACGTTACCGAAATTCTCAAAAGAAGGATCGCTACTGTTTACAAGTGAAGACGAAAAGACTATGAAAAGTATTAAAATAGAAGGAAAAGAGATTCCTGTTACATACGATAGTGACGCTTGGATAGGTAACAACCGTAAATATCCAACGCAATCGTATGTAATCGTAGCAAAAAATAGTGTATATAAGGAAATAAAAGCAAATGAAACGAAAATGCATCTTCTTCAATTTAAGAAATCTTTAGGTGACGAAAGACCTAAAATGTCGACAGATAATACAATGGTTAATGAAAATGTCAAAGTAAAAAAGCTAATTAAAGGTTTGGAAGGAGAAGTATCTTTTCAGTTTGTAACGATTGGAGAAAAATCTTAAAAAAGAGTTCGAGGTTGATAGAAACTTTATCAACCTCGAACTCTTTTTAGTTATATGCCATTTAGATTACATTACTTCATTTAATCGAGTCTCGTTTGTTTCCTCAATCACATTTGGGTTTTGAACCGAATTACTTTGAGCTTCTTTTTCTTTACGAGACTTTTGTAGCATTTCAAGGATGATCCATAATGGAACACCTTTATCCTTTAACATCTTCCATAAATCTAATTCGTTAAATTTATGCTCAGGCTGTTTCATTTCTTTTTCAGATGAACGAATATCGAACTTGATAGGATCATTTGCTTTCTTACCTTCAAGTTTAGTAGAAGAGATAGTATTATGCTCAAGGTTAGATGGAGTTATTTTAGTAGGTTGAGCTAATGTATGAATGTTTGATCCGATTTGCATGCTTTTTCCTCCTTTTCAAGCAATAAAATTAGTTTTCTTATGATTGTTAAATTCATGTAACATGAGGAAACTACATTCAATTATAAATTCAAATAATCAGATTTACAAGTTGTATTGTAAAAAGTAAATGTTTACTTGAATTAATATTTATCAACATTTGTGTATGTTTTCTATATATACAACGTATATAAAATACTTTACATTATGTGTAAGTTAAAAACTGAATGTGTCAATATTTTTCACGGAAAAATGAAAGCGTTTAATTAGGGGGAGAAAGTATGGGAAAGTTATTTTTAAAAGTATGTTTTTTCACATTAGTGACTGTTTGTTCATTCATAGCGAAAACAACTTACGCTGAAGAGAGGCAACAAAATAATTATCCTATCATTTTAGTGAATGGATTTGCTGGATGGGGTAGGGAAGAAATGTTAGGGGTAAAATATTGGGGTGGTGTTCATGATATACAGGAAGATTTAAAAAGAAATGGCTATACAGTACATACGGCTGCTGTTGGTCCTGTTTCTAGTAACTGGGACCGTGCATGTGAATTATATGCACAAATTAACGGTGGAATTGTAGACTATGGTGCGGCACACGCTGAGAAACATGGACATAATCGTTTTGGTAGAACTTATAGTGGATTTGCACCAAATTGGAGTGAAACAAATAAAGTTCATTTAGTTGGGCATAGCATGGGTGGACAAACGACAAGAACATTAGTGCAGTTATTAAAAGAAGGCAGTTATGAAGAAAAAGACTATGTGAAAAATCATCCGAACGCAAAGATATCACCACTATTTGAAGGCGGTAAATCGTATGTTCATAGTGTTACAACTTTAGCAACTCCTCATAATGGCACAACACTCGCGGACGGAAGTCTTCTATTGCCGTTCGTTAAAGATTTACTCATTACAGCTGCGAGTTTAGGAGGAAACAATAATTTATCATTATATGATTTTAAATTGGACCAATGGGGTATGAAAAAAAATGCTGGAGAGTCCTTCTTCCAATATACTGATCGGATTTTAAATAGTTCAATTTGGGAAAATACAAAAGATATTAGTCAATGGGATTTAAGTACTGATGGAGCAAGGGAGTTAAATAGTTGGGTAAAGACGCAATCGGATGTGTATTACTTATCGTATAGTGGACATGCATCACAAGCAGCACCTATAACCGGTTTACAACTACCTCATATTACAATGAACAAAGTGTTAATGGGGAATGCATTTTTCTTAGGTTCCTATGCAAGATTTGAAGAAAATCGCCCATTAATTGATACATATTGGTGGCAAAATGACGGTGTAGTAAATACAAATTCTATGATTGCGCCTTCAACTAGTATTGCTGTAAATAATAATGAGTTTTTACAGGTTGGAAAATGGAATCATATTGAAACGAAAGAAAATTGGGATCATTTAGATATGGTAGGACTAAGCGTTTCAGACACGTTAGGTTTTTCTAATATTCAAGAGTTTTATAGAACAGTTGCAGAAAAGTTATCACGGTTACCGCAATAGTTAATAATAAAGCGCTCTCGATGGAATTCGGGAGCGCTTTATATTATATTGAAAGAGGGATATGGAAGAAAAATATGGGGGGATATTATGAAAATACAAGTTGTTTTATCAGGATACGGGACAGTAGGAAGAGAGTTTATAAAATTGGTAAACGAAAAATATTTATATATATACGAAACATATGGAATCCATTTAGTTGTAAGTGGCGTATTAGGTAGAAATATTGCAATACATAATGAGGAAGGTTTGCCTATTCATCATTTATTAATGTATGGTAGCGGTACTGCATCAATTGAAAAGTATATAGAACATCACCCGAAAGACCGTGCAACAAGTGGGATAAGTGGTACTGTATTGGTAGAATCAACAGTTACAAATCTTAAAGATGGAAATCCGGGAAAAAAATATATAAAACAAGCGATTGAGAAACATATGGATATTGTTGCAATTTCAAAAGGTGCACTCGTTACTAACTGGAGAGAAATAAAGGCAGCAGCAAAAGAAGCGAATGTACGAATTCGCTATAGTGGCGCAACTGCTGCAGCACTACCGACATTAGATATTGGACAATTTAGTTTGGCTGGCTGCAATATTGAAAAAATAGAAGGAATATTAAACGGGACAACTAATTATATTCTTACAAAAATGTATGAAGAAGATGTTACGTTTGAAGAAGCACTGAAAGAAGCGCAAAATAAAGGAATTGCTGAGACGAACCCAATATTAGATGTAAGTGGTTCGGATAGTGCGTGTAAATTATTACTTTTGGCAAACAGCTTGATGGGTGTTGAGAATATGCTTACTGATATGCATATAAAAGGAATCGAAAATGTTACAAAACAACAAATTCGACATGCTAAGGAACAAAACAATTATATTAAATTAATAGCTTCAGCATATAAGGATATGGATGGTAAAGTGAATCTTAATGTAGAACCGCTTGAAATAGAAAAAGACCATCCACTAGCAAAAGTAAATGGAACTGAAAAAGGAATAACATTCTTTACAGATACAATGGGACAAGTTACTACAATTGGTGGAGCTTCTAATCCACGCGGAGCCGCAGCAGCTGCTTTAAAAGATGTAATTAACTTATATCGTAGAGATTTATAGAAGTAAAACTCACACCTTCAAAATTCGGATGGAGAAAAAAAGTTAGGTGGGAGCCTTTTTGCCCATATATGTCCGATTCGGGCTAAAAATCGGTGGGGGATGAATAAAATTCCCACGGATTAAAGTTTCACTTTATAAGACCGTACCGCTGTTAATAAAAAATACATATGTAGTGGACCTTTTGAGAATGAAATAAATATGCAAAAATAATTGCAGGGGGTAAGAAATTGTTTAAAGATTTTAAAGTTGTAAAAGATCGTCCCGTTTATATTCAATTAAAGGATTATTTTAAAAAGATGATTATGAAAGGGCATTTGCTCGGTGATCAAAAGATCCCATCAACAAGGGAACTGAGTGAATTATTATCAGTGAGCAGAAATACAGTACTCTCTGCTTATGCGGATTTAGAACAAGAAGGACTCATTTATGCAGTAAAAGGAAAAGGGAATTTCGTTGCGAAGGTGGATATATCTAACACCTCGTCTGTTGAAATAGATTGGAAAAATAAACTGAATACAGTTACCACATTAGCGGATGAATTAGACTTAATGAAGCATGGAGTTCGCTGGGAAAAAGGAATGGTTGTTTTTAATAGTATAGCCCCGGACGAAAAGCTATTTGATGTTGAAAATTTCAAAAGAGCTTTTCTTACTCGTATGTCCATTGAAGGGGATATCGTATTGAACTACGGATATGCAAAAGGTTACCGTCCGTTAATGAAATATCTACTTCATTACATGGAAATGAAAGGTGTAGATATTTCGAACAAAGATATTTTAATTACAAATGGATTTACAGAAGGATTAGATATTGTACTATCTTCCTTAGCAAAAAAATCAGGGCGTGTGATTTGTGAGAATCCAACTCACCATGCTGCATTGAAACTTTTTCGCTTACATGGACTTGAAGTTCATGGGATAGATATAAATGATGATGGTATTGATACGACTCAAGTAGAAAAAAGTTTACGTGAAAAGGATTTTGATTTTGCGTATTTAATTCCTTCTTATCATAATCCAACTGGTATTGTTACAAGTTCGGAGAAAAGAACGGAATTGATGAGGTTATTTTCGAAATATAAGGTTCCTATTATAGAGGACGGATTTAATGAAGAATTACGTTATTCAGGTTCACATTTATCGCCACTATTAACTTTTGCTGGGGCTGGTAATAATGTGATTTATATTAGTAGCTTTTCGAAGGTACTTTTCCCTGGTTTACGTGTAGGGTGGATTATTGCCGATAAAGAACTGATTCATTATTTAGAAAGTGTTAAAAGAGCAAGAACCATTCACACATCTACGTTAGATCAAGCTGTTTTGTTTCAATATTTACATGAAGGATATTTTGAAAAATATTTAAAAAAGGCAAGATCTGTTTACAAGAAAAAATATGAGTTAGCCGTTGGGGCTTGCAATCAGTATATTCCGTTTAAAAGGATGACTGGAGATGGCGGACTTCATTTGTTTATAGAGTTGGAAGAGAAAATTCACGCTCGCACACTTTTACAAAAGTGTTATGAGAAAGGTGTAACGTTTTCTCCTGGAGATGTTTTTTATTCTGATGGAGGGGGAGCGAATACATTCCGCTTAGGTTTTTCACGTTTGAAGGAGAAAGAAATAGTTAGTGGGATTCAAATAATTGGTGAAACTTTAAAAAATGAAACTTGGAGTTGAGAAAATGAGAATTGGCGTTATTATGGGAGGAGTATCCTCTGAAAAACAAGTATCAATTATGACTGGAAATGAAATGATTGCACATTTAGATAAAAATAAGTATGAAATCGTTCCAATTACGTTAAATGAAAAAATGGATTTAATTGAAAAAGCGAAAGACATTGATTTTGCATTGCTAGCATTACACGGAAAATACGGAGAAGATGGTACGGTTCAAGGGACGCTTGAGAGTTTAGGTATTCCATATAGTGGAAGCAATATGTTATCTAGCGGTATATGTATGGATAAAAATATTTCGAAAAAGATTTTGCGTTATGAAGGAGTAGAAACACCAGATTGGATTGAACTTACAAAAATGGCGGATCTAAAGCTTGATGATTTAGATAAGTTAGGATTTCCGTTAGTGGTAAAACCAAACTCTGGCGGCTCGAGTGTTGGCGTAAAGATCGTCAATGATAAAAATGAATTGATCTCAATGCTGGAAACTGTATTCGAATGGGATTCTGAAGTAGTAATTGAGAAGTATATAAAAGGTGACGAGATTACTTGTTCAATTTTTGATGGTAAACATTTACCTATCGTTTCAATTCGACATGCAGCTGAGTTTTTTGACTACAATGCAAAATACGATGATGTTAGTACAATTGAAGAAGTTATTGAACTTCCAACTGAAATTAAGGAACGTGTAAATAAAGCGTCATTGGCTTGTTATAAAGCATTAAAATGTAGTGTTTATGCAAGGGTTGATATGATGGTGAAGGACGGAATTCCATATGTAATGGAGGTTAATACATTACCAGGGATGACCCAATCAAGTTTACTGCCAAAAAGTGCAGATGCCGCGGGGATTAATTATAGTAAACTATTAGATATGATAATTGAAACTTCATTAAGAGTGAGGAAAGAAGAAGGTTTTTAAGATAATTATACAATTAAAACTTTTGATAGTTCCACGAAGTATGCTATGATAATTACAATACGACAACTAAATATTTATCCACTAGGGGGGCCTTTTGTAGGCTGAGATCAAACATAATTTTGAGACTCTTAGTACCTGATCTGGTTAATACCAGCGTAGGGAAGTGGGAAGACGATTATATTTAAAGAATACATTAATATTGTCTATTTCACTTTCTTTACGCCTGTAAAGAAAGTTTTTTTTGTTTTACAGATTTAATAACTGTGGATAAATACATATATTTTATACATTATTGGAGGAATTTAAATGACTTTTTCACAAACATTACGTAAAGAAGTAGATTCTATTTGGGAGGCAAGTTTTCATCATCCTTTTGTAAAAAAACTTGGTGAAGGTACGTTAGATTTGGCAAGTTTTCGTTATTACGTACTTCAAGATTCATATTATTTAAGTCATTTTGCTAGAGTACAAACTTTAGGAGCTGCAAAGGCTCTTGAATTAGAAACGACAGCTCGCATGGCACACCATGCTCAAAATACATACGAGGCAGAATTATCATTACATGAGAATTTCGCAAAGAAATTAGGAATTACGGAAGAAGAAAAAGGTCATTTTATCCCTGCCCCAACTGCATATGCGTATACTTCACATATGTACCGTGCGGCGTATGAAGGGCATTTAGGGGATATTATCGCAGCAATTTTACCTTGCTACTGGCTATATTATGAAATTGGTGAACGTTTAAAAGAATGTCAGCCAGAAGAGCCGATTTATAAAGAGTGGATTTCTGCTTATGGATCTGATTGGTTCCGTACTTTAGTTGAAGAGCAAATTACACGATTAGATACTATCGCTGAACAAGTGACAGAGTCTGATCGGAAGCGTATGAAACAGCATTTCATTATTAGTAGTCAATATGAATATTCATTTTGGGAAATGGCTTATACATTAGAAAAATGGCCAGTGGATACAGAAGTAAAAGATGTAATTGGATAAAGAGTAGAGGTATTGTTATACATATGTATGGATAATACCTCTTTATATGATTTCAAAAAAGGGGTATCGCAAAAAAGACGTATCAATCTAAGTGCGTCTTTTTTTCAATTTTCTTCAATTAGCAATTTCATGGAGAGCTTGCTGGAAAAGTAGAATGAAAAGTCCTAATCAGGGCTTTTTTTTGTAGGAATTTCTTAACCGTCATTGAATCCTGTCACTAGTAGGTGTTTTGACGCTACGACGGACTAGATCGATTATTCGGCTAGTGAAGTATATAAAAAAGTTAGGAATATCTGAAGGTGCTCTCAGAAAGTATATGGAAGTGTTATAACGAGAGGCATTTACAGTACAGAAAAATCTAAGCGGCATACGGGAATACATAGGATACGGCATCATGGTTATTGAGAAATGAATTGAACTTAGTAAGCATGAAGATATGACGCAAGAATTCACATTTTATAATTTCTATTTATAAAAATGAGCCCATAGTAAAAATAGGTATATGAACAAGGTGCATTGTCTAGTGATAGGTCATATTTTAAAGGTGTACGCATTGAACTTAGTTTATACCGCTATTTCTACTTAGATTTAACGAACAGAAATATAGGAAAGCATCGATGAGGTTAAAGTTTATAAACGGAGGTCATGAAAATGAATAAGTTTCAACAAGAACTACAAGCGTTAAGCCTTAATAATTACCAGTCTGGAAATATTGTGTATTGGGACCAGCAAAACCAATATCCATACTACTATTTTGAAGATGCTGCTCGTCGCTGTGGCGGTTGCGGTCGTTGTGGCGGTTGTGGCGGTCGTTGTGGTGGTGGTGGATTCCGTTGTGGTGGATTCCGTTGTATTGGTTGCTTTGGTTGTTTTGGTTGTGGTGGCTGTGGCGGTTGTGGTGGTTGTTCTAATTGTTTTAATGGTTTTAATGGTACCACTGATACTACTGGTACTATTGTAACATATGAATATTGATAAGAGAAAAAAGGAATCTACTTTGTAAAGCGTTATACAATTTTATAAAAGAGATAAATCAAAACAGACGTAGCATCTTTTAATTTAGAGAAATAATTTATCCAACCTTTTATAAACATTGTGACTTTATTTCAAATCAAAAATCGAATGTTTTTTATGTTCAATACCCTTGACGCAATCTTTGACTTTCGTAAGTAGATTTATTGCACCAGAACCAAAAAGAAGAGCTGCTATCAGCCCTTCTTTCTCTTTTCATATTTCTTACATAATTAAACTTAATCACAAATAAATTCTTACAACCTTATACACTTTTACAACCAAGACTAACAATCCACTTCCAATAAGAACAAAACCAATTAAAATATTTACGTTTCTGGAGTAAACATCCTGATCCAAAAAGAATTTTAAAAAATCCAATACATAATCTTTTCTCCCCGCATCTTTTACGATCTTTTGCTGTTATATCTGAGTTTCTACTCATCCTCTTAATTGATATGAACTTTGTGAAAGTCAGTATGATTGATGGAAATGAGCGTAATTTTAAAATATATTTATTCGGATTAACAAATTTAATAATCTATTTTTATTACTATTGATTAATTTTGGAACGTAACAAAACTACGTAACTGTATGTATAAAATGCACTGCTCTAGTATACAAAATTGAGAACATGGAATAAGGTTTTTTGTTTCTACAAGGTATTTTTATTTTACTGTATATTACGATTTATAGACTGTAAATCATTTTATTGTGATATAATTTGTTTTTGTCATTATGAATATATATGTTAGGAGTTTTTTTATGGAAATCGGTTCTGAATTAAAAAATGGTCGCCACTCATTTTTCGATGGTGGATTATTCAGCTTTATTGGTTGGAATATTCTCGGTGTACTTATTACAGTTTGTACCCTTGGAATTTGTTATCCTTGGGCTTTATGTATGGTTTACGGTTGGAAAATAAATCATACAGTAGTTAACGGGCACCGTATGAAATTCAATGGTTCTGCTGTTGGCTTGTTTGGTAATTGGATAAAATGGTTGTTCTTATCAATTATCACTCTAGGAATCTACTCATTTTGGGTTTTTATTAAACTTGAAGACTGGAAAGTAAAAAATACTACATTTATCAATTAAAAAACATTAGCTTTATAATACCAGTCTATAATGACTGGTATTTTTATTTATGGCATGAAAAACGCAAATATAGATAAATAGCCCATGCCCATCAACTTAAGAAATTGGTTGTTCCCCAAAACACACTAAATTCTCACAAATAACTGTTGTAGTGATATGAATTTTTCGTTTTGAGGATGCTTTAAAATATTGTCTTGATGGCATGGGATAGTACCAACAATATACGGATTTTACAGTATATGAAAAATTTAAAAAAGAAAAGATAATTTCTTATACGTTAAGGAAGCGTCGATTTATTAATTACTTCTTTAAGTGATGATTTTCGTCATAATGGTAGTGAGAGCGATGTGTAATAGAAGAGATACAGTGAAGTTTTTTAATAGAAAAAATTAAAAAAAGTGCTAATAAGTTTGCAAACGAACTTGCTCACATCTATACAGAATAGACACAAATTCTCGCTGGTATGTCGTCTTTGAAAATACTTTTCAATTTCCTACAAGATTAAACTGAGGAGGAGCACACACTATTAGGGGGAGCTCCAGCATTTTTGAAAAAAAAAGACTCGACCGTTTTTTGGTCAAGCCCTGTATTAAATTACAAGCTATTTCCCTTTAAGCACCAGGAATATTTGGAACTAAATTCTGAACGATTTTGATAAGATTATTTGTGATATCTTGTTGTTGAGATGTAAGTGTATCGGATCCATCAGTAAATACTGTAACGCAGATTGGACAAGCTTCGATATGAATTCCCAATAGATTAATAGCTAGACCACCTGGTATATCTACAGTAAGAATCGATGTGGAACCTTCAGGAGGAGTACAAGTCTCACAGTTAGTTTCAAGAGCCATAGAGTTACCTTCTTTCTTGATAGAGTTAATATATAAATATGTTCGAAGATACTCAAAGGACACAGGTATTTGTACAAGCCTCGAAAATTGTGTTAGTGACTCAGATTTACCCCCAATGAACTCAAATCCTTCAGGAGATGTTACAATTATTGGATTATTATCTGTATCGTGTACAATAAAAATCCCACCAATCTTGACGAATTCATCAATGATTCCTCCTGGTTGCATCATTTCCATGACGTCCAGATTAGTAATATTCCCTTGAATTCCGATCCAAACACACCAGTAATCCGCTGCCAGTTGTTTACCTGTAGTGTATTGATCTTTGATAATTGATGGAGATATTTGCACAACAGTATATTGAGTGAGTGACCAAAGTTGTTTGGCGAAATCATAGGAAGCAACATCATTCTCAAGCAGTAAGACGCCCTTACCAAAAACGAAAGTTCTACTAGGACAATTCATACTGGTTGTCTCAGTCGTAGAAACTGTTTTATTTATATCCAACGTATAATCATTGAATCCCTTTAAATTTGTCATTTGAACCACTGGTTCAGTAACCGTGAGACAACTATCCGAGCTCATGATTCCGTCTAATCTTGCAAAAATTTGAGCTTCCCCAGTATTAATTGCTGTAGTCAAACCTTTTGTTTCTTCCTCATTTGAAACTATTGCACTTGAAAGATTGCTAGAGTACCACTCTACAAGTTTTGTAATGTCCCTAGTTGATTTGTCAGAATACGTACCTGTCGCAGTAAACTGATGGCTTGAACTTGAACAAAGAGATAAAGTCTTAGGATCTATCTTGATGGAAACCAAGACAGATATTCTTTTTTCGTAACATTCTTTCTCTTTTGGGATAAACAGAATAGGAGGGTTAAATTGATTGGAAGTGTTCATTTGTGTTAGCCTCACTTTCTTTATCATACATTTAATCAATATATGTTACCAAGGAATTTAGCGAAAGGGGCAGTTACACACAATATAAGATATGGGTAAGTAAAGGGAGCTTTTTACTATAAAATAATAAGCGAATGATAATATTAATTAAAATGAACCCATTGGCTACTAGGTTAATACGATGTAACGGGAAGGAGATGAAAAAATGAATAATGGTCATTATGAATACAAAAATTCTTTTCATCAGTATTATCCAAACGAGTCTTATCCTTTTGTAATGGACAACAGAAATATAGATATGAGTAGAGGAGTAAGGCCACAACAATGGCAACAACTACAACAATGGCAACAGCAACAGCAACAACAGCAACAACCACAACAACAATATAAGTGTCAATGTGATGGGAAAGAAGCTCTTTGCGTTTCAATTCCAGTTCCAATTACAGTTGTTCTTTTGGGTACGAAACTCCAAGTTGAATTACCGTGTATTAGAATAACTTCCGAAGAAGATATTACACCAGTATTGAAAAAGTTGATAAAGTCCCTTGGTGGTTTTCTTGGCGGTTCAGGTAGCTCTTCGTCTTAAAAATACAACTTTACTTATTTATTCGGATAATAACAGCGTTTGTTTAAGCGAGGCGAAGTAGATTTGAATAGCAATAAGCAACTTTTGTGTCATTTGAACTATAACTATACACTTTGGCAAGGTTATGGTTGTTTTTAATTTTGGCAAAATAACGCTTCTTATTAAAATTTTCGGCCAACTTATGAGTAAAGTGACAGCATTATTGATTTTAAAAAATAAAAAAATCGCCTTACTAAAGGCGATTTATAATTTATTCATTTTGCATTCTTTTGATGATACATAAATATTTTTTAAAATTAAATGCAATGTTCCACATTAATGTGTTTCTGGATCTTTGTCTTTTTTTCTAAGACCAAATAATCCTAGAAGTCCCAATAAACCAAGCCAAGTCCAATTATTATTTTTATTACGATTATCATTTAAATCATTTGTCGTATTTACATTTCGAGTTCTCACATCATTATTAACTCTATTCGTGTTATAGTCATTAACTCGAGTTGTAATATTATTATCGTTAACTCTATTCGTATTATATCCATCGTATTCAGCATGGACGCTTGTACCAAAAACCGTAATAGTTAGTAAAAGGGCACCTAAAATAGATGAAAGTTTTTTCTTCATGATTTTCCCTCCTTTCGTATTTAATAATGTCTCCAGTTCCTTTAGACAATATTCGGTTGAAAATATATAAAACCATGTACATGTTCTACAATCAGATCAAGCATAATACCTAAATAAATTTCAATCGATTCTTTATGGCTGTTGTATTAAAGTAGTCTAGGGAAATAAAGGTTATTAGCGAATTAAAATAAGTGGCAGATTCATGACTGCTTTTTGGCAGTAAATGTGCCGGTTGTTTTGAAATCAAAGTGATATATTTGTATTGTGAGAAATGACGGAAAACATTGCTCGCAAAATTCCTTATAACTGAAAATGGATCGTCATAACCGGTGGCGATGGGTGTAGATTGGATGAACAGTTGTTTCTTGTTTTCACATTCAATTGCAATTCACGTTGTGTAAACGGAGAAGGTCTTTTGCTCTTCTTCCAGGGACTTAATAATGTTTGTGTAGATAAATGTAAACAACATTAGGTGGTTGGAAGAAGAATAAAACTTCATTTACCGGATTTATAGTTATCAAATTACTATGAAAGGGAAGTTGGTGCACAGTTGCCCTTTCATAATGAAAAAATAGTATATTACCTTTCTTAATGTACATATTAAGTAAAGTGTTTAATATCACACATAAAAGGCGGGGTAATATGAGTGAAAATAAGAAGAATGAAGAATTGAATAAGATAAAGAAGTATTATTTTAATGAGGATAATCAACCAGTAGCTGGTATAGAGTTAACTTTGCCGCCTGATATAGGAAGCATGTTAGACCCGAAATCAGTTAATGATGAAAGTAAAGATATTGATAATGAATAAGTTTAATTTAAGCATCCATTCGGGTGCTTTTTATTATGTAAAAAGATAAGGGCTGAGGGTAGATGGATAACGATTTACAAAATAAGATTGATGTACTCGGTCTTCAAGCTGTGGATGAAACAGCTTATAACAAAGATCTAAAACCCCATGAGGAAACATACAAGCGAGCGAAGATAGATATTAATCGTTTTAAAAATTACAAACTGTATGGTGGGGAACACATGCTTTATTCTATTGAATATATCGAACGAACTCCAATAGAAGAGTTATTAAAGCTCATAAGGCTAATGCAATATTGATAGGTAAAGGATAATGAAAGAATACAAAACCAAACAACAGAAGCGTAAGTTTTATGACAGTGGTGAATAGAAAAGTACACGTGAACAAGTGAAGAAGCGTGATAACTATGCATGCCAAGAGTGCAAGCGCAACGATTAGTAGCAACGGTATTATCTCAACCACCACCTTTAGATGGACAAAAAACCGCTCAAGTGGGAACTTTAGTACGGAGAGCCTTCCTTTTTTATATTTGTTTTTTGTAAAATTATTGTAAATCATAAATACATTATATAACTATATATTATATAATGTGTACGTAATATATTTGAGATGTTAGGGGTGATGTATTCGATAATTACGTGTAACTTTTAAAAGTATTATTGTAATAACGTATCATTGTAATAAATTGTTTTAAATTCTTCTTTTAGACTTTTAATTTTAAATTGTTTAGATTCAGTAATTGGTGTTTCTCGTTTTTTGATAATCAAGATAAATGAAGAGAGGAAGTACTCAATACATGGAAAAATTACGGTTATTAACATTTAAAAATATAGTAGAGCCACTTTTAAAGGAACATGTATCATTTATATATTTTCCTATTGAATGGCTAGACATTGTAGAGATACATTATAAGACATTTTTATTAACTAGTAAGTTAAAGCGTTTAAATGAAAGATTGTATGATATGTTTTCTGATATATTGTTTATTCAGCATAATCCGTATGTATTAAATGAAAATACGCCATGGATTGTGTCAAAAGAACCAATTAGGCAAGAACAACTTGATTATATATTTCAAAGTTGGTATGAGGTCATTCATGATTGGAAACCGAATCAATTAATGGAACCGCCAAAATATGAATGGCATGACGATTTGATTTCGAATGTAACAGTATTACATGATAGTGAAACGTTTTCTAAATGGGTACCCGCATTAATTTCACATGTTTTTTGTGTACAACCTATACGAATTGAGAATAAAAATGAAGAAATCTATTTTTCTCCACTTCGATCACAAAATATTTGTGAGGCAATGTCAGAGCCGATTAAAGATGAAAAAACACAAGACTTTTTCGCCTATGTATACCGATTTGAATGTATAACTCGTGGTGGTGAGAATATTCCATTATTAAAGGTTACAGTAGGTATTCGGAGATTCTACCAAGAATATAACCATCCCGATATCCCTTTACTTTTGCGACGAAAACGAGGCATGATATTGATTTCTACTTCAGAATTTGCATCAGATAATAAAAAAATGCGGTTTGTAAAGTTAAAAGTACAACAAGCTACAAACGGTATGAAATGGATTAAGTTATTTAGAACATTAAAAGATGATTTTCAAATAGATGGAGAAATTGAATTAGACCATATTATCCAATATCCGAAAGATTATATTGTCGGAACAAACAGAAGAGTATTACTTCCGTATAATGAGAGAATATATAAAGTGCAAGGTACTAAAAAAAAGCTAGGTATAAAAGTAAAGGAGAAAGGATATCTATTTAAAGAATTTCAGCGGAAATTCTCACATTTCACATTACTGCCAGAATGCAAAAGGGTAGCAACAAATAATGAAAATGAATTATTTCCTTTAGTTGCACCAAAAGGATTAGAGACCATAACATTAGAAATTTGGTCCGAAAATATAGTATTGGAAATAGAACAAGCATTATTTGATAGTGAAATAGTTTTAGCTAAAATAGGAGAAACATCTTATGTAGTAAATGCAGATTCACCAGTATTATTAAAGATTGTAAGATTTAATATGGAAAAAGTGTTACAAAATCCATATAAAATGCAGTATTGCCAAAAATATAAAACAAATCTTGTAGATGATGTTGTAAAAGCAGTTCATGCTACGGCAGGTAAGCGAAGTGATACGACGTTAGCATTAATTGCAATGAAGAAGTGTGATGGAAGAGAGAAGATTGATCCGAAACAAATTATTCGTGAAGGGTTTGCACGAACAAAACGTATTTCAACATTTATTAATTTATTTATAGGTCAAAGTGTATCTCGTGAAACAATTGTAACTAGTATTTTTAATTTATTAGAACAAAAAGGATTTTTGAAAGGCAATTGGAATAAGAGGAATTTACCTTGTACATATGTCAATTTATCAGTTGAACGAATCTCGAAGTTTGATTTCTTACCTATTATTTCAAAAATAAAAGGTAAAGAAATATCATATAAATTATATGGGGATACGGAGTCGGAGTGGCAACCGATCGACTATATGTTATTACAAATAAATAAACATAATGTATTTTTACCACAACCATCAAAAAGAAATGATGTGGGTGCCCGTTTTAAGGAATTTGTATCTGAAACATTAATGGGAATGTTACAACATGCGCAAAAGGAAAATGAACAAGTTTATTTCATTGTAGATGCGAATTTGAGAAAATATTGGATTAAAGAGTTGCAAAATGAAAAAATTAATATAGATATTGCACCTGAGATTATTCCAGATATATTAAAGGTTCCGAATTTAAACGTTATAAGAATAAATACTGCTTTTGATGTACCAAGCTTTGTTGTAATAGATCGTGAAAATGATATGGATAGAACTGGATTATATGCGGATCAAACAGGGATGTATTATAGCACTGGTGAATATCGATTAAATTGTAGTGACACAATTCAACAATATATACTTGAAATTCTACCATTAGGTGTAAAACATGTAGAAAGGGAATATATCGCTAAAATGATACATTTCATGTGTTGTAATTCAAGTATACTTCCGGAAAAAAATGTGCATATGCCATATTCTATGCATATGGCTAAAGTAATAAAGAGTTATGCCACTGATATAGATGCAAGAGAGTTTAAAGAATTCGATGATGAATTAGATGTTGATGTAATAAAGAGAGAAAAGAAAGATTCAATAGTGCTAATTTAAATAATAGTAAACAAATCCTGTTCATTATACCGATCAGGATTTGTCATTTGTTCATGTAAATATAGCTATCCTTTGTCATGTATCTTTTCTATTTTGTATTTACTTTATAAACATTCAGGATTAAGATGTTTTTTAGAAATACAAAAACTGAATCACATGGAAAATTAATTTTAAAACTTAATAGAAATTTGAAAGGAATGGGGAATTGTGAAGAAATTAGATGTATTATTAATGCTACTGAGCGGCCTCTTTCCAATTGCAGGAATGTTAAAGCAAATCCCTCTTGAACAATCTTTATATATTGGAGGACTTTTATTTTTTACTAGTTTCGGTAGTTACTTTGCAAAAAAGATATATTCACGTATATGTAGCTGGATAGCATATGCACCATTTATAACACTACTGTTAGTTATTTGGAATCAGGATATTTCAACAAGTGCTATAATAGCAAATGCCAAAATTGCCGCCTGTATCGCTTTAATACCTTGTATATTTCGCTTTCGTACATACGGGCTTACTTTAGGTTTATTCTCATTATGGGCCGCTTTATTATGGGATATAAAGGAAGTACAGTCGTTAGTCATACTTGAGCGTATGACGAGTTTAATGACAAGCAATTACGTATATCTTCTACTCTTAGCTGGAGGACTTATATTAGGTGGATTACTTGCGACGTTAATACACCGTAAAGAGAAGGATAATAATAAAGAAAATATAAATCTATTTCACCAAAAAAAGAAACGCAAAAAACTATCATTTAAGATGCCACTTCCAAGATTACCGAAATTTAAGATGAAATTATTTAAGTTTGGTGGAAAAGGTTCTAAACGTAAAACGCCAGAAAAAATACGTAAGCATAATTACGAAGAATCAGCTCCAGCTGCAACATATGAAATGTCGGAGCAAATAGATCAATATAAAGAAGAGACTGTTCAAGGACAAACGAGGATGGAACGTCGTAGAAATAGGTATAATGCATAATAAATTTCAGTAAACCTTTAATGATTTATCGTTAAATTGATAAATTATTAAAGGTTTTTTATGTAATTAAATATAGATTGCCAATGAGAAATTCATAGCATATTCTAAAGCTGAGGACTTAAATAAAATAATGGGAGGACAAAATGCTTATTATTACATATATTTCTGTCTGTATATTATTTTTAGTTAGTTTTTTACATATTTATTGGGCTTTCGGGGGTAAGTGGGCGACAAATAGTGTCATTCCAACTAAAGCTGGAGAAAAGGCGTTTACACCAGGTACAGGAATGACATTGTGCATTGCGTTATTATTAAGTATGGCAGCAATGATTTTATTACAACAAGCAAATATTGTTCATTTCGCAGTTCCAAATATTTTTGTTCAAATGGGATCCTGGGTTTGTATGGTTGTTTTTTTCATAAGAGTAATTGGTGAATTTCATTATTTTGGTATCTTTAAACGAAAAATAGGTACGCAGTTTGCTAGAATGGATACTGTTTTATATATACCACTTTGTGCATTTCTATCATTATCCTTTTTATTAACAATTATAAAGTGAACATAGAAAAGATAATCATGTAATGTATTTAGTATATAAAGATACGGATATTAAATAAGAGGTTTCTGTGCAATCAGAAACCTCTTATTTTGTGTGATTGTAAACATCGGTTATTTGGGAGCTTATTTATTTAATTAAGATAATAGAATGTTTACATTTGAAAGAAATGAATTGAGATTTAGTTATTGCTTCTATGAATGATACATTTTCTTCATTTTTTTTGTCCCTAAAATACAACTAATAATTGCGAGTAATGCATTTGAAGAAATAAAGTTTACAGTCCAATAAATTCCTGTTCCAGCGATTATATCGATAATTATAAATCTTTTAATTGCCGAACTTTTGACTACATGAAAAACAAATTGATTGTTATAGTTATCCAATGTTATCACATCCCTTATCTAATATATGACAAGGCATGCTTGTTCTAGTCTTCATGATAATATACAAAAAGAGTAATTAGCAGAAGCATATAAAGTAGTTATAAAAAAAGGATAACTATTGGAAGTTACATTCTTAAATTTAGTGAAAAAATAAAAATCATAATTTATCCTGCGTTATTGATGGAATATTATGTTTTACTTAAGAGGTTATGCGGAAAGTTTGAAGAAAAATTCTTTCATTAAAAGTACGATTCCTAGCAGAAACAAGACTTCAATTGAGAACCAAAACATACTTTTTTGAGGTTTTTTAAACTCCATAATAATTGATGAAAATAAAAAAATTGCAATCAGTATGATGATTAAGAGTCGGATTATATCAACCATTCATAACACTCCTATTATTTAATCAATACTACTATATAATCTTTTCCAAAGATATAGAATTCTAGAAACGTTTTATTATAATTTTAATAAATAGAATAAACGGTGTATATTATCTGTTTTTCTGCAAATTATTTCAAACGTGTAGTGGAAAGTGATAAATCCACGTTTAAATAAAAGGATGTAAGCGTATTCTTAGCGAATTATAGATAATTAAGAGAGGCGGTGACACTATGAAGTATGTAAAAGTCAGTATGAATGGTGGAAGTGAGCACAAATTCTCAATGACTTTAGAACGATTTGAAGAGCTTATTACTACAGAGAATGGATTATTAGAAAATAAATTAGTTTATATCGAAAATGTAATGATTAACCCTACTAATATATCTTCTGTGGTAGAAAAAATTGGTGTACCTGCTAAATTTATGGAAGTTTAAAGGGAATTAGATAAAAAACATCCATGGGGATGTTTTTTGTTTATAAATAAAGCAATTGTACAATGAAAGTATGAGCAGATTTTATTAGTAATCATGTAGGCTATTAAGAATGAATGGATATAGGAAGGTCTTTTCTAACGTGTTAGTTACTCCAATGTGTATGTATCTATTTGGCATCTAGACATTGTGCTTTTTCATGCACAATGTAATAAGTACAAGCATATAGTATGTAATAGGACAAGGTCTTCGTGTCCTACTAAATACTCAGAAAAAACCTCTAATCACATTAGAGCATCCAATAGCAGGTTGCTCTTATTTTTTATGAAAAATGTAGCTTCATAAAGGTTTCGTTTCAATTATAGTTTTCATTAACCTTTGATTTTAAACTTATCTTTAACGTTAATAAATATTATGGTTAATATAATAGCAATAATTAAATTAGACAAATAGAAATTTTGGTGAATCAGTAGTTCAAAGATGACATCGAATGTATACAATAAAGCGATAGCAGGTAATATACAAATAAATATAAATCTCCAATTTTTTAAATAATGTTTATAATTAGTAAGTACTTTCTCCATTCATATTGCTCCTATATTTTTTATTTTCTATATAATTATACATTTAAATAAAAAGATTTACAAAGTGTTTAAAAAATATTTAGCAACTAATGTAATTTTGGGAGATAGATAAGGAGGAAGCAAAAAATATTATAGATTTATAGATTGAGAGAAATATAGAGAAAGCTTTTGTTAAAAACTTAGATGGTAGCAGCAATCTGTGTAATAAACGATTTGATTTTAAAAAGGCTTTTAAACATCTAGACTAAAATGATACACTATAATCTACGTTATTTTAGAAATGAATAGAGGGATTTATATGATAGATAAAATTAAAAATGTTGTTGAGGATATGTATGAAGATGAAGCAAAACATTTACTTCAAAGTATTCTCATACAGTTAGATGTATTAGACGGGAATTATAGCGAAGATATGCTAAAAAATTTAACGAGTATCCCTAAGCAATTGACGAGTCATACAACTCAGGAAAAGAATTTAGAAGAAAGTACACACATTCATATTGCCTTTGATGATTCAACAGCCGGATGTTTAAAATATATGTTGAAACAAGAAGGGTTACACGAGGAGAATGTTGTTTCATACTCTGAATTCTTTTCTATTGGTCCCATACATCAATTACATATGAATGAAGGTCAATTAGCAAGATCACAGTGGTTATTAAATAACTTAACTTCTTATGATTGTTATTTTGAAGAAGAGTATTTACCAAGATTTAAGGAGACTTTAGAAGAGCTACATTCAATTCCGAATGAAACACCGATTACCATTTGGAAGGCGGATAATGCCCATGAGCATGTAGGGCTTTGTTTTGCAACTGCGCAATTAAAAGATAAGAAAAATATTCGTGTTATAAATACTTCTGAAGCGAGTAGAGAAATATTAAAACAAGATTATGATATTCGTGGAACTGGAGAATTATCTCCTGAAAGTTTAGCTCTTTTTCTAAAACGTTTTGTGGAATTTCCGTATTTAACTGAAGAGAAGCGAATGAAGTTTGCACATGAGTTTGATAGATTATCGCAAAGCATGGAGTTTTTAAGAGTTTGGAAAGACGATGAAGTGCATTCTGTACAAGAAGGTTACTTTGATCAATTCATTATTGAGTGTGCGAAAAATGTGGGAGCAGATAAAGAATTTTATAAAGCTCCGAGAGTAATAGGTGAAGCACTTGGTCTTGCAGATCAATTGGTTGGGGATACGTTTTTGGAATATCGCTTGAAAGAATTAATTAAGCAAGAAGTATTTGAATATGAAGGTTCATTAGATCAAATGCGTTTTTATAGTGTGAAGTTAAAAAAATAATAAATATATCCAGTGTATGAAAAAGTTCGTATTTTTAAAATGCGAACTTTTTTCAATTGAATTTAGGCTATACATAAGCTTCCTATAGTTAACGAATTACATATGAATGTTAAAGGAAATGAAAAGAAGGTGATTTGTTAATATGTATAATCAACAAAACTATCCATATGATCAAGGGATGTATTATAATCCACAAAACTACGGTTATGAATCTACAAATGAAGTGAGAGATATTGAACAAGAAGATTACAGACCAGATGATGCGGAAGATGCTCCAACGTCACCACCACCGTCACAAGCTCCGTCGTTACCGTCCACATTTGCTTCTCCTGCACAAGCAGGTAATATGAAATCATGGATGTGTAACTGTCTAGGAAGATGGGGCTATTTACGTTTACATCGATCTGGGCCTTTCGGAAGAGATTTATGGTTCTTTCCAACTGAGGTAAGAAGAAACGGGGTTTCAGGTTATACTTGGCAAGGTGGTCGCCGTCGTAAAGTAAGTTACCGATATCAACAAATTAGTAACTTTATGTGCTTCGCATAAAGAAAAGTGAGCGAGTAGAATACTTTTACTCGTTCACTTTTTTATTTTTCAATATACGAAGTAAGATTTTAATTAAAAATTTAAAATTTTCACGTTTTTATTAGAGTATAATGCATATGTTGGTTGATTTTCAAAAACAAGTGAGAGTGAGGGAATGCAATGTCAATGAAAAACAAAGTGGGCCTAAGAATAGAGGATGGCATTAATTTAGCTTCAGCTCAGTTTAAAGAAGATGCGTATGAAATTTATAAAGAATCGAGAAAAGTGCAGCCTATATTATTTGTAAATCAAATTGAAATCGGTAAAGAATGGCTCATTACAAGATATGAAGATGCTTTGCCGCTTTTAAAAGATAATCGCTTAAAAAAAGATCAGGCAAATGTGTTTCCTCAAGATACAAAGAACATGTATCTTTCCGTTGACAATAGTGATCATTTAACAACGCACATGTTAAATTCGGACCCACCTAACCATAGTCGTTTACGATCTTTAGTTCAAAAAGCTTTTACACCGAAGATGATTTCACAGTTAGACGGAAGAATTCAGAGAATAGCGGATGATTTAATAAGTGAAATAGAGCGAAAAGGTACATTAAATCTTGTGGATGATTATTCATTCCCATTACCGATTATTGTAATAAGTGAGATGCTTGGAATTCCAAAAGAGGATCAAGCGAAATTTAGAATTTGGTCTCATGCTGTCATTGCATCGCCAGAAACACCTGAAGAAATAAAAGAAACCGAAAAACAACTATCTGAGTTTATTACATATCTTCAATATATAGTTGATGTAAAACGAAAAAATCCAAAAGAAGATTTGGTTAGTGCGTTAATACTTGCAGAAAATGAAGGGCAGAAACTTAGTGCTCGAGAGCTATATTCAATGATCATGTTATTAATTGTAGCCGGACACGAGACAACAGTGAATTTAATAACAAATACGGTATTAGCACTTCTTGAAAATCCGAAGCAATTACAGTTATTAAAAGATAATCCGAAATTAATTGATTCAGCTATTGAGGAAGGATTGCGTTATTATTCTCCAGTTGAGGTGACAACTGCAAGATGGGCGGCTGAGCCGTTTCAAATTCATGACCAAACAATCCAAAAAGGAGATATGGTTATTATCGCATTAGCTTCCGCAAACCGTGATGAAACAGTATTTGAAAACCCAGAAGTATTTGATATTATGCGTGAGAATAACCGTCACATTGCTTTCGGACATGGTAGTCATTTCTGTTTAGGAGCTCCACTTGCTAGGTTAGAAGCAAAGATTGCTATTACTACTCTGTTTAAAAGAATGCCTGAACTACAAATAAAGGGCGATCGTGAAGATATTAAATGGCAAGGAAATTATTTAATGCGTTCTTTAGAGGAATTGCCTTTGACTTTCTAGAATAGTTAAAATGAGACATGCATACATTGAAAATGTTTTACATAGAGTATGTATGTGTAATTTAAATTCGAAACGGAAGGGTGAAACTATCCCAATGATCAACTAATTCTATTTTTAAGAGATCTTCGTTAAAAAACGAAATATTCTTCTGAATAGGATTAGTATGTACATATATAGAAAAGGGATGTGTTTCGCACTGCGAAAAATATAGTCTTTTCATATGATTTGTGCTGCCTCCTGTTCAGAACATGAAATAGGAGGCTTTTTTATGTCGACGACTATAGAACCGAAACAAAATCATGGGGTATCACAAGTATTGAAAAATCGATTTGTACAGGGAATTCTTGCATCAGCATTATTTTTACAAATAGGAATATGGGTTCGAAACTTTGCGGTATTATTGTATGTTATGGAAATGACGAAAGGTGATGCTTTCGCTATATCAATGATTTCAGTTGCTGAATTCGCCCCGATTTTTATATTCTCATTCATTGGTGGAACTTTTGCTGATAGGTGGAAGCCGAAGAGGACAATGATATGGTGTGAAACGTTAAGTTCTATTTCAGTATTCGCTGTATTAATTACACTTATGTTTGGAACGTGGAAAATTGTGTTTTTTGTGACGCTAATCTCTGCAATCCTTTCGCAGTTTTCTCAACCATCTGGAATGAAGTTGTTTAAACAACACTTATCGACGGAACAAATTCAATTAGCAATGTCGATATATCAAACGATTTTTGCGATATTTATGGTGTTAGGACCAATTCTCGGAACATTTATTTTTCATAGTTTTGGAATTTATACTTCAATCATTATAACAGGTATCGCGTTTTTACTTGCTGCAGGTGTATTGTTATTTCTTCCGAAAGATCTTGAAAACGAAGCAGAAAAGAAAGACATCACGCTGTTGCAGGAAATGAAGGATGGTATTAAATACGTCAAAAAGAAAAAAGCATTAACTTTACTTGGATTATGTTTTATGGCAGCAGGACTAGGAATAGGCTTAATTCAGCCACTAGGCATATTTATTGTAACTGAGCAGTTAGGGTTATCAAAAGAGAGTTTACAATGGTTACTAACAGTAAATGGCGCAGGGATGATTGTTGGCGGAGCTTTAGCGATGGTATTCGCGAAAAACGTTGCGCCGCAAAAAATGTTAATCGTAGGTATGCTTGGTCAGGCTATTGGAATTGGTATAATTGGTTACTCCACAAATTTATGGGTGACACTTACGGCACAACTTTTTAGTGGGTTAGCTCTACCATGTATTCAAATAGGTATTAATACACTTATTATACAAAATAGCGATACGGATTTTATTGGTAGAGTAAATGGCATTTTAAGTCCACTGTTCACCGGTTCAATGGTAGTAACGATGAGTATTGCTGGTTCATTAAAGGAGATGTTTTCGTTAAGTATGATGTACGAGGGGACGGCTCTACTATTTGTTATTGGATTATTGTTTATTTTACCTATATACAATTTAAAGCCAGTAATAGCAGTAGAAAGTGAAATGAATGGTAAAGGAAGTGCTGTGCAACATGAATCCTAATCCAAACGTTAAATACCCAATTGAAGGAAATCAAAACGTTCATTTTATAAAAAATACAATAACGAAATCTAATATACTTGTTGGTGACTATTCTTATTATGATGCGAAACATGGGGAAACATTAGAAGATCGAGTATTATATCATTATGAATTTATCGGAGATCGTCTCTTCATTGGCAAGTTTTGCTGTATTGCATCTGGAGTTACCTTTATTATGAACGGAGCGAATCATCGAATGGATGGATTTTCAGCTTATCCGTTTAATATTTTTGGGAATGGATGGGAGAAGTTTACACCAGATTTGTCTGATTTACCGTATAAAGGAGATACAGTTATAGGAAATGACGTTTGGATTGGTATGGATACAACGATTATGCCCGGAATTAAAATAGGAGATGGTGCAATCATTGCAGCGAAATCTGTTGTGACTAAAGATGTCGCACCATATACAATTGTTGGTGGAAACCCTGCAAATAAAATAAAAGAGAGATTTTCAAATGAAATAATAGAAGAATTATTGCAAATTCAATGGTGGCATTTTGACATTGAAAAGATAACTGAAAATATCGATGCTATTGTACGAGGGCATATAGAAACATTAAGAAAGCTAAAAAGGTAATAAAAAATAGATGACAAAGAGTATCATACCTCCGAATTTTGTTAATGATAATAGAACAAGGAGGTGTGATACTATGGCACAAGACGTTTTATGTGAAGTAAACAATTGTAAATTTTGGGCTAACGGTAATAAATGTAGTGCAGATGCAATTTATGTAGTTAGTCATAAAGGGAAACAAGCATCTACAACGGAAGAAACAGATTGCAAAACTTTCGATCCAGAATTGTAAATTTTTGAAGGGTAGCCAAATCGTGGTTGCCCTTTTATTAATACTAGTATTGATAATAAATCTCATTTTCATTCATTATTTTTAACTTTTTCTGTTATTTTTTTATATTTTCTTCATAAGTGATGTAATCCAACGTAGTTCATGCTCAATACGTGATTTAGTAAATTCAACAACTTCTGTAATAAAAGGTGAGACAACGTCAAGGGATTGGATGGCTGTAAGTTGTTTTTGAAGAACGTTTTGGCGCGTAGTTAAAATTTCTATTCTAGCCTCGTAATCAAGTTTGTCGAAAAGCGCGATACGTACAAGGACCTCAGTGTTGTTTGTCGCAATCTTTTCGGGGAATTCTCTTAACATTTCATAAAAAATTTCTTCTCCTGTTTCTGTTATATTGTACATATTTCGGTTTGGTTTTCCGACTTGTTTCTGTACATTTTTCATTATGGCTCCCATGTTTTCAAAACGCCGAAGAGTAGGGTAAAGCATGTTATGATTTAATTCAAAATTATTGCCTAACCGATTTTGAATATTTTTCTTTATTTCATAGCCATGTTTTGGCCCTGTTGTTAATTCTGCAAGTAATAAAATATCAACATACATAAAAAAGCCTCCTCATATATTTCTCAAGTTTTCATTTGAAAAGTTTTGCTATGTATATGTTAAACTAACATATGTTAGTTTATACAACTTTGAATTACCTACCTATCACTTTTATTGTAAAAGAAAAGGGAGGAAAGAACTATGGATTCACCTGAAAATGTTATTTTAGTTCATGAAATTTCAAAGCTAAAAACAAAAGAAGAGCTGTGGAACCCGTATGGATGGTATCAATTTATGAGGGATAATCACCAAGTACATTATGATGAAGAGCAAGATGTTTGGAATGTTTTTTTATATGAGGACGTGAATCGTGTTTTATCAGACTATCGCTTATTTTCAAGTAGAAGGGAGCGGAGACAATTCGCAATCCCTCCTTTAGAAACTAGAATAAATATAAACTCTACAGATCCGCCAGAACACCGTAACGTACGTTCAATTGTTTCTAAAGCATTTACTCCAAGAAGTTTAGAACAGTGGAAACCTCGTATACAAGCTATTGCAGACGAACTTGTAAAAAATATAAAAAAGTATGATGAAGTTAATATTGTTAATCAATTTGCTGCACCTTTACCTGTTACCGTTATATCAGACCTATTGGGAGTACCTACTACAGACCGTAAACAAATTAAAGAATGGTCTGATATTTTATTTATGCCGTATAGTAAAGAAAAGTTTAATGATCTGGATGCCGAGAAAGGGATCGCATTAAATGAATTTAAAGCATATCTTTTACCGATCGTTCAAGAAAAAAGATATCATTTAACCGATGATATTATTTCAGATTTAATACGAGCTGAATATGAAGGTGAAAGATTAACCGATGAAGAAATTGTAACTTTTTCATTAGGTTTATTAGCAGCTGGTAATGAAACGACTACAAATTTAATTATTAATAGTTTTTATTGCTTTTTAGTGGATTCACCTGGAATTTATCAAGAATTAAGAGAAGAACCTAAATTAGTTGCAAAAGCGATTGAGGAAGTATTACGCTATCGCTTTCCTGTTACATTAGCTCGGAGGATTACAGAGGATACAAACATATTTGGTCCTTTAATGAAAAAGGATCAAATGATTGTTGCATGGGTTAGTGCAGCAAATTTAGATGAGAACAAATTCTCACATGCTTCTAAGTATAATTTACACCGCATAGGAAATGAAAAACATTTAACCTTTGGTAAAGGTCCGCACTTTTGCTTAGGGGCACCGCTTGCACGTTTAGAAGCGGAGATTGCATTAAGTACCTTTATAAATGCTTTCGAAAAAATAGAGATATCTCCATCTTTTAATTTAGAAAGATGTATATTGAAAAATGAGCAAACTTTAAAATATTTACCTATTCGCTTAAAAACTCAATAAAACGTTCAACAAGGTACATTGTATTGTACCTTGTTTTTTTATTTCTCAATTGTAAAATTTTGGTGTGTTTTATAGTATGGAGGTGTGTGAAAAAAGCGTAGAGGAGGATGCTTATGTTAACGTGCAATGGGAGTAAAACGTTTCAAACATTTATTAAAGCTGTAACTGATTTAATAAATGGTGATTTATTAGAAGAAGAAATCGTGTGTAAAATTGAAACATTACTAGAAGAACTTTTAGAAAAGAAAACATGGCTTCCGTTAGATAAACAGAAGTCAAATTCGGCTCAATATGCACGACACTTACTGTATGAAGATCCATTAAAACGTTTTGAAGTATTAGCTCTCGTATGGAAAGATGGACAATCTACACCATTACATGATCATGATGGTACATGGGGAGTAGAAGGCGTTTTTTCAGGAAGGATAATGGTGCAGAACTTTGTTCAAACGAAGCAGCTTGGAAATTCACTTTCTTATTTAACACATACAGGAAATCTTTATTTGGGAGAAGGCGAAACAGATAAAGTAATTCCACCAGCTGATTGTCATATTCTAGAAATATCCGAAAATGAAAGCGTAATCACTATTCATATATACGGAAAGCGTTTAGAAAAGTTTAAAGTATATATCCCAACAGAAGAAAAAAATGTATATATGTGTGAGACAAAATATATTAGTTATAATTCATAGCATAAAATCCAAAGCTTTTCTATAAAAAGAACAGCTTTGGATTTTATTTTTAATTATTTCTTGACCTGAAACGCTTTTCATAAATTATAAATAAGGAGTACTTCACGAGATTCGTATGAAAACGATACCTTTTATTTAATAAAAACTCGTGTATTTATAGAAAGTGGTGAAGAAATAATGAAATTAATCGCAATTGATCTAGATGGAACTCTTCTTTCAGGGAATAAAATGATTAGTAAAGAGAATGCAGAAGCAATTCGAAAATGTCAAGAAGCTGGCCATGTTGTAGCAATTTGTACAGGACGTTCTATTGTGGATATTGAACGACTATTGTTAGAAGTTGGTTTGGAGTGTCCGATTATCGCAGAAAATGGTGCGCTTATATATAAAGATAAAAAAATGATGAAGAGATATCCAATTCAAAATATGCAGGCACTTGAGATTGTAGAATATCTTGAAGAGAATGGCTTGTATTATCAGCTCTATACTAATAAAGGTGTGTATGTACCCGATTATGGAGTAGAGAGTGTACGTAATGAAATCGAGTATGTGAAGAATGCAAAAGGAAATTTCGATTTGAAAGAGTTAGAAACGATTGCTGCATTATACCTTGAGCATACAGCATTTCATAGCACAGAAAGTTGTAAACCAATTGTAGAAATGGATATACATGTGCATAAACTTTTACCGTTTTCTTATGACATAGAGAAATTAAAAAAATTAAAAGAAACGTTTCTGCATAATACGGATTTAGCTATTACATCTTCCTATTGGCATAATTTAGAGATTAATCATCGAGATGCTCAAAAAGGAAATGGATTATATACTTTAGCAGAACATCTTAATATTCCAGTTGAAAACACTGTAGCAATAGGCGATGGCTTAAACGATGTTTCTATGATGGAGAAAGCAAATATATCAATTGCAATGGGAAATGCAGTTGAAGAAATAAAAGCGATGTGTAAATACGAAACGTTAACAAATGAAGAACATGGTGTCGCACATGCTTTATATAAATATGTAATGTAATAAAAAGAAAAAAAGAATCCAAAAAGATTCTTTTTTTCTTTTTATTAGGGGTAAGGTATTCTATGAGATTCATAGAAGCCTTATTACACCTCATTATATAGAATATATTGGAATAAATGTTTATATTTTTCATGAAAGTTGTGAATTTTTTGTGAATTTTATGATTATTATATTTTTATCCCGCATTAACGGGCAGTAAGACCCCTCACCTCAAAATTCAGCGGAAGCAAAGAAGTTAGGTGGGGGATGAACAAAACCCCCACTGATTAAAGTTTCACTTTATACTTCTACTAGCAGCGCATAACATTCCCATATTATTTTCTGTTTTTAATTGAAAAATAGAATTTGTTTGAATAATTATTCTACAGCTATATACCTAGGAGCACTTTCTTCGTATAATGAAGAAGTATGAATTTTGGATTTGTATAAATTTTACATATTGAGGTGAAAAAGGAATGAATGCGCGGCTAATGGAACTTATTGATGTGAGTACAATAGAAACCATGGCAGAACAATTTTATAAATTAACCAACATATCACATCAACTTCTTGATGCTGAAAACGAATGTATATTTTCATTTGGAATTAATGAAATGAAAGTATGTAAACTTCCAAAAATTGAAATCCCCCTTTTCTTATACAATCAATATTTAGGATCTTTTGTTGTATGGTCCAAACGAAGCGAAATTTTCAATTGCCAAAAATATTTTGAAATGCTTTCTAACCTTATTATAACTGGGGTGAAAAAAGAAGTTCAAAGTAAAAATATATCGTTACTTTCTCGAAAAGAGGAAGAACTACATACGATCTTACAAAACATGCCTGTTATGGTTGATGCGCTTGACTATAATGGAGATTTTGTTTTGTGGAATCGAGAATGCGAGATTGTAACAGGTTATACTGCTGAAGAAATAATTGGGAATCCAAACGCTCTTCAATTACTGTATCCTGACCATAATTATCGCCATCAAATACAAAATAAATTTTTGACTCGTGGAAAAAATTTTAGAGATTGGGAAATGAGTTTAACATGTAAAAATGGAGAAATTAAAACGATAATGTGGTCCAATATATCAGAGCAATTTCCTGTAACAGGATTTAGTTACTGGGCTGTTGGGGTAGATATTACACATTTAAAAGCAATAGAAGAGCAATTAAAACAACAAACCTCTGAATTAGAATTAATTTTCAAAGCTTTACCAGATTTATGTTTTTTAACAAAAGATGATGGGACAATTATAGATTATAAAGCAGGATCCCCTACAAAATTTTACGTGCCCGCAGAAGCTTTTATGGGAAAAAAGTTTTACGAAATATTACCGTCTCCAGTAGCACAGCAATTTCAAGAAGCAATTCGCCAATTGAAAGATGAAGGAAAGAATGTAATTGTAGAATATCCTCTAACAATTAATGGAAGTATTGATTTCTTTGAAGCTAGATGTTTACCATTATTACAAGATAAAATTATGATCATTGTCCGCGATATTACAGAGCGGAAAAAGGCAGAAGAATTGCTAAATAAATCAGATACACTTGCGGCAATTGGTCAATTAGCAGCCGGTGTAGCTCATGAAGTGAGAAACCCATTAACTGTAATTAAAGGATTTATACAGTTATTCCAAATTAATAAAGAGGATCAAGAGAAATATTTTGACCTTATGCTTTCCGAAATAGAAAGAATAGAAGCAATTCTCCAAGAGTTTTTGTCGATTGCTAAAACTGATGAAATAAATACAGAAAAGAAAAATATTTATCAAATTTTTAAAAATGTCGTATCACTAATTAATACAAAAGCAATCATGACAAATATTCAAGTTGAACTATTTACAGATTCCGAAGAGATAATCATTGAATGCTCAGAAAATCAATTGAAACAAGTTTTTATTAATATTTTGCAAAATTCAATTGAAGCAATGCTAAATGGTGGAAAAATTTCAATTCATATAAAAGAAATACATAAAAATGGTGTCATTATTAATGTAATAGATGAAGGAATAGGAATACCTGAAGAAAGAATTAAAAGATTAGGTGAACCTTTTTATAGTACGAAAGAAAAAGGTACCGGTATTGGATTGATGTTAAGTTATAAAATTATTGAAAGTCATCAAGGAACAATAAGTATAATGAGTGAGGTTGGTGTCGGGACAACTGTAACGATTTACTTGCCAAAAATGCAGAGTAAACAATCTCTATCAAATTGTGATGATAGATGTATTTCAATACGTTCTAATATTAAATCTTAAAATACTTAATACCCAATAACAAAGCTAAGCTTTTGTTATTGGGTATTTTTATATTTAATTTAGTAAACTTTACCTTTTCTTTATGTTTGTTTTAATTTCTATTAAGTTTTGAACGTTATATTTATATGCGTACAAAGTAATGTGTGGAAATTGTACATTACTTTTAATATAGAAAGCGTAAAAGTATTAAAAATGTTGTAAGGAGGAGATTATGACGAGGTGAAAAAGAAAGAGAAAAAGAGTGGTAGAGCAATACCGATGCGCTTAAATATTTTATTCTTTTGTGTATTTTTATTATTTTCTGCCATGATTATACAGTTAGGTAAAGTACAAATTGTCGATGGAGAGACATATAAAAATGAAGTAGAGAAGAGAGAAAATGCAACTGTAAGTCTTTCCGTCCCGCGTGGGAAAATATTTGATCGAGAAGGGAATCCAGTTGTTGATAATAAGTCTTTACGCACGATTACGTATACAAAGGTGAAAGGTGTAAAATCAGAAGATATACTAAAAACTGCAAGACAACTTGAGGAAATAATTGAAATGCCGCAAGAAGATATAGACAAGTTAACTGAGACGGATAAGAAAGATTTTTGGATGCAATTAAATCCAAAACTCGCACAAAATTTAATATCAAAAAAAGAAATAGACAAGTTTAGGGAAAAAGATATTACGGGTAAAGACCTAGATAAGAAAATAGAAGATTTAAGAAGAAAGCGTGTCACAGATAAAAATCTTCAAGAGTTAACAGCTCAAGATATAAAAGTGTTAGCTATTAAAAGTAAAATGACTGCAGGTTACCAAATGGCTCCTCAAATTATTAAAAAAGATGTGAGTGAAAAGGAATATGCAAAAGTTAGTGAAAATTTAGGAAATCTTTCAGGGGTAGACGCATCGGTTGATTGGGAGAGACACTATGTAAATGATGGCTTATTTCGTTCAGTCCTTGGAAACGTTTCGAATGCTGATGAAGGATTGCCACGTGAACGATTAGATTATTATTTAGTGCGTGATTATAGCCGAAATGACAGGATAGGGAAAAGTTACATTGAGCAGCAATACGAGGATGTGCTTCACGGCTCGAAAAAAGAAGTGAGAAGTGTAGCTGATAAGCAAGGAAATACAATGAGAATGGAAACAGTTTCTGAGGGGAAAAGTGGGAAAAATTTAACGTTAACAATTGATATGGAATTACAGAAAAAAGTTGAAGAGAGCATAGAAAAAATATTAAAGGCATATAAAGGTTCAGAATCAATGTTAGACCGTGCTTTCGTTGTAATGATGAATCCGAAAAACGGCCAAGTATTATCAATGGCTGGGAAAAAGCTTATAGAAAAAGACGGAAAAACGGAAGTAGAAGATTATGCTTTAGGTACGATGACAAGTTCATATGAGCTTGGATCAACTGTTAAAGGTGCAACAGTATTAACAGGATTTGAAACGAAAGCTATAACACCAGGTACATATTTTTATGATGCACCAATGAAGTTTAAAGGAACTAAGGAAAAAAAGTCTTGGAAAGAGTTCGGAAATATTGATGATCTAAGGGCGTTACAAGTTTCTTCAAACGTTTATATGTTTAATACAGCATTGAAAATTGCAGGTGTAGATTATGTGAAAAATAGTTCGTTAAATATTAAACAGGAATATTTTGATAAAATGAGATATTATTTCAGGCAATTTGGATTAGGTGTTCCAACTGGTATTGATTTACCGAACGAAACAGCTGGACAAATTGGTAAAAAAGATAATCAACCTGGTTTCTTACTAGACTACTCGATTGGACAGTATGATACGTATACACCACTTCAGCTTGTACAGTATATTTCGACTATCGCAAACGGCGGTTATCGAATGAAACCACAAATTGTTCAAGAGATTAGAGAACAAACCGCTCAAAAGGATGAAATCGGTAAAGTGATGCATGCAATAGAACCTGTTGTTTTAAATAGAATTGATATGAAAGAAGAATATATCAATCAAGTAAAAGAAGGGTTTAGAAGAGTATTCCAAGAAGGGGATGGAACGGGAGTAAGGGCGTTCCAAAAAGCACCGTATAAACCAGCTGGCAAAACAGGAACTGCACAGACTGTATACGGTGGAGAAAGTGATATTGGGAGAAATGAGAAAGGCGATCGTAGAGAATGCTATAATTTAACATTAGCAGGATATGCGCCATATGATGATCCAGAAGTAGCATTTTCCGTTGTAGTACCATGGGTTATACATGATAAGTCTGGTATTAACTCTGATATTGGGAAAGAAGTTTTAGATGCTTATTTTGATTTGAAAAATAAGCGATTAACTGGCGAAGCACCAAAAACTTATGATTCTAAAGAGAATTAATATATACGAAACGTCTCTAGCATTTATATGAACTAGAGGCGTTTTTACATACGAATAGGTTAGAAATGAGGTATATATGAAGCAATTAATTCTAAAAGATTGGAGAAAAATATGCAGCTATATTTTAATTATAATAGGCATTCTTTTTATTAATAAGTCATTTTTATTTTGTATGGTAGAAGGAATTTCAATGCAACCTACTTTGAATGAAAATAATCGAATACTAGTTAATAAGGCTAGTATCTATTTTTCTTCTTTTCATCATGGTGATGTTGTAATAATAAAAAAAGAAGACGAGCCTACATACTACGTGAAACGAATTATTGGATTACCAGGGGATAACGTACAAGTAAGAAACGATGTGGTATATATTAACGGCAAAAAGCGAGATGAGTTGTATATACAGTTAGATATGTCACAAGTATCAAATCGTTTTTCAAACTTTAGAGAAATGAAAGTTCCCACGCATAAATTATTTGTGTTAGGTGATAATCGAAATCATAGTAAAGATAGTAGGAATACGCTTGGACTAATTGATGAGTCAAATATAATAGGTAAAGTAAAAATGGTATATTATCCATTTGATCAAATAAAATGGTTAAAATAATTCTATTAACTATTCACGTTTTATAAAATAATTCATATATTGATAGCATAGGACAAGCAGAAAAGCTTATCCTAACCTCACAGAACACTCCTTATCACAGTTAGGCATCTACTTATGTAGATGCCTTTTCCGATGAATAATAATTATTTATCAACCTAAAGTAGTAAGCGAATTGGGACTATTAGGGGAAGATTGCTTGTAATAATTACAGTACGATTAATAAGAACATTGAATTGTAAGGAGTGAGAAATACGTGTTGAATATTTTAATAGTTAATTTTCCTGCAGAGGGACATGTAAATCCTACATTAAGTTTAGTAAAGGCTTTTACTGAAAGAGGAGATAAGGTACACTATATTACAACGGAAAACTTTAAGGAAAGGCTTGAAGTTTTGGGAGCTATTGTACATACTCATCCGGATTTATTAAAGGAGATTTCTATTGATAATGAAACTTCCTATGGATTAACAACTTTCTTTCATGTACATGTTCAAACTTCTTTATATATATTAGAAATTACGAAAGAATTATGTAAAAGCATAAATTTTGATTTCGTAGTTTATGATATATTTGGTGCCGGAGAGTTAGTAAAGGAATATTTACAAGTTCCAGGCATAGTTTCCTCTCCTATATTTTTAATTCCACCAGAAGTATTGGAAACCTTGCCTTTTCATCCAAATGCAGAAAAACAATTCCAACCCGATGAACTCTCTGAAAAGTTACTGTATCAAATGGAACATGAATTTGGAGTAAAGCCCAAAAATCATCTTCAATTTATGCAAAATAAGGGAGACATTAGTCTCGTGTATACAAGTCGTTATTTTCAACCTAATAGCGATTCGTTCGGAGAAAAGAATGTTTTTATTGGGCCGAGTATGATAAAGCGCAAAACAAATATAAAGTTTCCACTTGAATTGCTTTCAAAAAAGAAAGTTATTTATATTTCAATGGGAACACTTCTTGAAGGGCTCGAACCATTCTTTAATACTTGTATTGATGCTTTTTCAAATTTCGAAGGGATTGTAGTAATGGCGATCGGTGATAGAAATGATATTTCAAAAATTAAGCAAGCTCCAGACAATTTTATTATATCCCCTTACGTACCTCAATCAGAAATATTAAGTGAAGCAAATGTTTTTATTACACATGGTGGAATGAATAGTGTACACGATGCAATTCATTACAATGTCCCATTTGTGATAATACCGCATGATAAAGATCAACCAATGATAGCGCAAAGATTAACTGAACTTGAGGCAGCACATAGATTATTGAAAGAGCATGTTAATGTGCAAACTTTAAAAGAGGCGGTAACAGACGTTCTTTCAAATGAAAAGTATAAACATGGCATTCGAAAACTGAATGAAAGTTTTTTAGGGTGTGGTGGTTCCAAAAGAGCCATTGCAGTTATTGATGCTCTTTTAAATAAATAGTTCGGACAATATACAAGCATAGAGGCTCTACCTTTATGCTTGTATATTATTATCCAGCAAATTGTACAGCAGTATTTGCATGTAAAAAAGCAGTATCAAAAACAGGAACAGTAAGGTCATTTTGGGAAATAAGTAATGGTATTTCAGTACAGCCTAGTAATATACCTTCCGCACCGTTTTGAATTAATGAATTGGTAATTTGTATTAGTTTCTCTCTTGAAGTTTCTGAAATAATGCCTCTACTTAATTCGTTTAATATGACGTGATGGATAAAAGTTCTTTCTTCGTCATTTGGGATAATTGTCTCAATGTTATATTTTGCTAGTCGTGATGTATAAAAATCTTGTTCCATCGTTTGTTTCGTTCCTAATAGTCCGATACGTTTTATATTCTGTTCTACCATTTCTTTAGCACTTACATCACCGATATGAAGAAGTGGAATTGATATTGCTTGTTCTACTTCCTCAGCAAATAAATGGACTGTATTTGAACACATTAATAAACATTCCGCCCCGGACTTTTCAACCTTTTTAGCAACTGTGACTAATTCGTTTTTTACTTCTTCATATTGATGGTTTTGTAATAAAGTAGTTACTTCTCCAAAATCCATACTATATAAAACGAGCTTCGCATTTTGATCGTATTGAGAGAGTGTTAGCGTATTAATATGTTTATAGTATAGTGATGTAGATTCCCAGCTTAACCCACCAATTAAACCAATTACTTTCATCATACATTCCCCCTTGTAACAATTTCGAATCCATTATTTCATAATTCCGATAAGAATACAATGATTTAAAAACACTATTTAATAAAAAATAAAAATAATTAGAAAAGTGTTGAAATTTATCTTTCTTAGTGCCATAATACGAATTACAAATTAATACTTATCCAGAGAGGTGGAGGGAACGGCCCTAAGAAACCTCAGCAACCCCTATGTGCATTCATAGGAAGGTGCTAATTCCGCAGAGGACACGATGTGTTTTTTGAAAGATAAGAGGATTCTTGCACGTGAAAGAAAATGACCTCTTATGTAAGAGGTCATTTTTTGTTGTATAGAAAGGGAGTTTCGATGCATAATTCATTATTAAAATAAATATAGAGTAATGAAAGCTGACTAATTTGAGAGGAGAATTGAAATGAACAAATTATCAACAAAGTTAGTAGTAGCAATCGGAATCGGAGCAGCTTTATATGGGATATTAGGACTTTGGGGATTTACTATTGCACCAAATACATTTATTAAACCTGGATTAGCTATATTAACCATTTTTGGAGCGTTATTTGGTCCAGTAGCAGGACTGTTAATAGGACTTATCGGTCATACCGTAACAGATACGATCTCTGGTGGGGGGATTTGGTGGGGCTGGGTTCTGAGCTCAGGAATTATTGGTTTTGCGATGGGGCTCATTCAAAAAAGAAGTGGGTTTAATGTGAAAAATGGGTCGTTTAGTAAGGGAGATATTTCTTATTTAGCAATTACTGGTTTAGTAGGTATTGTCATTGCTATTATATTTGCTGGGGTATTCGATATTATCGTGATGGGAGAACCGTTTGACAAAATTGTTATACAAGTATTAGGGGCAACCATTGCTGATGTTATTGTTTTCTTAGTTCTTGGATTACCGATTACAATTGGCCTAGCAAAATCGAATAAAAAACATACACATTTAAAAATTGAAAAGTAGGGATGTTAACATGCAACCAATTATTTCGTTTGAAGAATTCAGCTTTCAATATAAGCATGCTGCGCAGCCTACTTTGAAAGATATTACATTTCATATCAACCCTGGAGAAAAAGTACTAATTGCTGGACGAAGCGGTTCTGGGAAGTCGACATTAGCTCATTGTATTAATGGGCTAATCCCATTTTCGTATGAAGGGATTAGTACTGGTAACGTATTAATTGCTGGTAAAGACCCGAGGAAAGGCAGTATTTTTGAACAGAGTAAGCATGTAGGAACAATATTACAAGATCAAGATGCTCAGTTTATTGGCCTTACAGTAGAAGAAGATGTCGCTTTTTATTTAGAAAATGAATGTGTAAATCAAGATGATATGAAAAAGAGTGTTGCAGACTCATTAACAAAGGTAAAGATGCATACTTTTCGTAAACAAAGTCCGCATGAATTATCAGGAGGACAAAAACAAACGGTTTCTCTTGCAGGTCTCTTAACAACAAATGCGGATATATTATTGTTCGATGAACCTTTAGCAAACTTAGATCCGCTAAGCGCCATACATACGATAGAACTTATGAAAGATATACATGCACAAACTAATAAAACAATTGTAATTATTGAACATCGAATAGAAGAAATATTAAAATTGGATTTAGATAAAATGATTTTAATTGATGAAGGTAAAGTCATTACGGTAGGGACTCCGGAAGAAATATTAGCATCAAATATATTGCCTCGTATTGGCTTAAGGGAGCCGATTTATATTGAAGCATTAAAGAGATTACATTTTGATAGTAATAATGCCGTAATATATCCACTGGAAAAAATTCAAAAGGAAAAAATTAGTGGCGTTTTAAAAGAATGGATGCAGAAGCAAGTTTTTTTAAAAGATGCTACTAAAAATAAAGAATTATTAAGAGTAGAGAATTTATCATTTTCCTATCCTAATAGACAAAGAGTATTGGAAAATATAAACTTTTCGATAAGTAAAGGAGAACTTATCGCTCTTTTAGGACACAATGGAGCTGGAAAATCAACATTAGCTCACAGTCTTATTGGTATAAATAAAACAAGTAATGCAGGGATTTTATTAGATGGAGAAAATATTAGTTCTTGGTCTATTCGTAAGCGTGGGGAGATGATCTCTTATGTGATGCAAAATCCAAATCATATGATTACACAACCTACTGTTTTAGAAGAGGTTTCATTCACATTAAAATTAAAAAAGTTTCCTAAGGAAGAAGTTAACTATAGAGCTGAAGAATCATTAAAAATCTGTGGTTTATATCCATTTCGTAATTGGCCAATTCAGGCATTAAGCTATGGGCAGAAAAAGAGATTAACTATCGCATCTGTATTAACAACAAATCCTAAACTTATCATATTAGATGAACCGACGGCTGGACAAGATTATTATCATTATAAACAGTTTATGTCATTTATTAGAAACCTGGCTAAAAAGGGAATATCCTTTATTTTTATAACACACGATATGAATCTAGCATTAGAATATGCAGACCGAGCGGTAGTTCTACATGAGGGAGAAATCATTGCGGATAATACTGCAACTACTGTATTAGGACATAAAGAAACGTTACAAAGAGCCAATCTAAGAGAGAGTTCTTTATTCGAGCTTGTTACATTTAGTGAAATTTCATGTCCAGAAAAGTTTATGGAACTTTATTGCAATGTTAGTAGGAGGGAGGAAAATGCATAATACATATTTTCGTCGTATGGATGGGGCTGTGAAATTAGTTTTGTTTATATTTTGTATGACGCTTACTTTTATGTTTTTTGATTTTCGCATATTACTAATTTTATTTATGTTTGGATGTATCGGACTCTTACTTGCTAAAATTCCACTTCGTAAAATTTTACTTATTTTTACTGTTATATTTACATTTAGTTTATTAAACACTGTTATGATTTTATTAATTACACCGACTCATGGATCTGAATTAACTGGATCGTATACTTCGTTTTTACATATTGGTTATGCAACAATTACATATGAAACATTATTTTATGCAGTTACACTTTCATTAAAATATTTTACGTTGTTACCATTTACACTTATCTTTATTTACACGACAGATCCAAGTGAATTTGTAAGTGGCTTAAGTAAACTTGGTATTCATTATAAGATTACATATGCAATAAATATTGCACTACGTTATATACCTGATATTCAGTCCGAATATAAAATTATTAAACATGCGCAAGAAGCGAGAGGAGTAGCTTTTGAAAAAGGGGAAGCGAGCTTATGGATTCGTATGAAAAACCGTATTTTAATTTTCTGGCCGCTAATCATTCATTCTCTAGAAAGAATCGATACCGTTTCAAATGCAATGGATTTAAGAGGGTTTGGAAAGAAGGATAAACGTACGTGGTTCTATACAAGTAAAGCGGAAAGTGGTGATTTCATTGCTTTATTTACAGGTGTTTTTATTTTAATGGTTGCAGTATATTTAAAATTAAATGTATTTCAAAACTTTTGGTATCCATTTTAAAGCACTCGTAATCGAGTGCTTTTACTTATTTTTAAGTAGACATGCTCAAAAAAGGGATATATACATAATGTATAATACGAACCAGTTAAAACGATCAACTACCTATTAGTTTTCAAACCAAAAGGAGGAAAAAATATGAGTTACGGTGGTTCTTGTGGTTTTGGTGGAGGTTTCGCTTTATTAGTTGTGTTATTCATTTTATTAATAATTGTAGGATGCAGCTGTTGGGGTGGAGGATACTAATTTTTAATTAGTCTTCACAAATGTAAACTTAAAAAACATAGAAGATACTTATGTATCGAGACAAAGAAAAAAGGAGCTATTATGCTCCTTTTTTCTTTGTTATATATTTTTATCTTTTGGGAATGTAATCGTTAAAGCCGTTCCTTTACTAACGGTACTTTGGATTTTTAAATTACCATGCATCGTTTCAATAATTTTAACAGCAACCATCGTACCTAAACCAGTACCTTTTGATTTTGTACTAAAATAAGGTTCGCCAAACCTGTTAATTTGCTCTTGTGACATTCCAATTCCGCTATCTTCAATTCGTATTATAACTTTATTATTGCTTATAGTGGAGGATATATTTAAGGTACCACCATTAGGCATTGCTTCAATACTATTTTTTATTAAGTTTAAAAAACATTGTTGAAAGTGCTGTTTATTACCAACAATAGTTGCCTTTGAGAAATCTTTTGTAATATGTATCGTATTCATATTACATAATGGCAATATCATATTAATAGCTCGATTTAACTCTTGGTCTATTGAAATATGATCTAGTTTTTCTGGTGCTGGTTTAGCAAACGTTAAATAGTCATCAATAATCTCTTGCGCACGATTTAATTCTTCAAGTATATGTTCAATGTATTCGTCCCTTGATTCAGGAGATAAATTTGGTGTTTTTAAAAGTTGTGTAAATCCCTTTACGACAGTTAAGGGATTTCTTACTTCGTGCGATATACTAGCAGCAAGTTGACTAACGATCTCCATCTTTTCCATTTTAATTAATTTTGAGCGCATAAATACTGCATCTTTTAAAACTTCATTAAAATAAACAATAAATAACATTAAAGTAGTCGGTAATAATATGAAATAAATAATATATAAATTATTTACTTCAAATTCTGATAATGTTAGTACAATCACAGTTGTAAATATTGCTAGGAAAAAAGTTAAAAACATAGCAAAAGCTACTTTAACCTTTCTATTGTATGTATTAAATTTTGTAGATGCGAATGCTGTTATGATGAACATTGTGCCATAAACAATAACTGTTAACATGTTAAATCCATAAAATAAAACTCTTGTAATTAATAAAATAGTAAACAATATAATGCCGACAGGGAATCCACCATAAAGTGTACCTATTATTACTGGGATTTGTCTTAAATCATGAATACAACTTTCATCCATATAGATAGGGTATCTCATACATAAAATAAGTGGGATACTCGTACAAAGAATAATAAGCAGTCTTTTATATTTCTTCAAATAGCGCCTGTTATCATATATAAAATAAAAAATAAATATACTACTTAAAATGTAAAGAAGATTATTTAATACATTTTGATTAATATAAACAAAGTCCATAATATTAGCCTCGTCATTCTGAATTTCCATTTCATATGTATTATACATGATAAAAGTATAAACTCTATATTTGTTTTAAAAATATAAGCTTATATCATTTTAGCACTAGATACTTTTAACCATGCTTCATAAAATTCTTTTACTGATGTATACCGTTCTGCACGGTTTTCATTCACAGCACGAGAGGCAACCTCATATAATTCTTTACTTGCATCCCATTTTATAAAGGAACGATCTTTTTCACCACCTAAAAGTGCGAAAGCTACCGCGCCCATATTAAATACATTTGTTTTTTCATCAATTATAGCGTTTAGCTCAAATTCTTCAGGAGACATAAAACGAGAGGAACCCCATAGTCTTCCCATTTTATTTATGTATGGTTTTTTAGAGTATAAATCAATATCACAAATCTTCGTCTCATTTGTACTAAAATTATGTAAAATACTACCGTCATAAAAATCTATAGCTACATAGTTTTTCTGTTCTACATGAGCATGGAAAGAAAAAATCGCATTCAATGAATAAATTCGTTCCACAACAGTTAAATGTCTAAATTTATAAAATGGAGAGTTTGGATTTTTATATTTCTCAGGAGGTGGGAAACTCCAATGTGGGTGAAGCGATTCCCCATCAAACCAATCAAATATTAAAACATATCCATTATGTACTGGAAAGTGTTCAATTAAAGTTATTAGTGATTCATGTTTTAATTCATCGTAAAGGGAAACCGATTTTATTAATGTTTCAATAGCGGCCTCTGGAGTTCCATTATATGCAATTGTTTGTGCTCCTGCATATTTAATAAATTTCTTATGACCATCCTTTTCTACACCAAAACATATATTACCCGAATCTTGTTGGTCAAAAACGGCAAATACAGTTCCTAATTTCAAAAGCCAATCAAAATTATGATGTTCTTTTAATTGTAATGTTACTTGATTCAACTGAATTTCAACTGGAATATCTTTCATAATGTACCTCGCATTTATTA
Organism: Bacillus sp. EKM202B; assembly: GCF_011066025.1. Lineage (NCBI taxonomy): Bacteria > Bacillati > Bacillota > Bacilli > Caryophanales > Bacillaceae > Bacillus > Bacillus sp. EKM202B. The sequence goes on along the minus strand of NZ_JAAMNK010000008.1, from coordinate 67,781 downwards.
TAATAAAGTTGTATGTTTTAATATTCGACATATTTTGTGAAAATCCTATATTAATAACATGAAATTTTATAAATATAATGATAAAAGCTTTTTAGGAGGCAAATAAAATGGATCAAAAAATTATTATAAAATCCTATCAAAAAGACTGGCATGAAGAATACTTAAAGGAAAGATACAAATTTAATTCTTTATTAGGGGAAGAAATCGTTGCTATTGAACATATAGGAAGCACTGCCGTAGAAGGGTTAGGCGCTAAACCTCTTATTGATATGATGATTGGCGTAACGGATTTACAAATTACCGAAAAGTGGACTCATATCCTTTCGGAAATTGGATATGAGTATGTCCCAAAAGAAACACCAAGTTGGCGGTTTTTCAGAAAGGGGAAATGGAGAGCGGGTACTCATCATTTGCATGTTTATATTTATAATAGCGAGGAATGGAGAAATAATCTTTTGTTTCGAGACTTTCTAAAAAAACATGAATGGGCACGTAAAGAATATAGAGAACTAAAAGAGGGGCTTGCAGCTACATATCCTTTTGATCGTGTGTCGTATACAAATGCAAAAGCGCCATTTATTCGAAATATAATAGAATTGGCTAGAATTAATTAAAGTTAAATTTACAGTTTTTTATCTAAATAGTTTTGACAATAGTACTGATAAATCCTTCTTTTGCTTTTTAAAAGGAAGGATTTTCTGTTTTGTCATAAAAATATACTTTCTTTCTATTTATTGGAGACAGATTGTTTTATTTATTTCGATGTTTCTAGTACATTAAAAATATTAAGGGGGAATGAAACAATGAAAGCAATTATACATCAATATAAAAAAGGCTTAGAGGGGTTAGAATATAAAATTTTATCTGAATTAACTCCTAATGCTGGTGAAGTAAAAGTAAAGTTAAAAGCTACAGGGTTAAATCATAGAGACTTATTTATAATAAATAATAGAAAAGAAATGGATATACCATTAGTAATAGGATCAGATGGATCGGGCATTGTTACAGAAATCGGAGAAGGGGTTTCAAATATTTCACTACATACCGAGGTTATTATTAATCCTAGTATTGGATGGGATAGTATTGCTAATGTGCCAGAGTTACCTGAAGTGTTAGGTGGACCGAAAGATGGAACGTTTGCTGAATATGTAATTGTACCAGCTGAAAATGTAGTGGAAAAGCCGTCATATCTTACTTGGGAAGAATCCGGTGTTCTATCATTATCGGCATTAACTGCATATAGAGCACTTTTTACAAAGGGGAGATTGAAGTGCGGTGAACATGTTTTAATTCCAGGAATAAGCGGTGGTGTGGCAACCTTTTCCATGTTATTTGCGAAAGCAATTGGTGCAAAAGTAAGTGTTACTTCAAGGTCAAAGAACAAAAGAGTGATTGCTGAAAAATATGGTGCAGACTGTTCTTTTAATAGTTCTGGAAATTGGGAAGAGAGCTTGCAAGGAGAAAAAGTAGATTTAATTATAGATAGTATTGGTCCTGCGACGTTCTTAAAATATTTTGATGTATTAAAACCAAATGGAAGAATTGTTAATTTTGGTGCAAGCTCAGGAGATAAAATTGAATTGCCATTACGTGCATTATTTTATAATCAAATCGATATTATGGGAACATCTATGGGAAGCCGTGAGGAATTTAATGAAATGATTCAGTTTATAAAAAAACATAAAATTAAACCAATTATGGATAAAAGTTTTTCGTTAGAAGAAGCAGTTCAGGCATTAAATCGTATGGAACAAGGCGAACAATTTGGTAATATCGCTCTACGTATGGAATAAAAATATGATTTAACAACTAATATTTTTATATCAATATGGTATGTATTTTATGTATGTATAGATTTTTAATTTTGTTATTTAGAAAGGTTTTTTAACATTATATATTTTTAACGCATGTAAATAGTTACATAATTGTAAAATGAAAAATAGTAAAAACAAATAAAGTGAAAATCCAAATGTGACTAAATGTTGTATACTGTGTAAATCAAGTAAACTCGTATCTTTATTTTAAGAACGATGAGAAAAGTTAAGGAGAGAGTAACGTGAATTACACAGTATTTCAATGGATAAACAATTTAGCCGGTACATCTACACTATTAGATAAGGTAATGATTGTTATTACAAATAGCGCTGCATATGTGGCGATTCTATTTATGTTTATCTTATGGTTTCATAATGGAAAAAAAGAGAAAGCGATAAGAAAACAATACACAGTGTTATATACGACACTTTCTGTAATGATTGCATTATTAGTAAATGTTTTCATTCATGCGGTATATTACCATCCGCGTCCGTTTATATCACATGATGTGCATCAATTAGTACCACATGCAGAAAATTCATCATTCGTTAGCGATCATTCTGTACTTGTATTTTCGATTGCGTTCGTCTTTATGATTAGAGGAGAAAAACTTAAATATATAGCGCTTATTTGGGCGGTATTAGTTGGCATATCACGTTTGTATGTAGGTGTTCATTTCCCGTTAGATGTAATTGGTGCCGCTGTAATAACAATTATAACAAGCAGCTTGTTGTTGCAGAATAAACGAATATTTGAACCAATCGCAAAAATCGTTTTCAAAATGTATGCGTTGGTAGCAAAACGAATTCCTTTTTTAGCAAAATATAACCATATAGCTTAGGGTTAAAATCTACTATTTATAAGTTTGGTTTAAAAAAGTTCCCACCTTGGATATCCATAGGGGGAACTTTTTTTATTGAATAAAAGAATGGTATTGGAAATGAAATGTAGAAAGAACTGATGATTGTCAACAAGTAGTTAGAGTAAATAATGTAGGAAATATGAGTACAGTAAGGGGTGTAATAATAACATTATTATCGGTAATCTCAAATTTTTTTATTTAGGAGAGCTTTACATTATATATTATAACAGCCAGGTTACGAAAAATAGTTAAAAAGTTACGGTATCGATAATATAAGGACTACACCTACAACAGTCACGGCTATAATTTTAATTACTTCGCTCTTTACTTCCTTCTCCAAAACAATACCTCCCGACGCGTTTAAAAATCTATTGTAATAATACTATCATTAGACAACCTTATTTTTCCAATTAGAATATTCATGTTAAACACTTGAAGAAATTACTTATCTATATAGCAAATAAATGTTTTTAGTCTCTCTTTACACGATAAAGGAAAGCTAACTTTAAAAAATGTATTTTTATTTGAATATTCATTAATTTCACATACCGTAATATAAATGAATAAAATTAAACCCAAAATAATAATAGTTGGTTTTGTTTTAAAGGAATTAAACAGAAAACTTCGAAACATATAGTATCGAAAATAAAAACAAAAACTACATATTTTAAAGTGCATCTTCGCAGAAATCAATTACAAATGAAAGGAGATAAGTATGCATAAACTTCAAACGAATAAAGGTGCTCGATATATGATGATTGCTTTTATTGTTTTGTTTCTTACTATGCTTTTGCGTATATTCTATATACAAGCAGTAGGAGTCGTGCATAATGTGGATGTAAAAGATCTCGCGAATGAACAACATAATAAAAATGGAGTATTAGAAGCAAACCGTGGCACAATTTATGACCAAACTGGAAAGGTACTAGTACAAGATTCCGCAACGTATCGAGTTGTTGTGAATTTAAAAGGAAAAGATAAAGTGAAAAATAGTGATGAAACGGCACAACAATTAGCTGATGTACTTGAAATTGATAAAGAGGAAGTAATAAAAAATTTTCATGAAGGACGCACACAAGTTGAAATTGGAAAAATTGGTCGAAATTTATCTAGAGAAACGAAGGAGAAAATTAGGAAATTAAAAATACCGGGTGTATCTTTTATGCCTGAAAAAGCAAGAGTGTATCCAAATGAAGATTTTGCATCCTATATACTTGGTTTTGCTAGACCAGATGATAAAGGAAATACGGAAGGGAAATTTGGACTTGAAAAAAGTTTGGATAAATATTTGCGCTCTACGAACGGGAATATAGAATATGTAGGAACACGAAGAGGTATCCCACTTACAAATGACATAGGTAAAGTAGAACCTGCTAAACATGGAAATAACGTATATCTTACGCTTGATAAGCAAATTAATAGTTTTTTAGAAGAAGCGATGAACAAAGCACAACAACACTATGATCCTTCTATGTTAATAGGAATTATTGCAGATCCAAAAACTGGTAAGGTTTTAGCGATGTCTAGTAAGCCTAGCTATAATCCTAATAAAGGCGATATCGAATACTTTTTAAATGATCCAATTGCAAACGCATATGAACCAGGTTCAACAATGAAAGTGTTTACGTTAGCTGCTGCTATTAATGAAGGTGTATATAACGGGAAAGAATATTTTCAATCAGGAAAATATTCGGTTGGTTCAACAGATATAAAGGATCATAATGGTGGATTTGGATGGGGCTCAATTACATTTGATGAAGGCTTTGAAAGATCGTCAAATGTAGCTTTTTCTATTTTAGAAGATCAGTTATTAAAACCGAATAAATTTAAGCAATATATGAATAAATTTGGTTTCAATCAAAAAACAGGAATAGATTTACCCGGAGAAAGTAAAAATACATTATTATTAAACACACAAATCCAACAAGTTACAACTTCTTTCGGGCAAGGTTCCACTGTCACTCCTATTCAATTAATACAAGCCGCTACGGCAATAGCAAATGACGGGAAAATGATGCAACCATATATCGTTGATAAAGTTGTAAATCCAACAAACAAACAAGTTATTATGGAAAATCAACCGAAAGAAATTGGGAATCCGATAAAAAAAGAAACAGCGGACAAGGTAAGAAGCTTAATGGAGCGCGTTATTACGTCTTCAAAAGGAACTGGTACAATGTATAAAGTGGATGGTTATCCAATTGGGGGTAAGACAGGAACAGCCCAAATTCCGAACCCTGAAAATGGACGATATATGGAAGGGAAAGAAAATTATATTTTTTCATTTTTAGGAATGGCTCCAATTGATGACCCAGAGTTAATCGTATACTTAGCTATTAAGCAGCCAAAATTAAAGGGAGACGAGTATGGAGCTCAGCCTCTTGCTGAAATATTTAAACCAGTTATAAAAAATAGTTTAGAATATTTAAAGGTGAAACCATATACAGAAAAACAAATTGTCGATGCAACGAAGCAATCTCAATTAAAAGTACAAAGTTATGTGAATCAATCCATGGGGACAGTAGAAAAAAGTGCAGAAAAAGAGAAGCTACAGCCGGTTATTTTAGGAGAAGGAAAAATAATAAAACAATACCCACAATCTGGTGAGGTAATTAGTGAAGGAGATCGTATATTTCTATTAGGAAATAACGCAAAAATGCCAAATATAAAAGGTTGGTCCATGCGTGATGTTATGTATTTCTCTAAGCTTTTGAAATTAGATTTAAAAACTTCAGGGACGGGTTATGTAACAAATCAAAGTATTGAAAAAGGGAAAGATTTACAAGAAGGTGATACGTTAAAACTAGAATTAGAACCACCGCTACAACCGTTAGTAGAGGCAAATACGAATTAATTTGGACATTGTGAAGGGCCTATATATAAGAGGCTCTTTTTTTAGAGATTCTAGTAATTTCACGCACCGTAATTTTTAGAAAAAATAATAAATAAGACTGTTAACATTGGCATAACTTGAAATATGTAATTATTTATTATTTACAGTTAAATATATATGTGATAATATAGAAAAAATCAAATGCAGTGAAGAGAAGAGTAAATAAAATGAATTTTTCACAGAGAGCTCCATAAAGCTGAAAAGGAGCAAAAATTCTTTATTGAACCAAGCCTCTGAGCAGTACATCGGAATCTTTTATAAGAGGATGGTGTGACGGGAGCTCCCGTTATAGAGCTACGGTATAAGCATGAAAACAATGCAGTACCTGATAAGTTTAATATGGCGACATATTAATAAACTAGGGTGGCACCGCGATGATAAATCTCGTCCCTAAGACTATAAGTCTTGGGGGGGGGATTTTTTTATTGTTTTAAAACAATATGGAAAGCGGGGACCTAAAGTGAAAAAAATACTTAAAGATTGGAAATATCCTTTATTACTACTGTCCGGAGTTGGTATTGCGAATTTAGGTGCATGGATTTACTTAATAGCACTGAATGTACTTGTCTATAATATGGGTGGCTCAGCCTTAGCTGTTGCTACTTTATATGTAATTAAGCCACTAGCCGCTTTATTTACAAACGCTTGGTCAGGAAGTATGATTGATCGTTTAAATAAACGAAAATTAATGATACACCTTGATATATATCGTGCAATATGTATTGCTATGTTACCTGTACTTCCATCACTTTGGATTGTGTATGTATTCGTATTCTTTATAAGTATGGCCAGCGCGATTTATGAGCCGACTACTATGACGTATATGACGAAATTAATTCCAGTAGAGCAAAGACAACGTTTCAATTCACTACGTAGCTTAATATCATCTGGTGCATTTTTAATTGGTCCGGCGGTAGCGGGAGCTTTATTAATAGTGAGTACACCAGAGTTTACTATATATATGAATACTATAGCATTTCTCTTATCAGGATTAATTACACTACTTTTACCTAATCTTGATAAAAAAGAAGATTCTCATTCACCTAGTAATACAATATCTATTTCACTATTAAAAAAAGATTGGAACACTGTTATAAATTTTAGTAAAAAACATGTGTATGTCGTATGTGTGTACTTCTTATTCCAAGGAATGATGGTACTAACTACCGCAACTGATTCACTTGAATTATCATTTGCGAAAGAAATTTTATTGTTAACAGATAGTGAGTATGGCTTTTTAGTAAGTATTGGTGGAGCGGGCTGTATTTTAGGCGCCATAACAAATACAATTTTATCAAAAAGATTAGCACCTTCATTTCTAATTGGGATAGGATCATTATTCATCGCACTCGGATATTTAATCTACGCTTTTTCAAGTGGATTTTTAATAGCTGCTACCGGATTTCTTATTTTATCTTTCTCTATGGCATATGCAAATACAGGGTATTATACATTTTACCAAAATAACGTTCCTGTTCATATGATGGGACGGATTGGGAGTATATATGGGCTCTTTATTGCAGTAGTAACAATTTTTATTACAATATTGTCCGCTGTTGCAACGCAATTCATTTCTATACAACTTGTAGTCATTGTAGGAACATTAGGAATGCTGTTTATAACTATCGTATTGTGTGTATTTACTTTATTACCATCACAATTTAAGTGGGGTTCCGATGAATCAATAAATTCGAAATGAATTTTGTGTTCTTATTAATAATTTATCGTATTCAATTAAAGGGTTCTTTCCCCTTTATATGGAAAAATAATAAGGGGAAAGAACAATAAGGAAAGACAAGGGTGGTTGTCGTGATAAAAACAAAAGGGGAAATAGACAAAATTGTAAAAGAGATGTATCGGAATATAGATTTCTCTGGGGTAGTTTTAGTGAAAAAAGAAAAAAACTTAATCTATGAAGAGGCGTTTGGTTACGCAAATAGAAGTGAATGTATAAACAATACACTACAAACAAAATTCGGAATTGCTTCAGGATGTAAATTATTCACTGCAATCGGCATCTGTCAACTTGTTGAAAAAGGTGTAATTACTTTTCATACAAAGTTAAAAGATTGTCTACATATTAAATTTCCAAACTTCAATGATGATATTACAATACACCAACTTTTAACACATAGTTCTGGTATTCCAGATTATTTTGACGAAAGTATAATGGATAACTTTGAGGATCTTTGGAAGCAAACACCTATGTACCTTTTAAAAAGTTTAAAAGACTTTTTACCATTATTTCAAAACAATAATATGATGTTTGCACCAGGAAGTAAGTTTCACTACAACAATGCAGGCTTTATCTTACTTGGATTAATAATAGAAGAGCAAACAGGACTTGAGTTTGCGGAATATATAGAGCAAAAAATATTGAATCCAATTGGCATGAATGATTCCGGCTATTTCTCTTTAGATACATTACCAAAGCACACCGCTCTTGGATATATAAAAGATGTAAATAGCCAAAAATGGAGAACAAATGCATATTCCATACCGATAAAAGGTGGTTCTGATGGCGGTGCTTATATTACCGCACCAGACATGCTTAAGTTCTGGGAAGCATTATTTAACTATGAAATATTAAGCCAAGAATATACTAATTTACTTTTAACTCCTCACATTCAAGTAAATAATAATCAGTTTTACGGCTATGGAATATGGATTGAAACAAGACAAAATAATATTTTTAAATATCATATAATGGGCTATGATCCAGGTGTTAGTTTTCGCTCGGCTGTTTATCCAGACTTAGGAATTACATTAGTTATTCCTTCGAATAAAGGAGCAGGACCTGAAAAATTAATGAAAGAACTAGAAAAATATTTTTGAAAAAGTTAAAAGAGTTCATAATTGCATCTGCCTTGAAATGTACTCTGTATAAGTCTTCATTTTAATTATTAAATGAAGACTTTCTGTAATTGATTAACACTGTTTTATGATTGTATATCGATGTTTATATGTAATATTAAAGAGGCGGGAAAAATTTGTATATATTAAACGGTAGTATGTTTATTGTTTTTGGAGTCATCTCCTATTTAATTGTACGAAGTATTTTAATTGGGATGAAAAATAAAAAACATGTAAATTGGTGGAAAGAATTAATTCGTTTTCTATTCGTAGTATACATTTGTATGGTTGTTGCCGTAACTTTATTTCCTTTACCAATTGGTTTTCCTTCTAGTGCTGAAAATCTTAGTCGTTCAGTTAATATTATTCCCTTTGCATCAATTTTTAAGGATATTGGTCAAATAGGAAGTGCTTATGATGGTGATGTCCTATTTATGATCGGTCTAATCGTAAGAAATGTTGGTGGGAACGTTTTATTATTAATACCTTTAGGTTTTTTAGCACCAATTATATGGGATACATATAAAAAGATTAAAAATACTATTTTATTAGGATTTACCATATCAGTTAGTATTGAATTATTACAACTAATTGAGTCTTTATTTAGTGGATGGGCACGTATTACTGATATTGATGATGTGATCTGTAACGTTCTAGGTTCTATTGTTGGTTATTTTATTTATAAAATCACTTTAAAGCTAGCTGCTACATTTAACATGCAAGTAGTAGATAAAACTAGTTCTAAAGATGTTAAGTAATGATAAAGGTTAAACGAGTTTATGAATGTAATAATAAAGACGTACGAGTAATAAGTATGTCTTTTTATTTTTATAACTAATGAGTAAGATTGATGGGAAATTACATTCCACATTATACACTTTAAAGTAGCTATCGTATTTCAAGTATGGGATGAAAAGAGGCGAATATAATTTTCAAAGGCAAACAAGTATATAGGAGGACTCTTAATGGATATTCTACTTGTTATTCTTATAATTATATTAATGCAAGGTAAGGAATATAAAGTGAATATTAATCGTATTTGGATCATTCCGGCTTTGCTGTGCTTCGTAACAATCCAGTCCATTATTCATATGGGACAATTAAATATATTACAAGTACTACTATTTGTTGCAATGCTCGGTATTGGATTGGGTCTTGGGGTTATTAGGGGAAAAGCATTAACATTTCGATTAGATAGTGAAACAGGTCATGTATTACGAAAGGGAAATTGGTTAAGTACAATTATTCTACTTGTTATTTTAGGTGCAAAAGTTGTGATTAAGCAGAGTATGTTTTCTGGCAGTACGCATCAAACATTAACGATTGTAACGAATGCCTTTTTATGTATCACATTAGGTACTGTAATCAGTAGAAGATATTATATTTGGAAAAAATATAATGATTTAACACAAAAAGCGTAATTTCATTCTTCCCTTGTTTAACAATGCTATGAACGGTAATACTAAATAACATTGAACATTTACAACAAGGGATGATAATATGATATTCATTTACACAGACTTCGGTGGTACACATACAACTTCACTAGCTGCAGCGTATCATTTAAATAAATTACCAACTGATCGGAAGTTAACGAAAGAAGAAATATTAAATGTAGAGTACTTCAATAAATTAAAAACAGAAGATATGGGGAAAATTATTTTTCATGGAATAGACGAAAATGGCAATCCTGTATATACGATTGGATGCGGCGCATCAAAAGTCGTTGTACCTGCGATGAAGCATTTAGGAGAGATTCTACAAAAACATTATGAAAGCCATGAAAAGATTATTTTTTCTAATACATCACCAACAGTGCCTTTACCAATGACTTTTGGTGGTCTGTTTTCTAGGAGGTTTCATATCGATTTTATCGGCGTACCCTTACTCGTATGGGGAGCAAAAATTTGTTGTGATAACATACAAAGGCTTGTCAGTTATACGAAAGAAGCTGGGCGATTGACGAATGATTATGTTGTGATTTTAGATAACGAAACTTTTAAATAATGTATGAGAAAAAGAAAATCGAGCAAATTTCTTGATTTTCTTTTTAATTTGTGAAAAAGACAAGAAATATTCACATTTATCATCTATCTACTATAGCCAAAACAATAAAGTCCTGTTACTATTACAGGGATATTCTCTTTTCATAACATAAATATATAGAAAAATTAGAAAAGAGGAATTGAATTAAGGGAGGAACAACATGAAGCGTGTTGCTTGGATTACTGATAGTACAACTGCGAGTTTTAAAACAGAAGGAGATAACTTTGTTATCCCAATCGAAGTTATTATTGATGGTGTGTCGTACAAAGATTGTGAAGAAGGTGTACGTGAACGTGTTTATAATGCGTTAAACGAAGGTAAGACAGTCACTACATCACAACCTAACATTGGGGAAATGGTAGAGTTATTTACGAAATGCAAAGAAGAATATGAAGAAGGATTTGCAGTTGCTATTAGCGGAAAAGTAAGTGGAACTTATCAAAACATGAAATTAGCTGCAGAAATGGCAGGGTTCCCATTAACGGTATTAGACAGTGAAACGACAAGTTATCCAATGGATGAACTAATTAGAAAAGCGAAATCGTTATACAATGATGGTATGACTTTACAAGATATACACAAAACATTAGTAGATGAAAAAAGAAGACCTTTTCATGTATTTCCAAAGAGCTTAAAAGGTTTGTATGCAAGTGGACGTGTAAAGGGAGTTCAATTTTTACTTGGAAGTTTATTAAGTGTCAACTTAATATTAGAAGTAAAAGGCGGCGAACTTTTACTTGAAAAGAAAGTTCGTAAAATCCAAAAATGTCGAGAATATATTAAAAATGAGCTTGAAAAAGAATTGCCTAAAGTACTTCATATGTTCCATGCTAATGACAAAGATGGAGCTGAAGAATGGATTTCAGATATAAGACAAGCATTCCCTGAAATGGACTTCAAACTATATCCATTACCGATTTCATTTGCTGTTCATGCAGGTGAGGGAACAATAGCAATTAGTTATTAAAGTAAAACCCGTGAATGATTCACGGGTTTTTTATTTAATTAAAATGAAATGGACCCCTGCCAAATCTCCATCGAGCTTAGAAATCGATAATTCCTCAATACCTCATAGAAAACTGTGGAATGCTCTTTTATGGCTTATCCGATTATTTCTTACAAGATTTAGGGAGGATCGAGTTGAAAATGGGATTATTTTAGTGTAAAATTACACTAAATAAAACATTAGTTACTTTTGGAGGAGAGAAAGTGAATAAAGATCATACAATTGAACTCATTTCAACGAAAATAAAGTTAATACGTACTGAAAAAAGATATACGCAAGATAAAATGGCTGAAATTCTCGGGATATCCAAAAAAACGCTTGTTCAAATTGAGAAAGGGAGAACGAATGCAGGCTGGACCAACACCATTGCTATTTGTGCATTGTTTAGAGATAGTGAAGTTTTACAGAATGCTCTTGGGGATGATCCATTAGTAGTAATCGAAACAATGGCCCACAGTAGCACTAGCAATTTCAAAGAAAAAACATTGGGAGGAAAAGTCTGGTGGAAACAGATTCAAGAAAAAGGGAACTTTCGTTTACAACAAAATCTGATTAGTCAGCATTATCGTATTTTAGACAAGCAGGATTACCGTTGGTTTAATTCATTTGATTTAGAAGAAGCGCTAAATCAAATGAATCAATTAGCAACGGATTCAGACAGTCAAATAACCCCTTAAAATTATAGAGAATGCAGAAAAATTGGAGGGAATTACATATGATCATTTTGAGTTTACTTTGGATCTACTATATGCCTTATCTTGTGTTATGCGGATTTTTTGGTGGATTGTATTTAATTATTAATGGGATTAAACATCGTAACTTACTCGTAAGTATACTAGGATTACTTAGCCTTTCCTTTGTCGTACTGCCTTTTATTTTTTGGGGAATGGGGATTTCTGAGAATAAACTTCTTGATATTCCTACAGAATTATACTGGATTCTATTTTCTTTAACTGGGCTTTTAGCTGGAATCATTGGATTACGGTCAAAAATTAAAGGAATACGTAATATGGGATTTATTATTTTTACTAGTGGAATAGTAGGAGACCTTTTTTATGTTTTAATGTCTGTACCTGATTCCATGTATATCAACTAGTTTTTTAAACTTAGCTCATTTTTATTTACTACTACATGGTGACTTAATCCAAAAAAGATAGCACAATAAAGGTAGAGGAAGAATCGCTGTCTTTCTTTATGAATCAGTACATAAAAAGGAGATGCTATAGTACCTATAGCATCTCCTTTTTCACATGAATCATTTCCCTATTAGCTGGATTGCACATAAACGTTTGATTTCATCCAGTACGTAGTAGGTAGCATATCGATAGCTATCTGTAATTTCTACACCCTCTGACTTTAAATGATAAAGGTAATGTTATCACAGTTGTTCCTGCAAGGGAAAAAGAAAAAATAAATAGTGTAGTAAAAACATTCTAGAATAAAGAAGCTTAGGAATATGGGATATAAAATATGGTAAATACGAGTTGTTAGAAATTTTCAAGAATGAACGGAAGAATACAAAGCATAAGCGAGTTTACAATTTTCATGCCAACACTACAAACTTGACATGCTTATTGAGAAAGAGTGAGAATGAGTAATATAACACTTATCTAATACATTCAGGTGATATTAGTATTGGATTTATTTTTAAGGGGGATGTTTAATGAAACCAGAACTAATTGTTAGAAATTTCTTCAAAGAAGTGCGTTCAGGGAATAATCCAGACTTTTCAAATCGATATATGGCAGATAAAGTATTGGCACATCAAGTTATATCTGAAGAGGAACAAACAGTATACAGATCGCCAAAAGATTATGCTGAGCATGTAAGAGAGATGATAGAAGTATATGGAAATTTTTCTTTAGAAATTCAAGAATTATTAGTACAAGATAGTAAAGTATATGTACGCTGGAAGCAAGTAGGTACACACATAGGAGAAATAGATGGATACGAACCTACAGGCCTCCCTATAACTCAAATAGCAAGTGCGGTATATAGAATTGAAAATGGGAAAATTTCAGAGTATTGGATTCAAATTGATAGATCAGGAATTCAAAATCAATTAGAGTACAATAAGAACATTCAATAAATTATCTTTAAGAATAATAGTAAAAAGCACAAAAACAAGATTTTTAAAACGAGTATTTCTATTACATAAAGGATACAAATCAATGCACTTTTTTACTGAAAGATTCATTCAAATTAATAAAAAAAGAGCATGTTTTAATAAAGTGAAACTTTAATCAGTGGGGGTTTTGTTCATCCCCCACTGATTATTAGTTGAACCAATCGGGCTTTTACAGGCAGTTGATCCCCCACCTAACTTCTTTGCTTCCACTGAATTTTGAGGTTGGGGTCTTACTGCCCGTTAATGCGGGATAAATCTTTTAAAATATGCTCTTTTTTATTGTTTCTACGTGTACTGACATCAGCTTAGTGTAACTTTATTATATGGTAACAACAAACATAGACACCTGTTTATGAACCCAAAAAATAGCAATAATTGTTCATGCGCTTTAAATTCGGGATACACTAGCTAACAATGAAAATAATAGAATCAAGTTGTAATGTGTATTTCGTTTTACACTGTAAGTCATTCATATTAAGTAATAGAATTGTAGAAACATATAATAGAATATTCGCACTAATATTTATATAGTTACAATCTATTTACATATAAGATTATTAGGATTATATTGGCAATGAAAGAGAAAACAATAGATGGAAGGGGATGTTTTTTATGTTTAAAAAAGCAGCACTAGGGATTTCATCGTTAGCAATCACAGCGTTCGTCGGTTTAGGAATGGCAACAGAAGCTTCAGCTGGACCTGCAGCACCACTTACTTCACTAAACGTCGTACAAGTAGAGTCTGAGCTGGGCGGAGTAGAAACAATTAACTCAAACAGCTTTAGCACATCACGTAACCACGGGGGAAAATACTTATATATTACAACGAAAGAGATGGGATACGGTCAAAATCCATTTACTAAAATAAATGGTTCTAATGTAAAAAGTATTGGATCCACAATAATCGGCGGAAAACCAATCGTTGGCTGGTATTACAAATGGGATGCTTCTGGACATCAACAAGGAACATTTGAATACCAAAAAACATCTATAAACGCGCCATTTAATACAATGCGTACGTCAATTTATATCCAATAATTTTTGAAAACGTTCGCACATACAGAATAGTCAAAAAAGGTACTCCTAGGAGTACCTTTTTTGACTTGAACCACGTTCATCTATATTTACAATACCGATCCCACAGCAAGAACACTTCCCATAAAATAACATCCTACACGTCTATGAAATTGATAGGAACGGGTAGTACAAGTCCTCTATGGTTAAAGTACGTAACCTTACATATTCCAATTCAATGAAAACAGAAAAAGACTGTATTACTTACGCCAAAATTCAAGATTAAAAAAGAATAGCTAAACTTATATAAGCTTAGCTGGATGAGTATGTGACGGAACCCTAAAATGAATTACATCTTTTTCATACCATAAATAATTTTGTATAGGGAGATGAAAGGATTTTTTAAAATAATAAAGAAGTATGTATAAACAAATATATAAATGGTAGTGATAGTATGAAAATCAGTAAGTTTGCAGAAGTAAATACTGTAAGTGTAGATACGATTAGACATTATATAGACCTCGGTCTCATTATTCCTGAAAAGAAAGGTGGGCACTATTTTTTTGATGAGTATTGTCAAAAAGATATGGAACTTATTTTAGAGTACAAAAGGCTAGGATTTAGCTTAAATGAAATTAAAGATCTTTTTCTTTATAAAAATTTAGGGAAATCTATAGATTACGAAAAAAATACTTTTTATCAATCTTTATTTAAATTGAAATATGAAAAGATTGAACAGGAAATAAAAAATTTAGAGGAACAAAAAGATAAATTAAAGGAAGCGTTAAATAATTTATCTATAAAAACTAAAATTTCGAATTCAATTTTAGGGATAGATTTAAACGTACTTAATGTATTTAAGTGTTTTAAGTGTAACGGAAATTTGATTCTTGAAGATGGCATTATCAATAAGAATCAAATTGTTGAGGGAAAGTTAATTTGTAATTGTGGTGAAGAATACGCGATTATTTCAGGGGTTTTAACAGCTGGAAACTCATATAAAGCATATGAAAAGACATCACTTGAAGATTCTATTTCGGATTATATCCATGAAACTGATACTGCTTTTTTGGAAAATGTTCAAAGAGGAGGAGAATGGGCGAAAAAGAAACTAATGCAACTAGATTTAAATGAAAAAATACTACTTGATTTAGGATCTGGTATTGGGTTCTTTTTACGAAATATTTATGAGGAACTACCAGGAAATTGCCTATATATTGCTGTTGATCGAGATTTGAATAAACTTTTATTTTTAAAAGATGTAATTGAAAGAAGAAACCCGAAAAGAAACATTCTATTTATCTGTGCCGACTTTTTAAACATACCTATTCAGAATTATTCTGCTGATATTGTCATTGATCAGTCTGGTACAAGTAATTATAGTTTTGAGCATAAAAACTTTTTGTTGCATGAATTAAATCCACTTTTTAAGCCAGAGTGTTATATGCTAAGCTCATATATTTTATTTAAAAATTTCAGCATACATAGTCATATATCAATTAGATTACGAGAGAATTTTACCTCTTCAAAAGTTAAGGGAGAAATTCAAAAACTACAGTTTCAAACCATTGATGAAAGAACTTCTAATTATTTGGAAAGAGGCGGGAAATACGAAAATTTCTTCGTTCAAGGAGAAGAAATTTATACATATTCATTTTTCGGAAGAAGATGGGGTTAACCCCATCTTCTTTTATTTTTCTTTTAAAACTTTTTAATAATAGCATATTGATATTGGGTTGACCCGAGAACTTACACTGTATGTAATACAAAGTTAAACGGGAGGAAAGAGTTATGGGACGTTTACGAATACATTCACAAAATGAGCAAAGTACTCAAGAACTAAGAAATATTTATCTCTATTCATTTGGGAAAACAGTATCAATATTTGGTAGCTCTATTTATAGTTTCGCATTAGGATTGTATGTGTTACAAATAACCGGATCAGCATGGAATTTCGCAATTACGCTTATTTTAGGAACGATTCCAATGATTGTTATGAATCCATTTGCAGGTGTAATCGCAGATAAAGTTGATAAAAAGAAACTGGTCGTTTGTATGGATTTACTAAGTGGAGGCTTATTAATTACTGTTTATACATTGAGCAGTAATTATGGATTAAACTTATTCATCATTTATACTACTACTTTTCTTTTAACAGTATTTACAACGTTTTTTGGAATAGGATTAGAATCCGCAAAACCGAATATCGTCTCTAAAGAGAGGTTAATGAGTATTAATTCTATAAGTAAAATTATTGATTCTGTATCTTTAATTCTCGGTCCTATGTTAGGTGGTATCGTTTTTGCTGTTGTAGACATAAAACTTTTTATAATGATAAACGGTATTTCATTTATCCTTTCTGGCATATCCATACTGTTTATTCACTTTAAATTGTTCGGGCACGATATAAAGGAGGAATGTTCAATAAGAGAAATTAATTTTATTAAAGATATAAAAGAGGGATACTTTTACTTAATGGAGAGGGAAAGCTTAAAGAATACGTTTCATATTTTAATTTCGCTTAATTTCTTCTTAGGATTTGCTGTAACTGTTCCATTACCATACATTATTAACACAGTTCTCAATCTTAGTTCGAAGCAATTTGGTATCATTCAAGGAACTTTTCCAGTAGGGATGATAATTGGTGCAATTTTAGTGAAAAAGATAACTAATCGTTTTTCTTACTCTTATCTTTTGAAAAAGCTAAGTTCAATGTTGGCAGTTTTTATGATTATTTCAGGAATTCCAGTTTTATTCAAAAGTTTTGAAGCAAATGATTTTGTATGCGTTATTACGTATTGTGTTGTTATGTTCTCTTTCGGGCTAATAATAGCGTTAATTGATATTCCTTTAATTTATTTCATGCAAAAAGAAGTTCCTGATGAATATAGGGGAAGAGTGCTCAGTATTGGATTAAGTATAGGTAAAATGATGCAGCCGATAGCACTGGCATTATCAGGTCTATTATTAAATTATATTCCAGCCTACACGCTTCCAATTGCAGGAGGAATAGTATTTCTTATTTTGAATAAAGCTTATTCAAATAAGTTCAATTTAGAAATTCATTCCAAAGATTATAGTGTTTAACGTAACTATTTGATATTGTTACAGATAAAAAAGCGCAGGATCATCATCCTGCGCTTTTTTATCGTAATTCAGCTGTCTTTCTAATAACAATCTTATCAATATCATCTTCTTCATCACCAATAAATAATCCACGCTCTTTTAAATACATTTCAAAGTATAAATCTGCTTCTGCACGTTCATCATACGGTTTTACAGAAAGTACGAAACCTAATTTGTTTTGCTCATCTAAATGAGAAGTGGAGATATAAGCCGGTACATTATGGCGTAAAAAGAGTTCTTTAACGGGAATAATCATATCTTTCATTAACTTTGTTAACATACCCATTTCAAACTCAAAATTAAAGCGATCTATACTAGATAAATCGGCGAATACTACACCGATAAAACCTGTATTAAATACTTCTTGGTATTCTACATCTTCGTTACCATAAAAATTCTTTTCGATCAAATAATTTATAAAATAAGACACACCATCACTTTGTTCAAAAGGTTTTGTTGAAAGAACAAAGCCGATTTTCTTTTGGTTATGTAAATATACACATGACATATATGCAGTGATATTATGTTCTTTAAATAATGCGCTCATTGCTCCAGATAGACCATCAAGTACATGATGAACAATTTGAAGTTTTTTACGAGCGAAATAATAGGATTTCTTTTGTAACTCCAATGTATCAATAAAGACAGAGCCGATAAAGCCTGTATTTGAAATAATAGGTGTTTGCTTTTTTCTTCCTCTGCGCTTTGCTTGAGCCATTGTAAAAATCATCCCTTCATGTACAATTAAAGTAAAAGAACATTTGTTCGTATGTGTATATTTTACTATTAAAACACTCTAAAGTAAAGGGTTTTTGATGAAAAAAACAACAAAAAAGACACCTGTAAAAGGTGTCTTAAACGCTGTAGGGAATAGGGTTTATCCCGTATATTTATATTATGATACAGAAACAATCTCTTCTGTATCTTCTACATCTAAATGACAGTCCATAGTACGTACATCTTGATCTTCATGACTTCCGAAATAAATAGTAATTTTCATATGTATCGCTCCTTTATTCTAGGAATACCTAAAATAATTACTAGTAATGTTAATGTTTATTATATACCACTTTTTTCATTCCGACAACGTTATATCATTTTTAATTCTTTTAAGCTATCCCGCATAAATTAAAGAGATATTTTTATAGAAAAAGGTAAATAACTTATGTGTTATATTTAAAATCAAAGAGTTCGGATACTAATTTTTATGAAAGGAGCACAATTTATGAATTATAAACAGTTACTATTAGATAATTTTACATTTAAAATCTCATATATTGCTAGACTTGTGCAAGGAATGAATGTAAAAGAAACGAAGGATTACATTGCTGTCGACTGTGGTTTACCTGCAGATACATTTAATATCATTACTTTACTTAACAATAATGTAACAGATAGAGCTAAGCAATTAAATAAGGAGGTAGAATACTATAATCAAAAGCAGTTTCCAATGTGTGTTTGGCTTTGGGATGAAGAACAAGGGCAGACTATTAAGAGCGAGTTATTAAAATTTGGTTTAAAAGAAGCAGAACATAGTATTGCGATGGTTGCAGACTTAAAAACAATTTCTCCAACAATAGACACGCCAGTAGGCTTTACAATTCAACAAGCATCTTCGCTCGGACAAATACAAAGATTTGGAGAAACGCTAGCTGATCTATTCGGTACATCAGAGGAAGGTATACATGTACAATCATTCTATAATCAAATTTCTTCTTTCGATTTATGGAATAGTGAAAATATGAAGCTATACTTAGGTATGTATAAAGATGAAGTTGTAACTGTTGGTTCGTTGGTCTGTACAAAAGATAGTATTGGTATTTATGACATAGCAACTCAAGAAGAGATGAGAGGACGAGGATTTGGTTCTACTATGTTTAACTTCTTGCTGCAAGAAGCAAAGAAATTAAAAAATACTTATTGCGTTTTACAAGCTTCACCTGATGGAATCAATATTTATAAAAAGTCGGGCTTTCAAGCTGTTGGACGAATGACTGTTTTTGAAAATCGACATTTATTTGAGTAAATCATACAAGTCAAATTGTTTTAAATATAGGAGTTAACATAACGTTATGAAAAAAATATCTCTAATTACAATCATTTGTTTTTTCATAGTAATAAGTATCTTTGTTTTTCGGCAAATAAACGAACATAAATACACTAAAGCTATTAATCAATCAAATCATATAAAGAATATCGCACATAGAGGCGCTTCTGCGTATGCACCAGAACATACAATAGCAGCATATAAATTAGGCCAACAATTGAAGGGGGATTACATAGAAATTGATCTCCAAATGACAAAAGACGGACATTTAGTAGCTATGCATGATGAAACCGTAAACCGTACAACAAACGGTAAAGGGTTAGTAAAAGAACATACATTAGAAGAAATGAAGCAACTAAATGTAGGCTCTTTTTTCAATGAAAAATATCCGAATTTAGCAAAGAAAGAATTTGAAAATGCTAAAGTTCCAAAGTTAAAAGAAATTATAGAAATGTTTGGGCATAATGCTAATTATTATATAGAAACAAAGTCACCAGATGAATATCCGGGTATGGAAGAAAAGCTATTAGAAATTATAAAGTACTACCAAATAAGTGATAAAGTTATTATTCAATCCTTTAGTGAAGAAAGTCTGCAAAAGATTCATAGTTTACATGCTAATATCCCACTAGTACAATTATTATCATATCAAAAGTCAGTTCAATTAAATGAATTAGAGATAGAAAAGTATAAAACATACTGCATAGGTCTTGGTATGAATTACAAATATATTGATTCAGCTTACGTAAAGAAAATAAAGAAACACGGATTAGAAGTTCATCCATTTACAGTAGATAATGAAAAAGATATGAAAAAGTTACTTTCATGGGGAGTCGACGGGATGTTTACTAATTATCCGGATCGTTTACATTCAATATTGGATTTAAAAAATCATAAATAAAAAGAATTACCCGATAGGAAATGATATACGGCTGTTTTCATGATGGTAATATCATTGAATACATTGAGCCGAAGTTTAAATAACTATGCAAAAGAGAAAATAAAAAGAATCCAATAACTTTATTGGATTCTTTTTATTTAGTTCTATGCACCCATCGTGAAACAATAGGATAATGAAACTCTTTATTTTGTAATTCATATAAAATCCCTTTAATTGGTCCTAAAATTACAGCAGCTAAAAGTATTATATATAGTGGAATTGTTCCAAAAATAACAAACAAGGAATTTGTACTCAAGTCAATGTGTAATAAGGAAAACATGAGCGTACGGACTACTACGAAGTTCCAAAGAAATACAGCGAGCCATACTCCAAATTGAAAAAGGGCTGATTCTAGATTCATTTCTTTTATACTTTGTGATTTGAAAACGAAATAAAGTATGAGGGGTATAAAAAAAAGTGTATTACCAAAGAGGAAAAAGACCAAGAAAGATAATAAAGTAATTCCATGTATCGCTAGTTTAATGTTTTTATCTTGTGATAGTATCATCAAAATCCTCCTATATTTAATGTAGATGGTAAAAAACAATACAACCCATTATATCATAGGAAACATGGAATAAAAATGAACTAGAAAGTAATCAAAATGTAACTAATTTTAACTACGCTTTTTATATTTTTTTGATACACTGACTACGAGAGGAATGCCGATTAAAGTAGGTAAAAACCAAAACCAAATTGGCGGAAGTAAATTTATAATAGGAATATGGATGCCTATATTTACTAAAAGTGCGGTGACGGCACCAATATAAGAGCCTAACATACCTCTAATATGGTGGTGAAGCCAATTTTTCCAACGCTTTTTTCTTGCAAGGTAACCATAAATCGCAAATGAATAAGAGAAAATTGCTACATAAAATAAATATGCGATTTTATCCCAATTTATTATGGACAATATGATTGCAGTAAGGGTGATAACAACATAAGATGCATGATATATTTCGCCCCATTCTGTATGTTTGCCTTTCTTCTTTTGAGCAACCATCGCTACAATACCGGTAATTAAGCATATTGTTCCAAATAAAATGTGTATGGATAAAAGAATGTTGAAAATGCTCATAATAATTCCTCCTTTTTTATTTTATAGTATTGCAGTATAGGAGAAAAGTTGAAACATATTGTTTATTCGTCTTAATATATTGAAATAAAGGTACTCTTAGAATAAATTTCAACGGACAAATTTTCTTGAATTTAGTGAGTCACGTATTACGTGAAATGAAGGAGAGACTTCCATGTTTACATCTATTACATATTTACAATCAGGGAATGACAAGCAACAAAAAGTATATGATGTTTTGAATACATTAAACATAATGGAGGATTTAGCTTTGTATAGTCCTGTTCTTTGTGGGACAATACCTATAAGAATTGATACTCTTCAATCTGACTTAGATATTGTAATGGAAGTACATAACTTTGATGTTTTTGAACAGGAAATGAGATCTTTATATGGTTCTTATGAAGGATTCAAAATAAAAAAGAAAAAAATTAAAAATACTGAATCAATAAAGGTGAATTTTAAATTTGAAGGTTTTGAATTTGAATTATTTGCCCAACCTAAGCCAGTGCGTAGCCAAAATGCATATAAACATATGATTGTTGAGCACATGATATTAATGCAGAATCCACATATAAGGGAAGAAATTATTCGCTTAAAAGAACAAGGGATAAAAACAGAACTAGCTTTTGCTCAAGTATTAAAAATTGACGGAGATCCTTATGAAGAACTTATTTTATTGGGACAGGAAATGCGTTTGTGGTAAATAAGGTACACAAAAAATCCTCTTATAAATAAAAGAGGATTTTTGTTATATCATTAACTTACGGATTAATCCACTTAACAATTTTATCCCGGTAATTATTTGTTCTGGAGAAGCATATCCATACGATAAACGTATACATTGATCTGATTCTTCTTCATAAATACGTCCTGGGTTTAAAAGAATCCCTTTTGATAGTGCCTCTAAAAATAGTCTCTTCATCGGAATGTTAGGTACAACCTTTAGCCATATAAAAAATCCACCACTAGGAATATCCCAAGTTGCTATGTCTGCACAATACATATGTAAAGCTTGTACCATCATTTTTCTTCGTTCTTTTAAATGCGTTCTTACGTTCGCTACATGGTCTTCATAAAAACCTTTATTTATCCATTCAGCAGCAACTCTTTGAGATAAAGAACTAGACCCATAGTCTGTTTGCATTTTTATATCTGATAATCTATCAATAACAGGTTCTGGTCCGATAATCCATCCAATTCTAAGTCCTGGAGTTAGTGTTTTAGAGAGGCTACCAACATATAATACATGTCCATGTTTATCTATCGATTTTAAAGGAGCTGGAGGAGGTTCATCAATCCATAACTCACGGTAAATATCGTCTTCGATGATAGGTAACTGTTCCTTTTCACATACTTTTAATATTTCTTTCCGGCGCTTTTCAGACATTAATATCCCTGTTGGATTTTGAAAACAAGGAATAGAATATAAAATATTTTTCTTTTGACTATATTTAATACGTGTTAATAAATCGCTAGGTAAAATCCCGTAATGATCCATCGCTATACCAGATAGGTGTATATTTGCTGATTGAAAAACATGAAGTGAATATAAGTAAGAAGGTTGTTCGAGTAAAACGGTTGATTTTCTATGTAAAAGACCAATTGATATTAATTGTAATGCTTGTAATGCACCGGAGACGATTAATATAGAGTTAGGCGATACGTGTATTCCAAACGATTTTACGTAATTACTTATTGCTTCACGTAACGGAAAAAAACCTTTTTGTTCCTCATATCCGAAATAATCTAATTCTTCACTAACGTTTTTAATAATGGATTGCATCGTTTCTAGTGGGAAAAGATGCGGGGCAAGTTCGCCTTTACTAAGATGGATAAGTGTTTTATTTGATTCTGCTTCATTTATTTCACGTACCATTACCTTACTTGGTTTATGAATACCAGCCTTTACATATTCACTCCAATTAGGCGGGGGATTCGTTGCTAATAAGGACCACGTATTATTCATAACAATTGTTCCTGCCCCGATTTGCCCTTGAATTAAGCCGTCAGCCATAAGCTCTTCTAGCGCAGTTATTACAGTACTCCGATTTACATGAAATAACTTTGCTAACTGCCGCTGGCTAGGAATCTTACTTCCGATTGGCCATTCTCCGTTTTCAATTTTTTCTTTCATATAGTCTATTATCTGCCGATATTTGGGCACCTTTTTATCGATTGTCATATAAAAACTCCCTCGTTTATTTAAAAATGAAAAGTGGTTGGTTTTTTCGATAAATAACTGGTTGAAGACATTGTATCAACTATTAAATATGATGAAAAGAAATAATTGGCAATTTGAAAATGGTTGGTTTATTGGAGAGGAAGAGAAAACATGCTTAATAAAAAATGGGATTTACAAATCATATGTGCTCACGCTTTTACGATTCTAATATGGGGAACTGCATTTCCGACAATTCGTATGGGGCTTGAATCATACACACCTGAACATCTTACTTTACTACGCTTGTTAATCGCTTCATTCATACTTCTTGTGTTTTCCTTTATATACAAACTACGATTACCTGATTTGAAAGACATTCCAGCGATTTTTATATTCGGTGCTTTAGGGTTTACTATTTATCACATTGCATTAAACTACGGTGAAAAAACTGTAAATGCTGGATCGGCAAGTTTAATTGTTTCAGTTACTCCTATTGTAACAGCAATTCTTGCTTCTGTTTTTTTGAATGAAAAAATGAAATTAAATGGTTGGATCGGTGGTGTAATTAGTTTTATTGGAATTGCTCTCATATCATTTAGTCAAGGAGGTTCTATTCAATTTAATAGTGGAGGATTATTTATATTATTAGCAGCCGTTTCAGAAAGCCTATTTTTCGTTTTCCAAACTTCTTACTTGAAAAAGTACGGCTTTTTGCCATTTACCATATATACAATTTTATCTAGCACTGTATGTATGCTTATTTTCTTACCGAGAATTTATACAGAAATACTAGCAGCTCCTCTTGAAGTGAATGTGAGTGTTATATATTTAGGTTTATTTCCAACAGTACTCCCGTATCTTGCCTTAGAGTATATTATATCTCGTGCTGGTGCTTCCGAGGCAACAAGTTCTCTATATTTAACGCCAGTCACTGCGTGCTTTATAGCTTGGGTATGGTTAGGTGAAGTACCGAATTTTATTTCTGTAATTGGAGGTGGGATTACTATACTTGGGATATTGATTGCTCATATACGAGTAGTAAGAAAAGAAAAACATAGGAATCTAGTAAACAGTAAATCGATATAACTTAATTAAATAATGATTTTATGATACTTTTTGATATAGTTTCTTTCTTATGTTGATAAATATAATATTTTGTATTTCAGTTAAATATTGTATGTTACATTTTATGTAGTAAGCATTTTAAAAGGAGCTGACAACATAATGAATGGAAAAAGAAAAATTTTCATATGTATTTCTATTGTAGGAATCGGACTAGCTAGTTTTTCTAATTCTAGTTTCGCAGCAAGTGTAACGGACAATTCAATACAAAATTCTATTCCCGTAGTTAATCAACAAGTAGCTGCTGCAAAGGAAATGAAACCATTTCCCCAGCAAGTTAATTATGCAGGTGTTATAAAACCGAATCATGTTACACAGGAAAGTTTAAATGCTTCTGTAAGAAGTTACTACGATAATTGGAAAAAGAAATATTTGAAAAATGATTTATCTTCTTTACCTGGTGGTTATTACGTAAAAGGAGAGATTACAGGTGATGCGGATGGGTTTAAGCCACTTGGAACTTCAGAAGGTCAAGGGTATGGGATGATAATTACAGTATTAATGGCTGGTTATGATTCGAATGCTCAAAAAATCTATGACGGTTTATTTAAAACAGCAAGAACTTTTAAAAGCTCTCAAAATCCTAATTTAATGGGATGGGTTGTCGCAGATAGTAAAAAAGCACAAGGTCATTTTGATTCTGCTACTGATGGGGATTTAGATATTGCGTATTCTCTTCTTCTTGCTCATAAGCAGTGGGGATCTAATGGAACAGTTAATTATTTGAAAGAAGCACAAGACATGATTACAAAAGGTATTAAAGCTAGTAATGTTACGAATAATAACCGACTAAATTTAGGAGATTGGGATTCTAAAAGTTCACTTGATACGAGACCATCTGATTGGATAATGTCACATCTTAGAGCTTTTTATGAATTTACAGGTGATAAAACTTGGCTTACTGTTATTAATAATTTGTACGATGTATATACGCAATTTAGTAATAAGTACTCTCCAAATACAGGGCTTATTTCAGATTTTGTTGTAAAAACCCCACCACAACCCGCACCTAAAGATTTCTTAGATGAGTCAGAATATACAAATGCATATTATTACAATGCTAGTCGGGTACCATTAAGAATTGTAATGGACTATGCGATGTACGGCGAGAAAAGAAGTAAAGTCATTTCTGATAAAGTCTCTTCATGGATTCAAAATAAAACGAATGGAAATCCTTCAAAAATTGTGGATGGTTATCAATTAAACGGATCAAATATTGGTAGTTATCCAACTGCTGTATTTGTTTCACCGTTTATTGCTGCAAGTATAACGAGTAGCAATAATCAAAAGTGGGTAAATAGTGGTTGGGATTGGATGAAGAATAAGCGAGAAAGCTATTTTAGTGATAGTTATAATTTATTAACGATGCTATTTATTACGGGAAATTGGTGGAAGCCTGTACCTGATGATAAAGAAACACAAAATCTAATAAATGATGAAATGTATGAAGGATATGATAAATAATAGAATTTGATAATGGTTAGCTGGGAGAAGGAATTAGCATGCGCTAGTTCCTTTTTAATATCCCGTAACACATTATCCATTCTAAAATTTGCATAGATATACTTGCATTTTTCATATACATAACTATTGTTTGCTTTATTTTTTTATGGAAGGAGAGTATTTCTTGGAAAAAGTATTATTTTTTGGAGATCCAGGAATTGATGACTCATTTGCCATTATGTATGGTTTACTGCATCCCGAAATTGAAATTGTCGGTATTGTAACTGGATATGGAAATGTTGAGCATATACATGCTGCACATAATGCGGCGTATATTTTACAGTTAGCAAATAGGCAAGACATTCCTGTCATTAGCGGCGCAACAAAACCACTTACTGAAGAAATTTCAACGTACTATCCTGAAATTCATGGATTAGAAGGATTAGGGCCCATACATGTTCCAGAAAGCGTATTATCTATTCCGATATATAATTTTGGTAGTATTGCTGCAATTCTTGTAAAGTATGGAAAAGATTTAACAATTGTTGATGTAGGAAGATCTACTTCATTAGCGATTGCTTTTAATTTATGGAATGACTTAATACTAAATGTAAAAGGAATATATTTCATGGGTGGTGTCTTTTTAGAAGTAGGAAACGTTACTCCATTAGCAGAGGCAAATGTGTATGGAGATCCTATAGCAAGTAAAATTGTTTTTCAGCAAGCAAAGAATTTATTCATATTCCCTTTAAATGTAACAAATAAAGCTGTGTTAACTCCAAATGTATTTAATTATATCCAAGCTAATTCAAAGAATCCATTTCATACGATAATGAAACCGATGTATGATTACTATTTATCTGCATACCAAAAACTTAATCCATCTATCGAAGGGCCTTTGCTACATGATGTGGTTGCTATAAGTGGATTAGTTAACCCAAGTTTTTTTGAATTTGCGCATCGTACAGTGAATGTAGATACATACGGAGATACGAAAGGACAAACATTTGCTGATTTTCGCCCTAGCTCAATATCTAAAGGGGCCCGTATAGCATTAGAAATAGATGAACAAAAATTTATTCAAGATTTTATAAAAATCATGTTATAAGCTGTTGTCGAAAAAGGGAATTATTTCACTACGTTGAATATAAAAATATATCCTCTTTATAAAGGAGCTTACAATATTGAATGTCCAGTTAAAGGTTGTTACGAGAGAGAATTGGGAAGAGGCATTACAGTTACAAGTTAAAGAAGATCAAAGGAAATTTGTCCCCGCCGTAGCAGTTTCACTTGCTAAAGTATATATAAAGCCAGATGGTGACAATGTAGAGTACATACCATTTGCTATATACGTTAGTAATCTTATGGTTGGTTTTATTATGCATGCGGTTGTAAGAGAGACATCAAATATGTATTGGATAAACGGGTTTATTATTGATCAAAAGCAGCAAGGCAATGGTTATGGAAAATCAGCATTACAAGAAAGCATTTATTTAATAAAAAATAAATTTAAGGCGTGTAAAGAAATTAGATTAACAGTACATAAAGAGAATATCTCTGCAAAGAAACTATATGAACATTACGGTTTTCAACCATTAGGGCAAGATTATGACGGTGAGCAAGTATATCGTTTATTTGTTTAACTTTTATTAAGTATTAGCGTGAAATGAAAATAACTACTTTAATCAAGGTAATAGTGAATGACTAGAAAGATGAAAAATTATTGATTGCTGAATATATTGGGCATCACTATTTTTTACCTGGCGGCCATGTTGAAATTGGGGAATCAGCAGAGAATGCATTAATAAGAGAACTAAGAGAAGGAGCTTGAAGTAAACTGCAGTATAAAACGATTTTTAGGAGTTATAGAAAACCAATGGCAAGATAAAGAAATACTTCATCATGAAATCAACCACATTTTTGAAGTATCTTCAAAAGAGTTACAAATTGATTTACCACCAAATTCTAGAGAATCTCATTTAGCATTTCATTGGATAGATTATAGTAAAGAATCTTTAAAAACTTATAAAATCATGCCAATGCCCTCCGTTAAAGAATTACTAGAAAGAAAATTAAATGATGAACTACTAAATTGTTGGATAAGTAATTTTTAAATCACTCTATGTATAGTAAATACGTCCTTCGAAAGGATATAAAGAAAATAGGCTAAAAAACAAGGTACATCACCTAGTGTAAGTTCATATTTTGTTGATGTACGTATTTAGTCTGTAGCTTTGTTTCTATTTGGTTTACAAAAATATATAAACTTTTTACATTTGGGTGGAATTACTTATAAATGGAGGGGTTCGTAATGAATCAGTTTCAACAAGAACTACAATCATTAAACCTTAATGATTATCAATCTGGTAATGTAGTTTACTGGGATCAACAACAAAATCAATATCCATACTATTATATTCAAGACGATGCACGTCGTTGCGGTGGATGCGGAGGTTGTGGTGGACGCTGTGGTGGATGTGGCGGCAGATGCGGTGGTTGTGCAGGACGTTGCGGCGGATGTGTAGGTTGCGCAGGATGTTTCAGTTGCTTTAATTGCTGGAACTGGTGGATCATTTAAGTATAGAAAATCAATAATATTTCACATGAAAGAAAGGTGTTTATAGTAATACTTTTCTTTCATGTTGTGATTTTTTATGAGTATTAAGGGGGATTTATTTGTATACATACGAAAAGTTGATTTCTTGGGTAGAGAATATAAAAGAAAAAAATCATAGTTCTGCTACAGCACTATGTATTATAAAGGATAACAAAATTGTACTAGAGCATTATAGTGGATATCATTCAAATACATCTACTAGTAAAAAAGTAACAGCATCTTCACAGTTCAACGTCGCTTCTGCGAGAAAAAGTTATTTAGGATTCATGGTAGCGTATGCGCTTTATGATGGGAAAATAAACTCTATTGATGATGAAGCGATAAAGTATTTTAAAGACTTCGATCCTGCATTACTTGATAAAACAACGATTAGGCATTTAGTAACTCATTCACACGGTCTAGGAGAAACGGATGACGGGACAATTTTCCGTGAATTTGAAGCTGGACAAGATTGGGCATATAGAGATATTAATGTAAGAATGATGACGCATCTCATTTATCGGCTTTATAATAAAAGTTTTCCTGAATTGTTAAAGGAGCGTGTATTTACTCCTGCTAATTTCCAAGAAACAGGATGGAGAATACAGCAAAATGAAAATTTAGTTAACGTTGTTAATAATCCAAATGAAGACGCGATCAGTGAGGTCGGTACAGTAGATGACGGTACCGAAAAAAATCTGTTTGTCTCAGCTAGAGAGTTTGCTTATTGGGGCAACCTTCATTTAAATCAAGGCATGATAAATGGTAAACAAGTTGTTCCAAAAGAAGTTATAAAAATTGCTACTAGCTTGCAGAGTCCAGCTTATAAAAATAATGAACTACCACAAAACGGGTTGTTTTGGTTCGTTCAAAATGAACCAAAACAATTAAGTGAACTTGGTGAACGTGTTCCAAAAGGTTCGTATCAAATATTAGGAATTACTGGACCAACCATTTTAGTAATACCTGAGTATAATGTAGTTGTTGCGAAAATGTACAATAAAAGATATAACTACGGCGGTGATAATTACTTATATTATTTACGTGAATTTAGCAATTTAGTCGCCGATACATTTACTAGCTGTAATAGGGCATAATTACTCCTATAACAAAAAGGAGTGAAAGAATTTGAAAGATAAAGTGAGCAAAGATAAAAAGCAAAATATAAAAGATGTAAATACAGAGCAAAATGCGATTTTTAGCGATCCGAAAGATGCAGCTAACATGCAAACTGTACCGCAGCCGAAAGATTTTGATGAAATCGAATATTAATTTCTCATCCGACTATATGACGAATAAAAAATACGTCTTAAGTCCCATCACATGTAAGAAAATATTTGATAACATATATACATAAGCACTTGAAAATGGCTTATCTTAACAAAGCTTTCTTTAAATGTATCTGATATAACCTGCGAAAAGACACTTCATGATGAAGTGTCTTTTTGTGTACATAAACTTAATTTCCATTTTTCGTACAGTATCTTGCAATTTATGATGGATATACTAACTGTGAAAATTCATGTCAAGATAAAAGAAGGGGACAGTTAGTATGAAACAAACTTCTATAAATCCGCTATTAATTGTTCTAGGTACAATCATTGTTCAAATTGGCCTTGGAACAATTTATACATGGAGTTTATTTAATCAACCCCTTGTAAGTAAGTTCGGATGGAATCTCAATTCAGTTGCGATAACTTTCTCCATAACAAGCTTTTCTTTATCATTTTCAACCTTGTTTGCAGCAAAGTTGCAGCGAAAATTAGGACTTCGTAAACTTATCGCTACTGCAGGAATTGTTCTAGGACTCGGTTTAATACTTAGTTCACAAGTTTCTTCCTTACCATTACTATATTTATTAGCTGGTGTTGTTGTTGGGTATGCGGATGGAACAGCTTATATTACGTCACTATCTAATTTAATTAAATGGTTTCCAAATCGAAAAGGACTTATTTCTGGAATATCTGTTTCAGCATATGGAATGGGCAGTTTAATTTTTAGATATATAAACGGAAATCTTATCGATAGCCTAGGTGTATCACAAGCATTTTTATATTGGGGCATTATCGTCTTACTTTTAGTATTAATCGGATCGCTCTTCTTACGTGAAGCGATTGTAAGTAATACGGTAACAGAAACATTACACAATGATTATACGCCACGTGAAATGATGAGAACGAAACAAGTATATCTATTGTTTTTCATGTTATTCACATCGTGTATGGGTGGTCTGTACTTAATCGGTATGGTAAAAGATATCGGCGTACAACTCGTTGGACTTAGCGCAGCAACCGCCGCTAACGCCGTCGCAATGATTGCAGTCTTTAATACAGTAGGTAGAATCATTCTTGGAACGTTATCAGATAAAATTGGTAGAATGAAAATTGTCTCTGCAACATTTATTATTATTGGAGTATCCGTCTTTACTCTTAGTTTCATTCCATTAAATTACGGGATTTATTTTGCTTGTGTAGCAAGTGTCGCCTTTTGCTTCGGCGGTAATATTACAATATTCCCAGCCATTGTCGGAGATTTCTTCGGTTTAAAAAATCATAGTACAAATTACGGGATTGTATATCAAGGTTTCGGATTTGGTGCACTTGCAGGTTCATTCATTGGAGCATTACTTGGTGGATTTCAACCAACTTTTATTACAATAGGTGTTTTATGTGCGATTTCTTTCATTATTTCTATATTAATTCGTCCGCCAAATGTCGAGAAGAAAAAGGAAATCAAGCAGTTACATCGAAAAATAGCTTAGTTTTAAAAAGAGGCCTTATCGTAGGGCTCTTTTTCATTACAACGTTAACTATGCTCCTTTCATTGATTAGTAAAGACAGGACAATACAATTATGAAATGGAATAGATAAAATAAAAGGAGTGTGATATGTAAAATGAAGATAGTAAAGCAATGGGTTCAAGAAGATAGTGATTACATACGAGAGAAAGTAATTGAATATAATCAAAAACATCTTTCAAATGAAGAGAAAACACCTTCGGAAAAGGTTAGTTTTATAGTGAAAAATGAAAAAGAGGAAATAGTAGGTGGGATAACAGCTATAACATTTTGGCACCATGTACATGTTGATTTCCTATGGGTTTCTGAAGAATGCAGACACGAAGGATACGGAAGTAAATTAATAAAACTTATCGAAGAATTTGCAATTGAAAAAGGATGTAGGCTAATCAACTTAGATACGTTTAGCTTTCAAGCTCCGGATTTTTATAAAAAACATGGATTTATAGTCATTGGAGTGAGTGAAGATCATCCAAAAGGACATAATCATTATTATTTAGAGAAAAGGTTATAAAGTGTATAGAATTAATTAATCTCAATATATAAAATTCAATAAATTAAAAAGAACGTATTTTGAATCATCTATATCAAAATACGTTCTTTTTAATTTGTATGTATCTGGTAAAATGAAATAGAGGCAGAAAATTCTTATTAATAAAGGGGTAAATATGAAAAAGGTTAATGTTACATACGCGCTTTTGTACGATAAAACGAACGAAAAAATCTTAATGGTAAAAAACAAAGGAAAAAATGGGTCTTATTACACATTACCAGGTGGCTCAGTTAAATTTGGGGAAACGTTAGAAGAGGCAGTCATTCGGGAAGTAAAAGAAGAAACAGGGCTACATATAACTGTAAAGGGGATTTGTTCCATAAGCGAAGCCTTTTTCGAGGAGAGAGGCCATCATGCCATTTTCTTTAATTTTTTAGGTGAAATAATCGGCGGAGAGACATATATATCCCGTCCAAAAGAAATCGAAGAGATTACTTGGATGGAATTACATATAGCAGCACCGTATTTACGTATACCTGAACAGTTACTAGATTTTTTACAAAGGAAAGAAACAGTACCTTACTTTTTTAACGGAACAATCGTTCATCAATCTTTATAAATAAATTATTTCATTTAAGGCGGGGAAAAACATGGAGTTTATCGTTAATCACAAACATATCACTCAAGCACTTTCAGAAGTAAGTAAAGCTATATCTACAAAAGTTTTAATTCCTATATTATCTGGTATCAAAATAACAGCCGATCAATCTGGAATTACTTTAATCGCAAGTAACTCGAATGTTTTTATTAAAAAATTTATACCTAATTCAATCGAAGACGAACAGATCGCAACTATATTACAAGCAGGAACTATTGTTGTACCTGCAAAATATTTCATTGAAATTATAAAGAAAATGCCAAGTGATATAGTAATAAAAAGTAAGAATGAACAAATCATTACGATACAATCAGAAGAAATCACATTAAACTTAAATGGACTTCCAGCAAATGAGTTTCCGAATGTACCACTTATAGAGGATCATGCAGAAATACAAGTAGAAACAGAACAATTGATTGAAGTGTTTAAACAAACTGTCTTTGCAGTAGCTAAAAACGAATCCAGACCTGTTCTCACCGGAGTACATATAGAGTTAGATCACAATAAATTAGTTTGCGCTGCTACTGACTCGCATAGACTAGCTATACGTGAAACGCTAATTTCTTCAGATGCGAAAGCAAATTGTATCGTACCAAGCGCTACCATTAGTGAACTTCTAAAATTAATGAACAGTCATACGGAATTCGTATACATATACCTTTCAGACAGTCACGTTATTTTTACATTCGGAACAACTACGTTATATTCAAGACTCATTGAAGGGAAATATCCTAATATATCTAATCTCATTCCAAATGAATTTCAAACGGTTATTAACGTAGAAAGAAAAAAGATTTTACAAGGTGTAGATCGATCGAGCTTATTAGCAAGTGAATGGGCAAATAACAACGTCAACTTAGAAATCATCAATGAATCCACAATTAAAATTTCTTCTAACGCTTCTCAGATTGGTAAAATAGCTGAAACACAACAAGTAGATGCGATTCAAGGTGAAAAACAATTAAATATATCTTTCGACGGACGATTTATGGTAGATGCTTTAAGGGCAATAAAAGAAGAAATGGTTACTTTAAGTTTTGGTGGTTCAATGAGACCGATATTAATCGAAGCAGGAGAGCAATCTGCCGCAGTACATCTTATATCGCCAGTAAGAGCTTATTAGGAACAAAGGAAGGACTTACATTATGCACAAGCACACTTTATGCTTTATAAAAAGAAATGAAGAAATACTGATGCTAAATAGAGAATATGACCCTGTAAAAGGATTATGGAACGGGGTAGGAGGGAAGATAGAACCGGGAGAAACACCTTTAGCAAGTGCAATTCGTGAAATAAAAGAAGAGACTGATATAGATGTTAAGCAAAATCAAATTCAATTTAAAGGAATTGTTAAGTGGGAAGACTCTTCATACTCTGGTGGCATGTATGTTTATGTGGTAGAACTACAAAATGAAGTTACATATGATACACCTAAAAAAGTATCCGAAGGGATTTTAGATTGGAAAAGTGTGTCTTGGATATTAAGCGACTATAATTACGGTGTAGGAGAGATGTTACCTAAATCATTACCTGAAGTACTTCATAATGAATTCATATTAGAGCACAATTTTGTATTATCTAATCATAAATTAATAGATTATAGGAATGAAGAATTGGTTATGTTGGACAGCAAATTTAATAGGAAGAAGCAGATGTAATTATTTAAGAAATATTTTTAAAGAAGTAAATCTTTTAACATAAAAGAGCGGATAATTTTTAACTAATAGGTGCGCTTAAATGCAAAGAAACCTAATTACAAAAAGAGCGAATCCCTTATAAAAAGGTTCGCTCTTTTTTACATATACAATTAAACTTCGCGCCACCAAGCTGATGAAAGATAGTTTGTAGGTTTTAATGTAATTGATTCACCAATTTGCGGCGTTGCAACTGTAACTCCTAAACGTTTTGCTTCTTTCGTAACACGTTCAATTGGATCGCTCCATTCATGCAACGCTAATGTAAAAGCACCCCAATGAATCGGAAGTAGTAATTCTCCTTTAACGTCAATATGAGCTTGTACCGTCTCTTCTGGCAACATATGAATAGCAGACCAACGTGTATCATATTGCCCGCATTCCATTAAAGTAAGATCAAATGGACCGTATTTATCACCAATCTCTTTAAAGTGAGGAGCATATCCGCTATCACCACTAAAAAAGACTTTAGTTTCTTGACCAAGAATAAGCCATGAACACCATAACGAACGATCTCTATCTGTCATACTTCGTCCAGAGAAATGCCTTGCAGGAGCGCATACTAACTTAATAGTATCAAACGTAATTTCATCCCACCATTTATGCTCACTAATCTTACTAGGTGAAACACCCCATTTAATAAGATATTGTGCAACTCCCGTCGGAACGTAAAAATGCTTCGTACGATCTTTTAACTCCATAATACTTTTATAATTTAAGTGGTCATAGTGATTATGTGAAATGATAATCGCATCAATTTCTTGAAGGTCTTCACGTTCTAAAGAAAACGCACCACTATACCGCTTACTATTAAAAATAGGAAATGGGGAAGAGGCATCACCAAGCATAGGATCTAATAACAGCTTTTTACCTTCTACTTTTAAAAGAGACGCAGAATGGCCAAACCATGTAACACTCTCTAAAGATTCATCGTCTTTATTTGATAAAACGATAGGTAAATCCTTTATAGGACGTAGCTTTGATTTCATTTTAAAATAATCCGTCATTAAACCTATAATATCTTTCGGTTTAAAACTCATATCAGTATGAATTTGATTTGTATATTTCTTATTCATTGGTTCTCCTTTTTACGTTTAACAATATACGTATGTTGTTATTGTAGCTATTTGTAGTTTAAACTATATCATTTTACCTTTCATCTTACATGCAGTACATTTCATAAATTCGTCAAATTCGTTATTCGTATATATAAAATGAAATTTATTCAGCAGCAGATAAAACTAATATGAAGTAAATGTAAATTATTTTAATTTAGTAAAATTCCTCTTATAAGAATCGAAGAACATACGTTTCGTTGTATGTTATAGAAGAGAATATGTCTCTAATGAACAATAGAAAGGAGAGGATGTAGATGCAAATAGAGAGAAAAAAGAAGTCAAAATGCAAACTATCAAAATCTGAAATCATCCAGCTGTATGCAGAAGGGAAGAGTACCTGAGAAATTGCTATACTTGCTAATGTGTCTGCAAGGTATATTCGTATGGTTTTAAAAGACAATAACGTACCAAGACGAGCTATAGGTAGTTGGAAGAGGAAGTATGACCTAAAAGAAGATTATTTTAAAACTTGGTCAAATAACATGTCTTATATTTTAGGGTTTATAGCAGCAGATGGTGTAATACAAAAAGAAAACCAATGTGTCAGTATCTCACAAAAAGAAAGTGACATTTTAGAAGATATTAAAAAAGAATTAAACACAAACCAGCCACTTTACCAAAATAAAAAAACAGGCGTATATATGCTAAACATTAATAGTAAAACAATAAAAGACGACCTTATGAACATACACGGAATCATGCCGTGTAAATCATTTAACATCGAATTTCCTTTTGTACCAGAAGAATATTTACATCATTTTGTTCGTGGATATTTTGATGGGGATGGTTACGTCAAGTATGAAACTTATACAGTAAGCTTTGTAGGAGGATCATATAGCTTTATGAATTCTTTAAATCAGGTACTACAAAATCACAATTTACTAGCCGATTTACTAAATCAAAATAAACATTATCGTGTCATATTAACAGGGAGAAAATCAATACAACTATTTTCAAATTGGATTTATAAAGACAAAGATATTTATTTGCATAGAAAATATGAAGAATTTCGAAAAGAAAGTCTAAGTCTAGATCAATTACAAGATCGAAAACTAAAACAAACTCAAACTGCCGTTAAACAAAGAAAACAAAATTTCCTTAATGAATATATGAAAAATAAATGTAATGATACAGCTTGCTCTAATTTAAAAATAAGCGAATCAACTTTTAAGCGTTGGTTAAAAAATGATAATCAATTTAAAAAAGACTATGAAAGAATTCAGTCACTATAAAAATGCAAAAAACCTTAGTATATCTATGCTAAGGTTTTTAATTTGAGATTATTAGAGGATACTTATTTTCGTTTATAGAACTTAATAAATACATAGATTTTACAATGAATTTACTAGTAAGGGAGGGAATATGAAATGCCCACTAATAATAGTCCGGAGAATATATTACATACATCTTATGAAACTAAAATGATTTCATCTTGGTTTTGAGTCAAATGCTATAAAAATGATGCTAAATTGGACAAATGATGAATTTGAAAAGCGCGTTAATTCATTAGAAGTAGAGGGGCTATTGAAACAAACAGGAGGGAGGTACTATCCAACGTGTATGGTGATAACAGCTTGTGAAGGAAAAAAACTTTATAATCTTTGTGAACCTCTAATTAAACCAACACTTAAGATCATTGAAAATCATTCAAATCAAATTGAATTTATCTCAAAAAGAATCGACACGTTTAATCATTTACCTAAAGAATCGTATAGTCTTTTACTGTATAGTGGTGTGCTATTAGATTTTGGACAAATAAATTACATTGAAGAAAACTATTTAAAAAAAGAAACGACCTTTAAGAAATAAGAAAAGATATTATTATACTATTCAAGAACAAGAACTAGCAGATATAGGGGCTTTCGGGATGTATAGTAATGCGTATTTAGATTTAGGAGAAGTTCAAATTGGTCTTTATGGAAATTCTCGATATTCAACATTAAATTTAATAACAGCAAATAACGAAATATTTGAAGAATATTTTCAAAACACTAATACTGATATTAATTATAAGAAAAAGCAATTTGTAAAAGGTTTCGTAGCAGCAGATAGACAAATAGATTTAAATTTATTTGTAGTTTATGAAAAATTAGGCTTATATCAAAATTCACAACCTATTATCCCGGTGTTTAAAAGAAAAGACTTATCTACGCTTCACGAAATTGCAAACATAATCAGTGAAGATTTAATCTCATTATTTAAAGAATACGATAAACCTTTAAAACAATACTTTGCCAGCAGCAGATACTCAAATGAAATAACTTATGAAGAGTTTTTTATCTGGTGGTATCACTTTTTCTATACAAAAGTAACTGAAGAATTAATAAAACAAGGTGTAATTATAACAAGCGCACAAGAAAATCAAACGTACATGATCCATTAATAACTTTAAATTAAAGTGCTAATATACTTTTACATATGTAGCAGCTGAATGGATAAATAATTATTAGTAAATAGGGGATAATCTGAAATTAAAATCTAATATAAAGAAAATAAGATATTCAAAGGGGAGAAGAGCCATGCAAAAGAAATTTATCAATCCAGAAACGATGCCACCAACTTTTGGATACTCACATGTAGTCGAAGTTACTAACGTTAAACGAACAATTTACATATCTAGACAAGTAGCGATTAACACTGATGGTCAAATAGTCGGCATTGGTGATTTAGCTACACAAACACGACAAGTTTTCGAAAATATTAAATGTGCATTAGAAACTTCAAATTTAAACTTTAATGATGTAGTAAAATTAACATTTTTCTTAACAGATATTTCTCAAATGGCCATTGTTAGAGATATTCGAGATCAATACATTGATACTAAGAATCCACCAGCAAGTTCTGCTGTGGAAGTTAGAAAATTAATTAACGATAACTTATTAATTGAAATTGAAGCAATTGCTGTAGCAAACTAAATTTAAAAGCTTATTCGGAATTAATATCAATACAATTCGTTTAATGTGTTTATTTCAAACGAATTGTATTTTTTATTGTCTTAAATATAATTACCACACAATACGTCACACAGTATTAATTCAAAGAGAAAGGGGAAGCATAACGAATAGAACTAACGTATAATAAGTTTATTATTTTTAATTAGTTAACATAATATATATTATAGGCAGTTATAGAAACAAAGTGTTTACAGGTATCAAAAACCAAGTAAACTATACTTAATGAGACGAAACGGAGATTTTCAGTGAGATTCCCATAAAATCTAATCTATATGAATTTCTACAGTTTTATCGTTTATTTTGCTTTAAATGAATCATAGCAAATCCTAATCAATAATTGCTTAAGATTTAACGAATCCAAATCATTTTTAATCGACAAGAAATTTTTCTGCATAAAAATTATTTCTATACAAAATATAAATTAATAATTTTATTTTATGTTTTACTTATTCAATTTATTGCTATTTACACACGTTTTACAGCTTTACTTTATTTGTTGTTATTTCTATCATTTACGCTTGACTTTTAATGCGCTTATTGTTCTATACGCTAGTTAACATAACGTTTATTTGTAACATAAAAAAATCCTCCTCGCCTTCAGGAAGATTTTTTAACTTGCTATTAGATTATATATATCTTTTTAGTAGCAATCCCAATTGTAAATAACATTGGAAAAATCTAGATTTAACAAATCATCTTTCTTTATAAAGAAATTAGCAACACCAGAATCTCCCCACATAATATTTAATGAATCGTCTGTATCAATTTGCAGCAATAATATATCATGTTGCTGGTATTTCTCTTCCCATTCTCTTGGATCTGTCTGTGTAAAAAATGGATAACCGCCGATTTTATGTCCTTGTTCTTCGCATAAATCATCATACAGTTCGCCTAATTCTGTATTATTTTCTTCATCAACGATTTGTTCCCAATCAATGTTATCGTTAAAAATCATTTCAAATCGATAATCTCTAGATGTTACTGGTTGATAATTCAATTCAAACTTTAGTTTTGCTGCTTCAGGTATGATAAAATCCTCTGAATCTAAAGTGTTTAAATAACTGAAATCAGTAATAACCTTAGTTAAATCTTCTGTAATTGTAGAATGATACATAATTCGAAAATCTTTTTGGTCAGTTGGATGATCAAAATCTGCTCCAAAAAGCTCATCATCAGCACTTACGAAAAACTGTAACATACCATTTTGAGGCATATATTCAATATGAGGCATTTCTTCAAAGTTTAATTGAGCAAGTAGCATCATCGGTTGCCCATTTGAGTCTTTAGGATGCTCTTGATCTATAGGTAAATACTGATGACCACCAAACTTACTCTCAAAAAGAGTTGTCTCTGCTAATGTTCCAGAAACTTTAACATACGGTTTCACACTTTCTTCTAAAATACTACGATACTGTTCTAGTTCTTTCGGAATTTGAAGTTGATACGTATTCTTCATCACATTTGCCTCCCTTTAATAATGAATTGAAAATGCCTTACTTAATTATATAGTAAGAGATAGCTTCATTGAAAATTGTTAAAAGTCCGTTTTCATCCTCGTTTTTTGCGCACTTGGTGGACAAAGTAGATTATGTTCTAAAACCTTTTTATTAATAGTTCGAATTAAATCCGCTGCTTCTGCAGTATTTGTAGTTTCTTTTAGCCTTTCTTTTAAATCATCAATTTCCTTTGAAAGCTCAATCCACCTAGGTAAAACATGATTATTTTTCAAAGTTCTATACAGTTGTTTTTCAGGATTATACGAAAGATCTTTATCTAGATTTAGAGGTTTCCCTTTACCTGGCAAATTATCAAAAGACCCTTTCTTTTCTGCTTCTTTAACGATAGAACTAATATGATCCTCATACGTATAGGACCAAATTTTCTCATCTTTTACTAAAATCTCTTGCTTTTTTAGTTTTTTATCTAGTTCTTCTTGATTCATAAAATCTCTCTCCTTTATATTTTATAGTAGCGTTTTTGCAGGTTTTTACGCTTTCAATCCATCAAATAACTTTTCTCGCCACCAAACACCGTCATGACCGCCTTGAAATTCTTCATAAGTAATTTGGTATCCTTTTTCTTTTAAAGCTTTATACAGGCGTCTATTGGCTGTTAAAAGAGGTTTGTTTTCAAGTTCTCCTGCTGCTATATAAAAATGAGGTTGCATCGCATTTGAATCTATAGATGAAATTTGATTTTCAATCCAAGGAATTATATTTTCATAACCATCCTTTTTCCAATGTACGGATCCAGACATTGACAACACGTTCCCGAAAACATGTGGATTTTGAAGCGCTGCATAAAAAGCTGCTAAGCCACCAAGACTGAAACCGGCAATTGTTGTATGTTTCGCGTCTTTATGCACACGATACTTAGCATGAATCCACGGCAGTAATTCCTCTGTTAAAAATATATTCATTTTATCGTTATAAGTTAGCTCTTCTAGCCGATCAACTGGTTCTATAGCAACAGCAATACAAGATGGGATTTCTTTTGTGTGAATTAAATAATTGAGTGTTCTTGCGATTGAAAGGTTATTAATGAATGAATTCCCATCAAATACAATGAGAAGTTCTTGAAGATGTGAAGTGTGAGAATAATCATGAGGCGTATAAATATGAATTTTACGTGTGTTATTTAAAATCGTACTATGAAAAGAATATGTTTCAATTTTTCCGGATGGATAATGTTTTGAAGGAAAACGACTGCTATACTGCACTTCCATTCCTGTGTTTAACATAGACGCTTTATTGGCACCTTCTCCAAATGTATTTCCATTAAATTGGTCTAGTTGGTACTGTCCACTACGCTTTATCCAATCATTTTTGAAAAAATCGTTTACTGAAAAATAGTACGTTGAAATAAAACTCTTATCCGTCCTAAACGTTTCATACCAAATATCTGTCTGTAACAATCGTTTTAATTGATTTACAGACAGATCCCAACCAGGAAAACTGCCGAATACATAAACATTTTCAGTTTTTCGGTCCCTTAACCAAATATACGTTATAAGCTTATACTGATTAGCTACAGGACATTGTTCTATTAGTGGCGTATTATTCGACTTTATTTCATGCAAAAAAGTATAAAAAGCTTTCTCGTTTCCATTTTTTAATTGATTATTCAGTTCCTCTAACTTAGGACTAATTATTGAAGTCACCCCCACTTCCTCCTTCGTTGTAGTTCTTTCTTTTTATTAGGAAAGTTTATCAATTGCCTGAACAGATAGTTCCAACGCTTTTATTCTTCTTGTTAAAAGAGTTCTTTGCGGACTACCTACTTTAGACTTATCATAAGCCCTCTCCATTGATGGAAGCAAACCAACAAGGACATTACGAGCTTCTATTAACTCTTCTTGACTATACTGATGACTTTGTTGATTCCAAGCGTTTTCTAGCGCTGCTAACCCTATGCAAACAGCTTTAAATCGTTTTTTCACTAATGTAGTATTTGCACCTTTTTGAGTCATTTGTGACAGTGCATTTTCAAGTTTACGAATTGTTGATTGTAAAGATTTTATTGATTCCGATTTGTCTAGATTTGATACGTTTTCCATTTTACTGTTGTTCCTCCTGGCTTAACTTATTTAATACTGGATATAATAAGTACTTAATTTCACTCGAAATATTTTATCATAAAGAACTAACTATATTCGAGGTGGATAATGGATTAAAGGAAAACGGTATCTAAGCGCCTCTCCCTCCCTTACATCATTCTATATGTACTTCTTTCTTCGTATTAGAATCCCTATATAAACAAGGTATTAAAATTGTATTTTTTATGAAAAAAAAACGCACAAGCAGCATAACTTGTACGTTTTAATTTTTATTCAGTAAGATAATATAGTAATAGTTTTCGCGCTTTCTCATAATTCATGAAATCTCTATACAAAACGGGATACTTCACAGATACTTCACAATTTCTGTTTCTATAGAACGATATTGCGGAAACCATTCGAAAAATGATTTTCTCAGCCACTTTATTTGCTCAAACGAAATCTCCTTTTCGTTTTCATTAAGTACGTAACTCAAAGTCCCTGCTGTATGCATCCAATAATAATTTAAATCAGCGCTTATACAATCATCTTCTGTGAACATATTTTTATAATCTTTCCGTATTTTTTGAATGTCACAATTCGGAAATAGTTTATATAGAGGACTATGCATTTTTTGCAATTCATTAAACATAACTTGTTTTCCTAACTTCAAATACCCACCCCTTTATTTCTCCATCCAATTTAATAAGTTTTCATAGTGATATTGAGCATCGATATACCCAAGATTATATAGATTAACAAGCTTTTCCTTATTTCTTTCTATTCCGCTTATAGGAAGTTGTACGCTAGGCTGAATAACATAAAAATTATCTTTTTGTTCTTTTTGATTCATATAAGATATCGTCTCATTATAAAAACAATAATGCTCTACTAAAGTCTCTGCGATTTTCGGATATTTTCTATATAAAATTTTAGCCAGGCCAGAAAATTTATTTCGCTGCTTCTCATATCCTTCTGGTTTTGTCATAATTACAACGTTCTTTTCATAACCATCAGTTTGAGCTTTTAAAACCGGTATAGGATCTATAATTCCTCCATCTAGCAATTTTCGATTATCATATTCTACAGCAGGTGCTATAAACGGGACAGAGCTTGATGCACGAATGATTTTTAAAATATCATTTCCATGTTCCTGTTTATTATAATAAACAGCCTGTCCTGAATCGCAATCGGTCGTTCCAATTACAAACTGTTCATTTGAATGTAGGAAAGTTTGAAAATCAAACGGTACAATTTTGTTTGGTACTTCATCAAATAGAAAATCCATACCAAATAATTCACGTTTTCTGATTAAATTTCGATAAGATATATATCTGTGATCTGCTACTAGCTCTGTATTCACTTTCTTATTCCTTCCTTTTTGACGTGACAAATAGGTTGCTCCCATACACGCTCCAGCAGATACACCGACTACATACGGAAAGAATAAGTTTTGTTCCATGAAATATTCGAGTACTCCTGCAGTATATAAACCTTTCATTCCTCCGCCCTCTAATACTAAACCAATATTCTTCATGCTATATCCCTCTACTCCTTTTTTCTTACTTACATATTAGCACAAGATTTTAAGATGAGGTTATATAATCGAATTGCAACAATAACCAGAAACTACTAAAGTAATGTCATAATTTCTTAGTAAGTAGCATGGTACAATATAAGTAACACATCCCACATATATTAAAGGAGGAATTTCATATGGGTTTATTTAGCGGTATTTTAGGAAATGCATCGAATGCGAGTACAGAAAGTGTAGAACGTGATTTAGAGAAGATTATGCTAGACGATGAGAAAGTTGAGCATGCTTATAAATTAATTCGCGATTTAATCGTATTTACAAATCGTCGTCTTATTTTAGTAGATAAACAAGGAATATCAGGTAAAAAAACAGAGTATCATTCTATTCCTTATAAAAGTATTACACAATTTAGCATTGAAACAGCTGGGCATTTTGATTTAGATGCAGAGCTTAAAATTTGGGTGTCTAGTATGGATGATCCAATTGCAAAAGAATTTAAAGGTGACGATAGTATTTTAAGCATTCAAAAAGCGTTAGTAACATATACGACAAAATAGTTATTTTGTATTTTTATTCATTTATGAAATTACTAACCCGAATATTTTGGAAGTATATACAAAGTATTTGTATATTTAATCTCTATTAACATAAAAAGGTAAAGCGTATTTCTAATGCTTTACCTTTCTTTTTTGTAATAAATAAGTGTAGCTTTATCATTTAATTTCTTTATAAATTCTGTTCTTTTATAACCTATCTTTTCATATAAAAAACAATTTCTCTCTTCTTCTAAAATAGTAGCAAGTTCCCAACTCATCGCTTCAGGAAACATCTCCTCAATTAATAATAATACTTTTTGAGCAATTCCTTTTCCTTGAAACTCTGGATGTATGAACATAGGACTTATCCAAAATTGATTTGTTTTTTCTTTGTAATATATACACATTGCCCCAACAAACTGACCATCTACTATAATTTTATAAAATCCACCATTTGGGTATTTTATTCTTGTCATCGTTCGTTGATTGAATCGGCTCATTTGCTGGACTCGTCTCATAGTCTTGAT
The DNA here is from genome assembly GCF_011066025.1 of Bacillus sp. EKM202B. NCBI lineage: Bacteria > Bacillati > Bacillota > Bacilli > Caryophanales > Bacillaceae > Bacillus > Bacillus sp. EKM202B. The sequence goes on along the minus strand of NZ_JAAMNK010000008.1, from coordinate 22,802 downwards.
ACTTCTCTAATAACGGATAAAATGATGTAATTTGCATTGTAAATATGTCCAGTGCATCTTTCTCATTTGCTCGTTTTAGTATAATATTCATCTTACCAATCTAGACGCTTTCTTAATGAAGTAATATGAGCTGTATGATGACGACCGTGCCATGCGTATAGTCCAATTGCAACAGCCAGTTTTGTTTCACCAGATTCAGGATGATTAAATGTCTTTTCTAAATCAGTAGGTTCTAATGAATATAAAAGGTTAACCCATCTTTTATGTAATGAATCTAGCATTACTAGTGAAACATCTACAGGTAGTTTCGAATCTGGCAATTCTGCCCATTTTTCTTCTTTATACGGTTTAATAGTTGGATTCTTTTCTGTTAGTGCTAATTTAAAGCGTATGTAACTATTCATATGGCTATCAACAACGTGATGAACAACTTGACGAACTGTCCATCCACCAACGCGATACGGTGTGTCTAACTGCTTCTGATCTAAATCTTTAATTGCCTTTGCTAAATCAGTAGGTACATCCTCAATTTCTTGAATCCATTTATCAATCATTTCCTCAGTAATAGGACGCTTGTATGTAAATTGGCCAATTGGATATCGTAAATCATTCATGAATAAGTCCCCCCTATTATTTTGAACACGAAGTAGTTCTGCAAATATAATGTACAAAATTTACACGTTCTCCGTTTAATTCTACAGAAGTTGTATCTGCTTCATTTTTAAAAGAAAATCCGCTTTTTTCTAGTACAATTTGTGATGCAAGATTATTAGTCGTTGTTTTAGCATGAACCTCATTAATTTCATTATTTTTCGCTACGTCTAAAATTAATTTTACAGCTGCTGTTGCAACTCCTTTTTTAGTGAATTTTTCTCCGACTCGATAACCTAACGAACTGATTCGAGTTTCGGTATCTATATTTACTAAGTTAATTCGTCCTATAATTTCTTTTTCTTCATTACGAATTAAATAAAAATAAGAACTTCCATCTGCCTGTTCTATTAATAAATCGTCTAATAGTTTTTGAAAATATTCAAAATCGAAATATTGCGAACCACGATTTGGTACCATCGTTTCAAAAAAAGATTTATTCGTAAGTTCAAATGTAAATAAATCCGCAGCATCTTGTTTTTTTAGTTGCTCTATGTATATTTCCATCCCGTATTCTCCTTCTTGATTTACTAACTGTTATACATTCTTTTTTAATCAATTATATTCCTGCTATTTCTTTCGATTAAGTAATACAGCTAGTAGCACTTTCGGATGAAAAAGGTGAAATGGACTACGAATTAAATTCATCACTCGTACTAACCGAATATAAACATCAGAATCACTTGCGGAAAGTCGATATATTTGTTTCGTATACCATAGCTGAAATTTTTGTTTCGTAGTTAATTCTCTCTTTAGCTGCGGGTGACGTGATATTTCCGTTGTTGTCATATCCCAAGGGATTTCTATTATGTCAGCTGTCTTTTTATAAAATTGTTGTGTAAATGTTTTATCGAGCTGTTTTCTACTTTGCAAAAGTAATTGCAATTGGTGAGCTTCCATAGCAGCAACTGAAACACCTTGACCGAAAACAGGATCAAAACGACATTGTGCATCTCCAACTACTAACAACCCTTCTGGTACATTGTTAACTAAATCAAATCGCCGGCGTACTTGATAGGGAATTTTGTATGTCTTTATATCAGTAATTCCCTCAGCCTTGTTTAGGAAGTCTGTAACATTAGAAATTGATAGGTTTTCAGCAAAATCATAAAACTCATCATCTGTTTGTGGTGCTTTCTCATTTGCGTATCCACTGAAAGTAACAAAATAACGATTATCTTCAATCGTTTGAATAAGAACGCCATAAGGGTTTTCAGGGAAACTCGGAGACATTAGCATATTACAACAGTCTAACTCCTCATTTTCTTTAAGTTGGAACATTTTTGTTGCGTAAAATAAATCGATACGAACTTTCTCTTCTTGTACTTCAATTTCGTATTCTCGTAGCCACTCCATACTTTTTGAGCCAAATCCACTTGCATCAATTACAATATCTGCATGAACTTCTTCTTGCATGCCTGTCTCTAAATATTTAACTTTTACTCCACACACTTTGTTAAGCTTCCCATCTACTAATAACCCATTAACCAATGTTTTATATGTAATAGTAATATTTGAAATTTGATCAATTCGTTTTTGAATATGCCATTCTAATAAAGGACGACTTTGTTGAATCATATGAACTTCCCCTATGAATGGTTGTTTCCATAGACCAAATTGATGCCATTTCAAATCACGCGTAAAGTTATTTATAATACTGCCCGCTTTTATTAATTCATTCGTAATAGTAGGAAACAATTCTTCAATTGCTTTTTCTCCACCTTTTAATAACACGTGAGGATGATCGCTTTGTGGAACTCTTTTTCTTGAAGCTTTTCCATCCCATTTGTCACCGACTTCTAAAATGATTACTTCTTTAAAAGAAGTTGATAATGCCTTTGCTGCAAACTTTCCCGCCATACTTCCACCAATAACAATAGCCTTATTAAACATATTCTCCCCCTTAATAAAAAGAGATCCTGTCGTGTATAAATGAAACAGGACCTTAATTACATTGCTTCTTTATCATTATAATTAAAATACATGAGTAAATTGCAACGTTAAAATTAAAATACCTAATCCCCATACGTAATACGCGAATACTTTTAAGGAATGACGTTTTAAATATTGAATCATCCATGAAACTGCTATGTAACCAAAGAAAGCTGCTGATAACGTTCCGACAATTAATGATGTACTAGAAATAGATTCTGCTTTCCCTTGAAAAACATCTATAAATTGCAAGATGATTGCTCCGACTATTGCTGGCGTAGATAATAAAAAAGAAAAGTATGCTGCTGTTTCACGGTCTAGTTTTCTCCATAAAGCAGCGACAATCGTCATTCCAGAGCGAGAAATTGCCGGGAAAATAGCAGCCGCTTGAAATGAACCAATGATAAATGCATCTTTATATGTAATGTCGTCCATTTTTTTACGACCATCCTTTTGTTTATCGGCCATATATAGAAAGAAACCTGTCACTAAAAACTCCCAACCGATGGTAATGCCTGTTTTTGAAATATCTTCAAAGAAGTCTTTAAATAATAAACCGATTACAACCGCAGGTATCGTCCCAACGATAAGTAATAACATAAGCTTTGAAAATGGATTTTTCATTAAATATATAAATTCTTTTTTGTAATAAATAAACACGGCAAGCAAAGTCCCAATATGCAGCGTCGTATCTAAAAACAATCCCGCTTCATCTAATTGAAACAAATGCCGTCCTAAATAAAGGTGCCCTGTACTACTAATCGGTAAAAACTCTGTTAACCCTTGAATTATACCTAAAATAAATGCTTCTAACCAATTCATGATGGTCTCCTTTCTCGTTTGCTTGTACCAATATATGAAGGTTAAATTTTCGATATGAAAAAAACTATATTTCTCTATGAATTTACTTTTAAATTATGGATATATATGTAAAGAGAGTCGAGGTGGGTTAATATGTGGAGGCACACAAAATTCGGTAATGTATTACTTTGGGTGGGACCTATCCTTGTGTTTTTAGGATTATGTATGACTAATGTTATTTCAGACATTCCTTTCTTTGAAGGAAAACATAAAACGCTCGGAATAATAATTTTATTTATAGGGGTTTTCTGTTTAATTGCTGCTAATTATTTTAAAAAAGGAGAAAGAAATGAAGAATAAAGCTAAATAAAAAAAACAATCCCAGTATAAATGCTAGGATTGTTTTTCGTTTATGTTGCTTATTTATAGAATACTTTATCAACGTTATATTTTGCTTTGTATTCATTAATGATATATGTTTCGTAAATTTCTCTTTCTGTTGGATCTTCTACGATACATGCATCAATACGGTATACTTCGTCACGATGATTTTTAATTGGTGAAACATTGTCTTCAAAGTGTTTTTTAATACGTTGTCTAATTTTACGAGCTTTACCTACGAAAAGCAGTTCGTCATTAATATTGTAAAACATAAAAATGCCGCCTTTATCTCTAGGGAACAAGTGGAAATCGATAAAACCATTAATTGGAGTAATGATTGCCTCGTCTCCTTTAATAACTTGTTTACGTTCAGTAATTGAAACATCAGCTTCAGGAATATTAATTTTAATCAAGTTCATTCACGTCCTCTTTTATTATAAAGATAAATAATAGCATACATACGTAAGAAAAGCTATGTCCAGAGGCATATTTCATTTTATAATTCAAATATTATAGGTGTATCATGTAAACTCTTCTTCCAAATCATATGATCACTTGATTTTCCCCAATAACCCTTCAGTACATAACTAGGTTCTCCAAACTTCTTCGTCCATATACTTTGTGCTTTTTTGTATCCACTATCTAAACAGTATTCTGTTATTCCTCTGCTAAGTAATGTAAGATACATTGCATGTAATAGTAGACTCCCTATACCTTTTCTTTGATACTCAGGAAGTATAAATACAGTTCCTATTTCATACAAATCCTTAAGTACACCGCCTGTACAACTAGTAATCAATGTACTTGCTGGACCAATTTCAATTGTTCCAATCATTTTATCGTTATTTGTATCTATCGCTAATAAAAAGTAACGATTTTCTCCATTACTATCAAAATCATCTTTTAAATATTGCTTTTTCGAGTTAATTTCATTTTCTATGTCATCCAATAATTGTGATAATCCTTCATTTTTATATGTATCCGTAATAACTATACGGAAAAACAAGTGAAGTTCCTCTAAATCATCCAAATTCGGCCTTCTAATCGCAACGTTAGTCATGAATGAATTCTCCAATCTATGAAAATATACGAGAACAGCTTATATTGTAAATGTATTTTGGTGTTAAACAATAACCTTATCATGTGAATTGCTTCTTTTTGAATTTATATATCATCACAACGTATATTCGTCTAAAACTATTATATGACATGATTAATACAATACTTTATATACTCTATTCAATATTATTCTACAAAAACCCGCATAGATCCAGCAGTAAAGAAAGCTCAGTACAAAGATTGATAAAATAATTTTTATGTCTAAAGTTGTATGAACAGTAGGGCCAAGTACTGGAAAACGGAAAATATCGAGAATGATCATAATACCTATAAGTAGGCATATCGCAGAAAAGGAAACAACCCATATTCTCCTCCTTAATTTTGAAAAGGATACTCCTAACGCTATACCTAATAAGCCAGTAGTAAAAGGGAAAACAAATAGTTCGCTTGGTTGAATAATAAATAATAGAAAAATAGTTAGAACATAAGAAAGTATTCCCTCACGAATAGAATAACAAATAGCAAAGAAAATAGGTAACGTCGCAAATGGACTAATGAGTAATCCTATACCAGGAATTAAGTTCCCAGCTGCTTGAAACATGGTGGCCAATGCGCTCATTAAAGCTGTCATTGCTAACTTATTTACAAGGGACAACTTTCTTTTATGAACAAAGTTCGCGTCATGCTCTATCATCAGTTGATACCAATAACGTACAAACCGATTCATCAAAATACCCCCTAAAGATACCTCATTCATCACTTTCTATATTATTCATACACTTTTTGTTTATGTGTTACTTTCTGCCTGGTTATCAATCACTATCCCGTAGTCATTTATTCATAGCAGTATGTTTAGGGAGACGACAGGTCGTGCATTTTGAAAAATGTAAACTGAGAGTTTATATCATATCAAGGAACAATCTCATAAATAGTACCTTTGTTAAAATCAGATACTTTCATAGAACCGTAAACACCTAAATATAATTTAGTTTGATCCAAATTTGTTCCTAAACTCATATAATAAGCTGCTTGCATACCAAAATCATAATTGGTTTCAATAACATGAAAGTCATTATGTTTACCGTCTGTACCGGCTCTAGTATATGCTAAAACACCTTTAACTGGAGGACGAGAATCTTCTTTCTTAGCGAGGTCAGTAAATACGACACTACCTGTTAAATTTGGAATTGCAGTCCCCATATATGGCTGAACTCCTGTAAGTGAAGTTCCTCCAAATTTATCCGGTCTAGAGTCTTTATGGAAATAACTAATAAGAGGCTGAATACGCTTCACTGATGTTTGGATTGTTTCATCATAATAAGCCATTATCCTCTCATCCAAAGTAGGATTCTCAGAACAGTGTCTTATAAAAGAGGTTGGTAAATCTCCTTCCCATCCTCGCCAACCAAAATTAAGAAGTCCTTCTTGATTAGGAGTAGAACTCATTAAATACGTTTGAACAAGTTCTGTAACCGGAATTGATTTATAATGAACAAACGAGAAAATCGACTCTACGATATCCTGTCCGACATTTCCAGCGTATTTGATATATTGATTATAAAACCTTTGGAATGTAATACCGGTTATATTTCGAACACCTTTCGCAATTACTGTAAGGGTTTCTTGTATAGATAAAGGAAGTTCATTAAAGCGCGTTACTACTGGAGGATTATGTATGATTGTATTTTTACTTACATCGATTTCAATGATTTTACCTGCTATTTCTAAATCATCTTGGCTTAAATTAAATGGGTCATAACCTGATCCACCATCTCCATTTGTAAAAACAAGTTTTCCAGTCTCCGGTGAAAAATTTAAACTATTAACGCCGTTATGATTGAAAAATGGCCTTCTTATATTAAGTAATGTTCTTCGTTTTTCAGGTTGACCGTTTGATTGTAAAATCCATTCCTCAATTGCATCAATATGGTCATATTGAGCATCTCTATTTACCCACTTTAAGTTTAAAGATTTAGGGTCACAAGGATTCGGTTTAAATTGTTCTGAAAGCGCACCAGCCCCTTGAGTTCCAGCTACTGAATAATGAAGGTAAAATAAACCGTTATGATTAAATTGTGGATGAAACGCTAGTCCTAGTAACCCTCGCTCATCATAGCCACTACTAGAAACGCCTTCCTCAGATGTGCCTAATTTAATAATCCGATTACGAATATTTAAAAATGTCTTTATCGCTCCGTCTCCTATGTAAAAAATCTCTCCTAATTGAGTTGCGACAAATAGTCTTTCAGTTGAATCACCCGGAAGTATAGTGGTTTTCATCACAGTCGGTAAATTTATATTATGAACAATTGGCCGTAAACTAACTTGAATTTTTGTCAATTAACTTTACACCCCTTTTGCTTCTTTTTATAGAAGAATATGATAAGAGTAGTTCTATTAGTATTAAACAAACGATATTCCTTTTTATTACAATTTTGTATATAATATAAGTATATACAATCTAGGGGGACCAACGATGACAATCGTACTACAAATCATCTTACCACTAATTTTCGCAGTGTATTTATTTATCCTCTATCGTAATGAGAAGTTTGGATCAGCTTCATTCCTTTTAGCGGTCATAATTGGGATTTTCGGTTTAGAGAATATTTTTCAATATGCTAGTTTAACAGATCATGCTGTTTATCCATATTGGGGCAGTTTGAAAGCTGTTGTTATCATTTTATCAGTCGTATTTCTATTTAAAAAAGGAGGTCTGACAGGAAAATACTAATTTGTAACGCTGTACATATTTTCTTATCCTATTGCTTTTATTTTACAAAAGAAGAAATGTCCATGTAAAAACAAGAAGGAGTGTGTTACATATGTCTATAAATATTATTTCTATAGTTTCTATAATAATATGGATTGTGTTGATTACAGAACTTTTAAAACCTTCAAAAGAACAGAATGGACGAAAAATAGTAACTTTATTAACGGTCGGTTCCGCATCAACAATTATTTTGACGGTTTGATTTATTCAAAATATCCCGTTTTGGAATTGATAGTGATATAATTACAAAAAATATTTATAAATAAAAAAGATTAGGATTCGCTCCTAATCTTTTTTATTATTCAATTGCACCAGCAACGTCATAATCATTTAAATCTAATTCAATTGGTTGTCCTAGCGCTAGTTTAGCTAATTCAGATCCTAAATATGGACCAGCCGTTAAACCTGAAGCTCCTAATCCATTCGCAACGAGAATACCTTCAAAGTTAGGTAGTGGGCCAATAACAGGTAAGAATCCAGGCGTGAATGGTCTGAATCCAATTCTTGTTTCAAGCATTGTAGCATTTTCTAAACCAGGTGCAACTGTTAATGCTTTATGGAATACTTCATGTAAACCACCTGCTGTTACACGATGATCAAAACCAGTCTCGTTTTCATGTGTCGCACCAATTACGACATGACCATTATCAAATGTTAAAATATATTGATCGTTTGGTGGCATAACAACTGGCATATTTTCTGTTGCTGTATTTTCCATTTGCAGGTGAACAATTTGTCCTTTTTGGAACGTAACTAAGAAATTAATTCCTAATGGGTTTAATATTTCGTTCGCCCATGCGCCAGCAGTTACAATAACCTTTTCTGCTAAAATTGTCTCGTCATTTACTTTAACTCCAGTAATATGATTCCCTTCACGAACTAATACTGCATCTCCTTTTATGAAAGTTGCACCATGTTTTTTCGCAGCGCTTATTAATGCGTTGCGTAATAATCTTCCATTTACTCGTGCAGCACCACTAATATGAACAGAACTATATTCTTCTGATAATGCCGGGAATAATTTTTTCGTTTCTTCAGCTGATAAACGCGTAATTTCACCAATCTCTGGTGCATCTTCACGTCGTTTATAAGCTCGCTCTTCCATTTGATCTAGTTTTTTCTCGTCAGTATGTAAACTAATTGCACCTACACGGTTGTAACCTGTATCCGTTTCACCGTCTTCTTCTAATTGTTGAATTAACGAAGAATAGTAACGTGCACCGCTTTTAACGATTTTATACCACGCTTTATTACGACGTTGTGAAAGCCATGGACATACTATACCTGCTGCTGCATCAGTTGCTTGCCCTAATTGTTGGCGATCCACGATAGTAACATTCGCACCAGCCTTAGCCAGATGATAAGCAGTAGACGCTCCTAAAATTCCAGATCCAACTACAATATACGATTTCATTTCAAACACCTTTTCTCTTTACTAATTATATAAATATAAGAACATTCTTAAGTATAATAGAAGGAATCCTTTTTTCAATGTACTCATCGCAATTAATTGTTTCATCATTGTGACTTTCCTAATCGTTATTTTTTCTTCTTACGGAATAATTCAATTGTTTTATAGCCTTGTGAAAGGATTTCAATCATTTTCTCAAAACGTTTTTCACGTGTTTTTTCTTGTTTCACAGAAAATAAATTACGTGCCCAATCTTTTTGATATCCAGGAGTTAAACTTTGATAAAATTTAAGTTCATTGGGATGATTAGCTAATAAAGCTTCAACATCTTTAATTCGATCTGCATAATCGGCAACACATTGACTCATAGCAGGCGTTTTCGTCGCTTTTTTCTTTTCACGCTTTAAGCCTACAACAGTAAAGACGTTATCCATACTTACCATTCGAGCAAATTTAATTTCGCTTTCTCCTACATATCCATCTTCACCAACGCTTAATGCTGGAAACATCTCATCACGGTGAATAAACGTACTGTAACGAGCATTACCTTTTTTCGGATATGCGAAAAACACATAACCTTTTTCAAGTAATAATGCTTCATTACTAATAATAAAATTCGTTTGTTTCACCATTTCATCAAGCGTTTCAACAAAAATAAAAATAGCATCGTGTTCTTTTGAAAATGCAGTTTCTTTACCTGTGAAAATGTCATAATCACTTGGTTCGTTAATAACAACCATATTCGTATACTTATCAAGTTTCAATTTATCGATAACTGACATAATAATCTTCCTTTACATTCGAAATTCATTGTACATACTTTTTTATACTGTTCTAGTGTATTATATCTAGTTAGAAAATCAAACTTTAAATAGTATTATTCTGTTTCAAAAGAACAAAAATCTTTATTTGAAGAGCTGGTTTTACAAGAGGATGATGGAAAAGAACCAGTTTTTAATTCATATGAAGAGGCTGCAGAAACATTAAAAACATTAGAAGAAAACCTTTTAAACCAAAAATTATACAAATAGCCGATTCCGAATAAGAACAGGCTATTTGTATAATCACAACTCAATAGCAAATAAAGTATATAAAAGCTCTCTATATTGATCTTCTGTAATTTCACGCTTAGTTTTTGCTCCATACATCATTTTAGTTAAACTAGAATTCGTTAAAGTGATATGGCCAGCGTTCGTCAACTTTACTGCAATTGGTCCTTTATTGAAAATGGACTTTTCATCTTCTAACACTCTTCTTTGAACATCGTTTACTACTGTCTCGTCAATAATATGAGTATAAAAAGCATGACAAACTTTCCATTCTCCAGCAACATCTATTCTTTCTAGAACATAATTGCCTTTACTCGTATCTTTTCGTCTTACCCGGTACGAACCGTTTTTTGAAGAAACAGACTCACCAGTAAAAGGTACAGGAACGAGGGGTACTAACGAAGCTATACCTACATCAATTAAATACTGTACGTTATCTTTATTTAAAATAATTGTTATATGTCCGTCCTCAAGTGCCCAAGCGTTTATATCATTTTTATATACAGTACCTAGTGCGAGTTGTACATCATAACCACTATCTTTTAAAAAATAATAAAAAAGAGTATTTAATTCATAACAAAGCCCACCGCGGGAACTAGTTAAAATTTTCTCTTGTAAGTTTTTCATAGAAATTGCATTTATATTACCTGCTATAACATCTAAATTCTCAAACGGTATTGTGTGAGCAAATGCAAAGAGTATTGTACTTAATTCTTCAAACTTTATTTCAGTACGTTTTTCAAGGTTTAATCTTGTAAAGAGTTGGTCTTGTAAATCTGTCATATTCAGCACTCCTTAATAAGTTATAAGTTAAAATAATATATGCTGATTGTATATGTGATGAGGTACTGTAACAATGTACATTTCGATTAACTGTACCGGTACAAAAATTCTAATTCACAAGATAACCTAATATAAGAAATTAAAATAAGAGGCATCATTAAAATGCCTCTTATTTACTCTGGGATGCTACGAATATAAATGTAATAGTTTGTCTATGGATACACTATTAATATTACTTAAATCAATAAAATATTGAAGTTGCCACATTTGGCTCTTTTTAGCTTGATTACTAACAGGGTTATCCCATATAGGATAAACTCTCATAGCCATCTTTCCTTTTTGACTTTGAGTTTTTAATATTTTTTCTTCAAGAAGAATCTCTTTCGGGAAAATAAATTGTCCTAGTTTATGATCATTAATACATGTGATAACTAATAAGTCAGGAGCAGCGTCATAAGAAAACGCTTGATTTTGCATGTTTTCATTTTTCTCCCAAAAAGAAACAAATTGACCAATTTTGTTAGGAGTAATTTTTGATACTCTAAAACGTATCGTTTTGTTATTTAAGTGAAATAACGCCCCAGCATACTCTGAGTTTTGTCTTTCTTCTTTTAGATTAGTGATTATTAAGTTATTAGGTTTATATACTATGTCATTTAAATTTTGAATGATATCATTAAAGTTGTTCAAGTAAACTCCCCCTTTATCCACCTTTTAGTTTATCACAAACATTAGTTCTTATATATCGTGTAGATAATATATAGTAATAACGACGTGAAAAAGAGGGTTATTTTAGTGGAATATGATTATGCAGGTTGACTAGATTATTTCAATGTACCCAATTTTTCAATTGCTTGTTGTTCAGTTGCTAAATAAAAAATATTATTACCTTTATTACATTCATAAATGAAGTCTTTTAAGCTTTTACTAGTGTACATAGAAAAATCTCCAACGATAGCAATCTTTACCTTGTAGTTTATAAACTTTTGAAGGATATCGCCCGCAAGCCGTGTTTTTAGATCAAAGAAATCTTCACTTATTAAAGATTTATGGATAATAATATGTTTCGCATCTACATCATATTGAACTGTTGCCATAGTATCTAATGCAGACTGAACATCCGATATTAATACCTTATCGTTTCTAATGACCGCAATATTGATTCCATCGATTACTACTTTCTTTATTTCCATAGTCCCACCCATTTATAATTTACACAGTATGAGTAAAATTGTTTTACAAAACTTCGTATTAATCATAGATTAAATTAGCCGCAGCTATTAAAATCGCCTCTATTTTTTATTACTAATACGGTCAATGAAATTAATGATAGTTTCTTTTTTGTATTTTTGAATATATATATAATTGCTTTTACTTGTTATAAAAATATTGTGGAGTAACATAACTTAACAAACTATCCAAAGTGTTAATCTCGGCATATGGTTGTATTTTGGTAGTATTCTTGATTTTCTGAGGGTTAAACCACACACCTTTTATATTTGCATTTTGAGGACCAGCAATATCCTTTTCTAAGTCATCCCCAACAAATAAAGTATTTTCCGGTTGTAAATTTAGCTCATTTAATGCTAGTTCGAATATACGTTTATCAGGTTTACTAAATCCCACTTCTTCAGAAATAATGATTGTTTCAAAATACCTATTTAAATTCGTGTTAAATATTTTAGCTTTTTGCCTCTGAGTTGATCCATTTGTTATAATTCCAACTTTAAAGTGCTTCTTTATTTGATTTAAGAAATGAATAGTATTTTGGTCTATTGAAAAACATCTAGGGAAATTATTATTCCAAAAATCTTGGATGTAATTGCGTGGCAATCTATACCTTGGTGTGAATTCATCAAACAATGATTCTAAAACTGTCGTTTTATTACTTATGCCATATTCTCTTTTATCGTATTCTTTGAATTTCTGTAACATGTTGCTTTTAGCCGCACCATCTACATTTTCATAACACTTTTCTAAAACAATTAAAAATAATACCTCTACTGCTTTATCCCTATCAAGTAATGTATCATCTAAATCAAACAGCATCGCTTTATAACCCATCAAATAATTTCACAACCTTTCTCGCATGATTTAAATAATCCTTAGTTCACACCTTAAGCGTTTACTAAATTAGCAAAAAAACTCTAAAGTTTGTGACGTACACTCTATAATTTCACTAGCTTTTTTTTATTGAAATTCATTTCCGTTTCCCCTTCTAGTAAGTAGCGAAAGTATATGTTCACACAGTTTAAGAAATCACATGTAGTTCCCAATATTATACATTAGTTTTTTAGAAATATAAATCGTTCAGCTTTTCATACGATAAGTTTTTTCAAGCATACAATTATTTTTTCATAAAACGGAATATGGCTAATAATATTTTTTTGGAGAATACACATTCTTGAAAATGAAGCTAATACGTTAAACGTCCTATGAAGTTCCTATTGTATCTCCACATAAACTCCAGATAGTACGGCTATAATGACTACCAGAGGTGATATTATGAAAAACTATCATATTCTCGTGGTAGAGGACGATCAAGAAATTCAGGAATTAATTAAACAATTTTTAATGACACAGCATTATACAGTGGTAGTCGCTTCAGATGGACTAGAGGGTATGACACAATTTAATAAGCAATCATTTGATTTAATTCTTCTAGATGTCATGATGCCCAATCTTAATGGGTTTGAAGTTTCTAAAATGATTCGAAGTCAGTCAAACGTACCAATTATTATGCTAACTGCGTTGGAAGAAGAGGAAGATCAAATGAAAGGATTCGACCTTGGGATCGATGATTATATAACAAAGCCCTTTTCATTTCATGTTTTGATTAGACGAGTCGAAGCTGTACTTAGAAGAAGTTATGATAAAAATGTAAATAATCATTTAATATTTAAAGAAGTGCGTATTGATGTGGATGCATATAGAGTATATGTAAATGACGTTGAAATTATATTAACGACAAAAGAGTTTGAAATTCTACAACTACTATTTCAAAATGAGAGAAAAGTACTTACAAGAGAAAATATCGTAGAAAAAGTTTGGGGTTACGATTATTTTGGAGAAACACGAATAATCGATACACATATTAAAAACCTACGCAAAAAATTAGCTATCCCTTATATTAAAACAATAAAGGGTATTGGATATAAAATTGATGAATAGTATTGTGAAACTCATGAAAATGAAGCAAATTACTTATAAACTCTTTATGACTACATCTCTCATTTTATTATCCTTTGCAATATTGATTTATTTAACTTTATACTTCTTTCTTCCGACGTTTTATGAGCAATATAAAACAGATCAACTTCAAACAGGGATAAACGAAATCATTGATAAATCTAAAAATCTTACGTTTCAAGATGCGATACCACTTTTTGATGAATACGCAAAAAAAAATAATGCGATGCTTTATCTTCAAAATAAAGAAGGAATAATTATTTACTCTCCTTCATTTTCTTTTATTCAAAGTGGTACGCAAAAAACAGTAGTTACTAAAGCAACACGATTCGAGAATGCAAGTACCCTTAGCAATTCATATAACGTTACGAAACCAATTCAATTTCAAGATGGTAGTTTAACGCTTGTAGTGTTTGCTACATTTCAACCAATTGATGAAGCTTCACAGGTTTTAGTACGCTTTCTCCCCTATATTAGTATCATTGTGCTCGTTATTGGTATAGGGAGTGCTTATTTTTATTCTAGGTTTATTACAAAGCCACTTATTTATATTAATGAAGGTGCACAAAAGATGGTAAATTTAGATTTCTCCGAAAAAATTGAGGTTCGCTCTACAGATGAGTTAGGAGAATTATCTAATAGTTTGAATGACATGTCTATTAACTTGCAACAAGCTATGTTTGATTTAAAAAAAGCAAATGAACAATTAAAAAATGATATTGAAAAAGAAAGAGAAATAGAAACAAAACGCAGAGAGTTTTTTGCGATTGTAGCACATGAATTAAAGTCCCCTCTTACTGTAATGAAAGGATACTTAGAAGGAATGATATACAATATTGGCCCTTATCAAAATCGCGATCAATATTTAAAGAAGAATCATCAAATTATTGAAAGTATGGAACAATTAGTTCGTGAAATTTTAAGCGTATCGAAATTAGAACAACATACCTTTAAACTAAAAGTAGAAAAAGTTAATCTTTCAAAGTTAATAAATACAATTACAAAAGATCTCGAATTTTTCGCTTCACAAAAAAACATCCAAATAATAAAAGAAATTGATTCTGATCTTTCCGTTTATACAGATTATGTTCTTTTAGAAAAAGCATGTAAAAATATTATCCATAATGCGGTTATGTATTCACCACATAATGAAAAAGTTTATATACAGTTAAGTAAGGATTCTAAACAAGGTCAAATTAAAATGCAAATTATGAATACAGGTGTCAATATTAAAGAAGAAGATATACAACAAATTTTCAAACCGTTTTATCGAATTGAAAAATCAAGGAATCGAAATACTGGAGGAAGCGGTTTAGGACTGTATATTGTGAAACAAATTCTTGAAACGCTAGATATAAAGTATTCTATAAAAAATATGGAACATAGTGTGCAATTTTGTATGAACATTCCATTATCTAAACAAAAAACAAATAAACTCCCCTCTTAGTAGGACGAGTTTATTTGTTTTTGTAGTAAGTATAAACTTATGATGAAATCATTATAGTGGAAATAGATTATGAAATTGATTCAAGTTTAGGATAGTTCATTTTATAATTTGATTTTGGAGTTAGCATAACAATTATATATATAAAATCCTTAAATGGATTTGATCACTAGTTGGTTTTAGAAAACCTATAGTTATTACCATTGATGTTGAGGTACAGACCGCAAATCAGAAAAAAACCACACTAAGAAAAATAAAAGCCTTGCTGCATTTGAAGTGTGGCAAAGCTTTTTTAAATTGCTCAATTCTTGTTCCACTAACGTCTTTGTTAGCTAGCACTTTAATTGTTTTAATAGCCTTTTGTTTAATTCCCACAATGCTGTTTTGTTGCTATCCCATTTCAAAAGGGTTACTGCTTCCTCAAAGCATAACCATTTATAATTGAAGTGTTCCTTAGATAATGAAATATTTTTTGTAGGAACTTTAACTCCAAAAGAAAATTCTTTTATTACATAAACTTCTTCTCCCCAAAGGAATCCTCCAACTACATCCTCTACTGGTAATGACGACACAGAATCTAATGTTATATATGGGCATTCTCTTATAATACCAGCCTCTTCAAACGCTTCCCGTTTTGCTGATTCAATAGGAGTCTCACCATCTTCTCCACCACCAGCTATTCCTTGCCAATAACCATAATCACTTCGGTTAAAAATGGCATATCGAATGGAATCATCAGTTTTTATATAAGGAAAAATCAATACTTGATATGGTGCTCTCATTGTTTAAGCTCCTCCCGAAAATAAGCTTTAAATACATATGAACAATTTATTCACTAACTTGCCATTTTAGTGAATAAAGAGCCGACATCACAATTCTACATTAATAATGCAGGTTTATGGTCGCGGCTCTCCATTTTTAAAGAATTTTATTTTTCATAAACGGGGGTCACCATACATTTCCATCAACTCAAGAGGTTTTAATACCCTCAAAAGCTTCATCCTTTCTAAGCAAGATAAATTAGAAAGGATGACGTTTTCTTATGAATCCCTCGATTCAATATGAACTACTACCATTTGCAGAAGAATTACAACGATATCACACGTACGGTTTCCGAATCCATCATATCCATACGCATTGATCGTTCCATCTGCTAATGTTTCTTTCTTTAATTGATTAATAGAATCGTATTCATAGGAAACAGTTCGTAAAGATTCGCCCTATATTTCTAACGCATTAAGATTTATAAAAGTTTTTTACAATTTTATATTTGATTTTTTTAGTAACTCAACATATTATATCGTTAGAACTGAGTTACATATTTAAAAATCATAATCTGGAAAATCTGCAGATGTGCGGGTTCTTTTTTGTAACATAACATCAGAAAGTAGAGGTGAAACGAATAGGAACTTTAAAGTCTTTAAAACGTGATGCATATCTTTTTATTGCGATGTTAATTTATTTTTATGGCATCTTCATCTCAATACTTATTATGGACAGTACATTTAACTGGTTAAGCTTTATACTTGCATTGCTATCCCTATGTGCCTTAGTCTTCACCATACAAGACATTAAAAATAAGAATTACAGAATAAAATAAAAAAGCATCTGATTCAGATGCTTAACTCTCAATTTTATAAAATATTGACGCCCATGACCATACAGCTACCAAATACAATACATAGTAAACCTAACAGGATTAAAAACTCTGGTAGATCAAAGTGGTCTAGTAGCGCACCTATTAATAATCCAAAGGGATAGAATACAATTTCGATCCAGGTTACGCCCCCTGCTTTTTTTATTTCTCGGTAAGATACAATGCTAACAATTAAAATGCCTAACACAATCAATCCTATCCCTAACATCATTCATCAATTCACCCTTTTTAAAATTTAAAAATCTAGCTTTTCACTTTCATATACTGCTCTTTTACACGTGCCAGTAAGTCCCGCAGCTTATTTTCTACAGGATGTTCTTGATTTTCTGGTACTTCTCTTCCATTTGATGAAAAGCTTTGTGAGCATGAACTTTGTGTAACTTCAAATTTTGCATATGGGAAAGTGTGCTCATTTTCTTCACCAACGTTTTCAGTAGTGCTTCCATTTGAACCAGCGCGTATGCAGTTCTCGTCAAGTTTTGTGCGCTTCCCTTCCTTGTTTACCGTGTAATAGGTATCGTTGACCGTACCATATTTCATATCGGCTGTAGATGTTACTGCGGTTCCGTCTGCGGTGAATGTAACTACACGAAAACCATCTTCTTCTGGCAACAATTCCGCTCCAGGTACATTGTATAGTACCACTAAATCTCCTTCGTACGCTTCAGGAATGAGATAAATCGTATTTGTGGTGTCTTTTCCAAATCGGATACAACCGCTTAATACAATCATAAAAAAGATTCCGAAATAAATTATTACGTTTCTCATAGAGTCTCTCCCGTTATTTGTAAGAATGGTATAGTATTTATTATATAATGCAATATATTTCCTTGGATAGAATAAGTTTCTGGTTTAAAGACAGCTTTCCTTAGCTTGATGGTGATGTGGTATTCCCTAAAAAGAAAGACTAAGGAAGGTCCCATAAACTAAAGCTCTCCTTTAGTTGAAAAAAAGGAATCCTCTCATTGTTTCTCACTTTGTAAATCTTATTGTTTACTAAAGATAAAGTGGTCTTCAGGCTTCCAAACGTGCAGATGGTCAGCAATGTATCTGCGTAGCCACAACATGACATTAATTCGTCTAGGATAAAAGCCATTTGAAAAATCATCGTCTTTAGATAATATTTCCGATGATATTGTGATGGAGCTTGTTGTTTTTGTGATTTTTATAAATAAAATTAATGGATATATTAAAAACCGTACTCATAAATGGAACAAATGTGTTACTTAGATTGTCTATTACGTATAAAAAGGTGTTCTTGGTAGTTCTCTCCTTTTGTAATGCAAGAAATACAAGATGAGTCCTATCCTGTACATTTGTTAATTGTATTGGTATGTAAAATACCAATACAAAATCCATAAATTCTTGAAAGAGGTTGAAAATGTATGATCGTTCCAAAGAAGTTTTTTCACATTTCGCATTATAAAAAGATGCTACCTGTAGTATTACTTTCATGCGTAACGCTTATAGGCTGTTCCAATAGTAATATTCAATCCGAACCTCCGAAACAAACAAAACAAGAAAATACAAGTAATCACTCTTTTGTTAAACTTGAAAAAGAATATGATGCTAAACTTGGTATTTATGCATTGGACACAAGTACGAATCAAACTGTTACTTATCGTTCAGATGAACGTTTTGCATACGCATCTACCCACAAAGCACTTGCTGTTGGAGCACTGTTACAAAAGAAATCAATAGAAGATTTAGAACAAAGAATTAAGTATACTAGCAAAGATCTTGTGAATTACAATCCAATTACTGAAAAATATGTAGATACAGGTATGACTTTGAAAGAACTTGCGGATGCTTCCATTCGATATAGCGATAATACTGCACAAAATCTTATTCTTAAGCAATTAGGTGGGCCAAGTGAATTCAAAAAATCATTGAGAGAAATAGGAGATACTGTCACAAATCCTGAACGTTTTGAACCAGAATTAAACGAAGTGCAGCCAGGAGACACTCGTGACACTAGTACCCCAAAGGCATTAGCTACTAGTCTTCAAGACTACGCGCTAGGCGATATACTTTCAATTGAGAAACGAAACTTTTTAATAGATTTGATGAAAAGAAATACTACGGGGGACAACTTAATTCGTGCTGGAGTTCCAGGAGAATGGGAAGTAGCCGATAAGACTGGCTCTGGATCTTATGGAACAAGGAATGATATCGCAATCATTTGGCCACCAAATAAGAAGCCAATTATTCTTGCGATACTTTCTAATCATGCGAAAGAGGATGCGAAGTACGATGATAAGCTTATTGCAGATGCAACGAAAATAGTGTTAGATGTTTTAAAAGTAACGAATAAATAATAATAGTCATGAATGTAAGCTGCTCCTACTTTACGGTACATATCGTTTGAAAGACATTTACGTATATAAACGCTAAGAAGTATCATTGAATGTATTTAAATTATTCAATACCAAATAATAAGTATCTCTTGTTAAAAGGGTGATTATGTTTTAAATGAGCAAATACTTTATATATAGCTTTTGAGTAATCCAATTTTAGTTTTTTGAAATTTAGTATGCAGCACTGGAATACACGTTTATTCACTATAGTTGTCGAATATTCTGTGCTTAATTATCTCCAGACTGATATACTATAAACACAATTGTTCTTGAAGGGTGATGATATTATGTATGAACAACAAAATAATAGGGATAGAGATCAAAAAATGATGTTTTCTATGCAAGGAATTCCCACAAATAAAGTTAACATGAATCAATTACCTAAATGGATTAGAATTTTCGGCTATTGTGCGTTTGGTTGGATGATAGTATTTAGTTTCATTATGATTGTAGGTTTAATTCTTCAATAACTATACAGATAAACAATTAAACAGGACGGTATTTAGATCATATATCTAGGTAATGTCCTGTTTTTCATATATAATTCCTCATTGATATAGTTAACCGGTCATAACAAAAAGAACCTGTAGAATATTCTACAAGTTCTTTTTTTAATATTGTTAAAAAAGGAACAACAAACTATCTTAACATTCAATACAGGGAGACCATTTTGATTATGGCTTGGTTTTATTGTATATCAATTATTAATATTTGAAGAAATATTTTTTAATATTATGTGAATTAAAAACCTAGAGTGTTTATTTTAAATTTCATTTACTACTAACTTCTTCTTACTTAAATAAACTGCACGATCAGATTTTTTAGCAACTTCCTGTGAGTGCGTCACAACAATAATACATTTATTTTCTTTATGTGCAAGTTCTTGAAACAGTTCTATTATATCCATTGCCGTTTCTTCGTCGAGGTTTCCTGTTGGCTCATCCGCAATCAGTAAATCAACATTACAAGATAATGCTCGAGCAATTGCTACACGCTGTTGTTGCCCGCCACTTAGTTGCAGAACGTTACGTTTCGCTTCTACTTCTGTGAGTCCTACCTTTTCTAATAATTCTAATGCCCTTGCAGTTTTATTTTGCACTTTAACACCTGTAATTTCCATTGCTGTTAGGACATTTTGAAGAGCAGTCATATAGGTAATCAAATTATAAGATTGGAAAATTACAGATACATGTTGATTGCGGTATCGATCCAAACCAATTTTTCGAATATCTTTTCCATTATACAGGACATAACCATTTTTAGGGACATCCAGTCCGCAACCTAAGCTCAGAGTTGTGGTTTTACCAGATCCAGATGGTCCTAAAATTGTGTAGAAATGCCCTTTTTGAAAAGAAAAATTAACATTATCTAGTATCGCTACATTTTTCCCATTACTTTCATAATAATAATCCAAATTTTTAAATTGTAAAATCGTTTCCATATCGATCCTCCTTATTCATCTTTTAAAAGAATTTGTTTTGGATTTAAACGTAGAATTGATAATGCTGGAAGAAGCGTTGCTAATATAGCAATAGCTAGTCCTATCCCTCCCATTTTGCCTACATCTTCTCCTGTTACACTTACATCAATTTTATCAATCGGATCCTCTTTTTGATTTTGTACAGTTCCACCAGGTCCAGACATCATTACAGTCCCATTTTGCGGGTTGTTTGTTTCTTCGCTTGCTGTAGCAACTTCACTTGAAAGTAAATTATCCCCTATATATTGAGAAACTTTAGCTCCTGTTGTTATGGATAATCCAAAAGCTAAAATAGCGATACATACTACTTCTACTACGAACTGCGCCATCAGCTTCCACTTTTTTTCTCCAATGGACAATAGAATCCCCATTTCTTTACGACGTCCTTTAATCGATAACATAATGATTAATCCTAATATAATCGCACCTGCAATTGATACAATATAAATAATCATTTGAGAAGTAGATGAGATATTTTCGATAGGCCCAATCATTTGTTTGTACAATGAATCATGTGCATCTAATTTATAATAATTAAAATTAATCTTAGATTTTTTTGCTTCTTTTTTAAATGCTTCAATGTTTTGTGGGTCTTTCAAGAAATACACGACTTGAATGCTACTTATACCTTGATCTACTTCAAATTTTTTCATAGTTGAATGCGGCATATATAGTTTATTAGCTGGATCCATTATAGGAGGGGCCTGTTGACCCATTGCTTGCTCATTCGTTTCGTAAATACCGATAATTTCAACCTCGAGGGTTTCCTTCTTATCCCCTGATTGCACTTTAACTTTGTCTCCTACTTTCAAATTGTTTAATTCCGCTAATCGTTTTTCCATTAAAGCTACATTCTGATCTTTCATCTGTTCTGTAATTGGTTTCCCATCAATGATTTTACTTTTTCCGTTCTTAAAGCTTTCTTGTAATGCAGTCTTGCGAACTCCCTCAATCATAAAGGAAGCATTCATATCTATTTCTGTACCGGAGCTTGAACCGCCTCGTACAGCCGCCATTCCCGCTTTACCCTTTCCTTCTTCTTCTCCTTCTGAAGCTCCTACTAGTTTAAGTCCATCCGAGATTCCGAATGTATTGCTTATGTAATTATAGTCTTTTACATACTTTGACTTCGCTAACTGATCTGCTTCTTTCGTGTTGAGCTTCGGTGGATTAGGCATCTCTCCAGTTTCCTGAGCCTGTTGACCTAATTTGTCAAAATCAAGACTTAAAGTAACATCTGCACCTAGTTTTTTTCTTGCTGCATCCGCAGCTTTTTTTGATGCATTTTGGATTGTAAATCCTGCCAACACTAAATTTGTAACGATTAGGAAGACTGCCATCAAAATTAATGATGTTCCTACTCTTTTTTTCATACTGAGAATTGCTCTTTTCATAAAGTTCATTTTTTTCTTACCTCCTTGATAACTTATATTCTATATAGGTTATCTAGAGTCTATATGGAGCTAATCGGTAGTTTATCTAGAGATATAAGGAGTTTATGTGTAGTTATTCAATGACTTTGGTGAAGAATATTGGTAAGGAGCTAGTCCATATATATTAAGATTCATTGAATGAGAGCTTACAAATCTATGCTTATTATGTAATTTCTATAGAGCTAATTAAAAGCACCCTATTTGAATGGTTATATGTGGTTTGTTAAATATGAAAATCCATTAATGAATATGGCGTTTTATTGAAGTTGGTCGGATTTTTTAATAATAATATTGTGTTAAAAAGCCTAATATATCATTTTATAAGTGATATTATCCCCTTTAGGTAGACAGTGTGAAAAAGACCATGTATACACATGGATGTTACACTATTACTTGGAGGGG
>NZ_JAAMNK010000079.1:0-2440 GCF_011066025.1 Bacillus sp. EKM202B | reverse complement strand
GAACACGGAAGTTAAGCTCTCTAGCGCCGATGGTAGTTGGGACCTTGTCCCTGTGAGAGTAGGACGTCGCCAAGCAAAAACCTAAGTCGATTCGACTTAGGTTTTTTTATGTTTATTTTTATTTATCAGCTGTTATAATCTATAATTTTAATAGTCCTAAAGAAGAAAAAAGATAAAATAGAAACGATATAAAGTGATAAGAAGGTTATAAAGTAATATATTTAAATGTAAATTAAAGGTAAGAATTACCTTTTGCATGAATTTAGTTGTAAAATGAACAAAAAAATTTTTACTCTTACATAACCTCTTTGTTTTTTTAGGGTTTTACATAAGGCTGAATCTATAATTAAGGTAGTTAACATATATTTTTGATGGGTGTGGGGGATTATGAAAGAAATATGCATGTTATTAGTGGCTGTTATATTATGGGGGACAGCCATTGCGCCAACGAAATGGGCGTTAGAATCTATTCAACCGTTTACTTTGTTGTTTATTCGTCTTTTCTTTGCGGGTGGAATTTGTATGCTATTCTCATTTAAACAACTACAAAAATCAGTTGTACATAAAAAAGTTCCATGGAAAAGAATGAGTTTGTTAGCTTTTACCGGTGTAGCTGGATATTTTATGTTTACATCCTACGGCATTTCTTTAACAAGTGGATTACATGTTAGTATCATAGATGCTGCATTACCATTAGTTACAATTCTATTTTCAGCATTCTTTTTGAAAGAGAAAATTCGGTTGAATTATTGGATAGGAATTATATTGGGGGCTATAGGAGTACTCTTTATTACGATTCCATCTAAAGGTGTTGATCAAGAAGTATCTTTAATAGGAGATGTACTTATATTATTGAGCACTTTTCTATTTGCTTTCTACACAGTTTTGTTAAAACGACCAAAACAAGAACAGTATTTATCAAATGAGGTATTTACCACATTAACTTTAATTATCGGAGCTGTTATTCTATTGCCGTTTGCCTTGGTAGAAATTCTTTATTACGGTTTCCCAAAGATTGAAACTTGGAAAACGGGATTTAGTGTAATGTACCTTGTTATTGGAGCAACAATTTTAGCATATTGGTTCTGGAATAAAGCGCTAGAGAGAGTTTCTGCATCAGTAAGTGGATTATATTTAAATGCATTACCGTTAATAAGCATTGTTACTTCAATTATCCTATTAAATGAATCTCTGACATGGAGGGTAATAATGGGGGCAAGTCTAGTTTTAATTGGAGTAGGATGGGCGGATAAGCAAAAAATACGTAATCTATTAAAAGGTAATAAGGTGTAGAGTCGGGACTGTTAAACAGTATGTTTTATATAATTAAAAATGTTAAAAAGATACCTTATATATATGAGGTATCTTTTTATATTTAGCAAAGAAAATAGACTGAAATTAGTATGGATATTCTTTGCTATATCTATATGTATCGAAATCATTTTGAAATATTGTTTGAACGAGCTGCATACACTCAGTATCGTAAAAACTTTCGAAAGTAGGATGGCGAGGGAATAAAGGATTCGTAATATCGGCTTCACTAAAATCCCCTTTATAAATCATGGTGGGAGTTTGATGATGCCAAGATGTTGAGAACTCATTTATTGGTGCAACTTTTAATTCGAAACGCTTTTCTAATTCTTTCATTTCCTGATTGAAGTTTTCTAAGTATATATAATTGGTCACATATTCTTCTTCACCAGTTATATATTGTTGTGTGAAATGTGGGTTAATGTCATCTGCTTGAGCACCTTTAATAAATAAGTAGTATAGAAATTGTTTAAATGAGATCCCTTTAGGAGAGTTTTCATCTTGATATAAAAACTTTCGGATGGGTTTCCATTCGGGATTTTCCACATAAGGAGGTGCAATTAAGGATACGAAAGAACTGACTGCCCTCCTATAAGGGTTGCGAACAAGTTTAAAAGTTTCTTTTTGTTTTTCTCGTAACGCTATACCTAGTCGTACACTATAGGCAGGTGTATTTTTGTATATATGATATTCATAATTATGAATGAAAGGACTATAGCTTAGAGCTGTTTGTAATAAATCAATCTGGTAAAAGAACCAATTAGCAAGAGAGGTGCAACCGCTTTTTTGACTCCAGAATAGAATGATGGGGAAATTTCTATGATAGTTTGGAATTCTTGAATGGGTGCTTATGATGCGTAATAAAGAAGAATCGAACAATCTCTACACTCCTTTCAGTTATCTTATTAATATGTATGAGAAATAAAGAAGGGGTATGAGAGTATCTTTCATCTTTAAAAAAAAACGAAAGATTAATATTGACTATTATTATATTGAGGTGTAATATAAAACAAGTCGCCGATGCAATAATGCAGAAAACGACAAACGAAATAAAAAAACTTAGTTGACATTGAAACATGAAGATGTTAACATAAGGGAGTCGCAAATGAGCGACCAAGTAGTTCTTTGA
>NZ_JAAMNK010000078.1:0-2467 GCF_011066025.1 Bacillus sp. EKM202B | reverse complement strand
TCAAAGAACTACTTGGTCGCTCATTTGCGACTCCCTTATGTTAACATCTTCATGTTTCAATGTCAACTAAGTTTTTTATTTCGTTTGTCGCTTTCGACGTTGTTGTCATCGGCGACTTGTTCTATACTACACTCCATTTATACAATCGTCAATACGTTTTTTAAAAAAATTATATTTTATAAATTTCATTTATATATTTCTTCTATAGTTATATACAAGCAACCCATAAAACTCTCTATGGGTTGCTATCCAATAATAAAGACTATTGTTCTTTTGACGGCACTGAACAACTTCCATCAGTACAAGAAAGATCGCTTCCACCATCTGCTGAAAGTTCCTGTAACTTCGGTGCAGGATTCTCTTCTTCCCAAACTTGCTGAAGTGCACCAACAAAAGTTTCAAGTGGTTGCGCACCTGAAATAGCATACTTCTGATTAATAATAAAATAAGGTACTCCCGAAATTTGATATTGCTGAGCAACCGCCTCATCAATTCTAACATCATTGGCATACGCATTTTTATCATTAATAACATGTAAAGCTTCTTGTTTATCTAAACCTGAAGCTTCAGCGATAGTAGCTAGCGTATCCACATCACTCAAGTTCTTTGATTCAGTAAAATATGCAAAAAGAAGATTTTCTGTAATCTCCTTTTCCTTCCCTTGATCCTTCGCAAACTTCGCTAGACGATGCGCATCAAAAGTGTTCGTTGGCTTCATCTCATCAAAATTAAAACTTAAACCCATACTAGCTGCATGATTTCCTAGTTGTACATTATTACGCTTAGCTTCTTCAATACTAATCCCATACTTTGATGCAAGCACTTCATTAATACTCGTTCCAGAGTAAACGGGAGTATTCGGATCTAGCTCAAAACTTTTAAACTCAACTTCAACATCCTCCTTATGCGGAAATTGCTCTAAAGCCATCTCTAATCTACGCTTCCCAATATAGCAAAATGGACATACAAAATCTGACCATACTTCAATTTTCATATTAACACCTCTTTAAAACTTAGTTTTCAATCATTGTAGCACTGAGATTAAGGAATTCAAAAGTTTTTGCTCTATTTCCTTCTATAGTACATACAAAAATATACTTATAGC
The DNA here is from genome assembly GCF_011066025.1 of Bacillus sp. EKM202B. NCBI lineage: Bacteria > Bacillati > Bacillota > Bacilli > Caryophanales > Bacillaceae > Bacillus > Bacillus sp. EKM202B. Next base: position 1,362 of record NZ_JAAMNK010000078.1, on the reverse strand, counting down.
AGAATACCTAATTAGAAAAAAACGATAATCAAAAGGGCAGACTATTCCCCTCCGATTATCGTCTATAAAAATGAAACAACTTTAATTATGCCGGAATATACTTCTCTACGAATTTCCATACAGTATTCCAATATTTATTTGAATCTACTTTCTCCGCTTCCCCATGCCCCGCACCTGGAACAATTAACTTCTCTTTTTCTACTTTTGCAGCATTATACACCTGATCTAACATTTCAAAAGGAACAAATGTATCAGCATTCCCATGGATAAATAGCATAGGTGTTTTACTTTTCTCAACTTGTTTCACAGCTGAAGCCTCTTCTAAATCATATCCCGCCCTCAATTTAGTAACTGTATTGGCCGCATTCATAACAGGAAACTTCGGTAAGTGGAATAAATCTTTTAGTTGATACGTAAATTCATCACTAACAGTTGAGTATCCGCAATCTTCAATAATAACTTTAACGTTTGAAGGTAAATCTTCGCCTGAAGTCATCATTACAGTTGCTCCCCCCATAGAAATACCATATAGAGCTATTTCAGCATTAGGATCTTTCTTTAAAATTTGTTGAATCCACAGTAGGACATCTTTACGATCATGCCAGCCCATACCAACATAATCCCCTTCACTATTTCCATGTCCACGAAGGTCTGGCGCTATGACATTATAGCCTCGTTCATAAAAGTTCCGAATATATTTCGTCATTTCTGATGCTCTGCCATTATATCCATGAACTACAATTGCCCATTTATGACTAGATGATTCATTCATATATTCATAACCTTTTAAATTCAGCTTATCGAAAGAACGTATAGTTAATGTGTTCGGTTTATATTTCGATACAAAATCCGCATTCTTTTTTTCATTCGTAGCCAATACATCTCCCGATGCATTCACTGTTTCCGCCAAATGAGGGTTATCTTGCAAAAATTCTTTTTCTTGTTTCGCATTCAATGCGTAGTTATAAAAATAATTCCCAACTAACATATACGCGATTGTTAGAAGCACTAAAACTACTATAGTAATCATACCTACCTTTTTCATATTATCTCCTTTTTCCAAATTAAATCTCTTATGTTAACGCACCTCAAAAACAACTGTACTATTTTAACATACCGGTGAATCTTATCTATAAGAAATAAAATAGAAAATCTTAAATTACATATTAAAAATCACGAAAGAAACAGAATAAAACTTATATAGATATGTAACCAAAAATCTTAAAAGAATAGGGAGTTCTTTAAAATCCAGGTAGTATTTAGCATTGAAAAGAAGTTATAAAACACAAAAAAGACGAGTCATCCTGACTCGTCTTAAGCTTGCTTGGCGACGTCCTACTCTCACAGGGACAAGGTCCCAAC
>NZ_JAAMNK010000077.1:0-3243 GCF_011066025.1 Bacillus sp. EKM202B | reverse complement strand
TACGTTCCCGGGCCTTGTACACACCGCCCGTCACACCACGAGAGTTTGTAACACCCGAAGTCGGTGGGGTAACCTTTATGGAGCCAGCCGCCTAAGGTGGGACAGATGATTGGGGTGAAGTCGTAACAAGGTAGCCGTATCGGAAGGTGCGGCTGGATCACCTCCTTTCTATGGAGAATTGATGAACGCTGTTCATCAATATAAGTTTCCGTGTTTCGTTTTGTTCAGTTTTGAGAGAACTATCTCTCATATATAAATGTATGTTCTTTGAAAACTAGATAACAGTGTAGCTCATATTTTTTAATTTTAGTTTGGTTAAGTTAGAAAGGGCGCACGGTGGATGCCTTGACACTAGGAGTCGATGAAGGACGGGACTAACGCCGATATGCTTCGGGGAGCTGTAAGTAAGCTTTGATCCGAAGATTTCCGAATGGGGAAACCCACTATACGTAATGGTATGGTATCCTTACCTGAATACATAGGGTATGGAAGACAGACCCAGGGAACTGAAACATCTAAGTACCTGGAGGAAGAGAAAGCAAATGCGATTTCCTGAGTAGCGGCGAGCGAAACGGAATCTAGCCCAAACCAAGAGGCTTGCCTCTTGGGGTTGTAGGACATTCTATACGGAGTTACAAAGGAACGAGGTAGACGAAGCGACCTGGAAAGGTCCGTCGTAGAGGGTAACAACCCCGTAGTCGAAACTTCGTTCTCTCTTGAATGTATCCTGAGTACGGCGGAACACGTGAAATTCCGTCGGAATCTGGGAGGACCATCTCCCAAGGCTAAATACTCCCTAGTGATCGATAGTGAACCAGTACCGTGAGGGAAAGGTGAAAAGCACCCCGGAAGGGGAGTGAAAGAGATCCTGAAACCGTGTGCCTACAAATAGTCAGAGCCCGTTAATGGGTGATGGCGTGCCTTTTGTAGAATGAACCGGCGAGTTACGATCCCGTGCAAGGTTAAGTTGAAGAGACGGAGCCGCAGCGAAAGCGAGTCTGAATAGGGCGTTTAGTACGTGGTCGTAGACCCGAAACCAGGTGATCTACCCATGTCCAGGGTGAAGTTCAGGTAACACTGAATGGAGGCCCGAACCCACGCACGTTGAAAAGTGCGGGGATGAGGTGTGGGTAGCGGAGAAATTCCAATCGAACCTGGAGATAGCTGGTTCTCCCCGAAATAGCTTTAGGGCTAGCCTTAAGTGTAAGAGTCTTGGAGGTAGAGCACTGATTGAACTAGGGGTCCTCATCGGATTACCGAATTCAGTCAAACTCCGAATGCCAATGACTTATCCTTAGGAGTCAGACTGCGAGTGATAAGATCCGTAGTCAAGAGGGAAACAGCCCAGATCGCCAGCTAAGGTCCCAAAGTGTGTATTAAGTGGAAAAGGATGTGGAGTTGCTTAGACAACTAGGATGTTGGCTTAGAAGCAGCCACCATTTAAAGAGTGCGTAATAGCTCACTAGTCGAGTGACTCTGCGCCGAAAATGTACCGGGGCTAAATACACCACCGAAGCTGCGAATTGATACCAATGGTATCAGTGGTAGGGGAGCGTTCTAAGTGCAGTGAAGTCAGACCGGAAGGACTGGTGGAGCGCTTAGAAGTGAGAATGCCGGTATGAGTAGCGAAAGACGGGTGAGAATCCCGTCCACCGAATGCCTAAGGTTTCCTGAGGAAGGCTCGTCCGCTCAGGGTTAGTCAGGACCTAAGCCGAGGCCGACAGGCGTAGGCGATGGACAACAGGTTGATATTCCTGTACCACCTCTTTATCGTTTGAGCAATGGAGGGACGCAGAAGGATAGAAGAAGCGTGCGATTGGTTGTGCACGTCCAAGCAGTTAGGCTGATAAGTAGGCAAATCCGCTTATCGTGAAGGCTGAGCTGTGATGGGGAAGCTCCTTATGGAGCGAAGTCTTTGATTCCCCGCTGCCAAGAAAAGCTTCTAGCGAGATAAAAGGTGCCTGTACCGCAAACCGACACAGGTAGGCGAGGAGAGAATCCTAAGGTGTGCGAGAGAACTCTGGTTAAGGAACTCGGCAAAATGACCCCGTAACTTCGGGAGAAGGGGTGCTTTCTTAACGGAAAGCCGCAGTGAATAGGCCCAAGCGACTGTTTAGCAAAAACACAGGTCTCTGCGAAGCCGTAAGGCGAAGTATAGGGGCTGACACCTGCCCGGTGCTGGAAGGTTAAGGAGAGGGGTTAGCGTAAGCGAAGCTCTGAACTGAAGCCCCAGTAAACGGCGGCCGTAACTATAACGGTCCTAAGGTAGCGAAATTCCTTGTCGGGTAAGTTCCGACCCGCACGAAAGGTGTAACGATTTGGGCACTGTCTCAACCAGAGACTCGGTGAAATTATAGTACCTGTGAAGATGCAGGTTACCCGCGACAGGACGGAAAGACCCCGTGGAGCTTTACTGTAGCCTGATATTGAATTTTGGTACAGTTTGTACAGGATAGGCGGGAGCCATTGAAACCGGAGCGCTAGCTTCGGTGGAGGCGCTGGTGGGATACCGCCCTGACTGTATTGAAATTCTAACCTACGGGTCTTATCGACCCGGGAGACAGTGTCAGGTGGGCAGTTTGACTGGGGCGGTCGCCTCCTAAAGTGTAACGGAGGCGCCCAAAGGTTCCCTCAGAATGGTTGGAAATCATTCGTAGAGTGCAAAGGCATAAGGGAGCTTGACTGCGAGACCTACAAGTCGAGCAGGGACGAAAGTCGGGCTTAGTGATCCGGTGGTTCCGCATGGAAGGGCCATCGCTCAACGGATAAAAGCTACCCCGGGGATAACAGGCTTATCTCCCCCAAGAGTCCACATCGACGGGGAGGTTTGGCACCTCGATGTCGGCTCATCGCATCCTGGGGCTGTAGTCGGTCCCAAGGGTTGGGCTGTTCGCCCATTAAAGCGGTACGCGAGCTGGGTTCAGAACGTCGTGAGACAGTTCGGTCCCTATCCGTCGTGGGCGTAGGAAATTTGAGAGGAGCTGTCCTTAGTACGAGAGGACCGGGATGGACGCACCGCTGGTGTACCAGTTGTTCTGCCAAGGGCATAGCTGGGTAGCTATGTGCGGAAGGGATAAGTGCTGAAAGCATCTAAGCATGAAGCCCCCCTCAAGATGAGATTTCCCATAGCGTAAGCTAGTAAGATCCCTGAAAGATGATCAGGTTGATAGGTTCGAGGTGGAAGCATGGTGACATGTGGAGCTGACGAATACTAATAGATCGAGGACTTAACCATATAATATG
>NZ_JAAMNK010000076.1:0-3369 GCF_011066025.1 Bacillus sp. EKM202B | reverse complement strand
ACTGTCTTTTTCTCATATCGATGAGATTTTCGTCCGTTGTGCTGTAGGAGGTTAAACAGACGAAGGAGAACCTTTGATAATTCTTGGGTGTTTTTGTGTAATGCTTTGTAAAAAAGTAAAAAATAATCCTTAATTATGTACATCGCTTTATATTCACTTAGCTCTTTCTGTTTCTTACGTAACAGGAGTTCTCGCATTTTAAACATAGTAGAAGAACATAATAGAATACTAATGAGTTGCCCATAAAGGTGACATTCTAAGCGTTCTTGTTTAATAGATTTACAACGATGAATTTGAAACCAAGATTTCCATATTTTAAATAACAGTTCAATTTGCCAACGCAGTGAATATAGATCATAAATTTTCTCTTTTGGTACCCATTCCGTAGGAATGTTTGTCATATATACCGTAATGCCTTGTAAAAGTTTTGTACGCTCTGTATATGTAATTCCTTTTTTCTTTTCGCGAATAGCTCGATCACGTAGGCGTTTCTGTTTTTGCTCCTCGGTACATCTATAAACCACAATGCGAGTAGGCAGCTTGTCTTTACTCCCCACATATACATCATGTAATTCATACACTTGACCAGGTTGTAATTGTTTCATGATGTCTTCCAAATGAATTTGTATATATACCGGTCTCAATTGAGCGGGTTTTGTTTTAAATACGACTGTTTCGAATTCTTTTCTATATATTTTAGTTGGTAACTTAAGACGTGATAAATAATATCCTTGCTTATCTTGAATAGACTTAAAATCTTGTAGACGAAAATATCCTAAGTCACGAATATATAGTTCATTCTTTTGTGCCATGCCTGTTCGAGTCGCACTATATGCCTGATCACTTCGTTTTCCTGGTTCAATTTCCACATCAGAAAATTTTCCACTCAACAAGTCATACTCTAGTTGAATTTTCACACCAGCTGTATGACTACATCCTCCGGCACCAGGATAAGTAGTTGCGAATCGATCTGGAACTTGGAAGGTTGTAGAATCAAGGACGAGAATCCGTTCAAAATAAGAAGAAAGAGAATGAGAAATCTTAGATACTCCTCCAATTTTAGCTTGTAGAAGTGTAGTAAATACAGTGCGAAAGAAGGCTACTGAAGCCGGATTAAATCGTCGATTAAGACCCTCCGGACTTAATAAAATTCCTGTTGAAGTTTCTAATTGACTACAAAGTTGAGTAAGAGAGGTAGTAGCGATTTGTTGATTTAACCATACACACAAAGATAAGAAATGGTGCCCGTGGCACTTGCGTTTTCGTTTCATCCCGCCTGCTTCTATAGCTAATTGATTAAGTGTAGCGGGAGACATATATCGATATAGCTCCTCGGCAAATAAAGATAACTCTTGTTTTTGGTGCATATTCATAAAAAGCACGTCACCCTTTCTCATTAACATAAGAAAATAGTAACGTGCTTTTAACTTCAAAAATAGTCTAAATCCTTAAGTTGATGGATGTGGGGTAAACACACATGCCCATCAACTTTAGAAATGGGTTGCTCCCAAAAACGAAAAAATGAGTTAAACTCTCATAAATAACTGTAAGATAATAAAATTTTCGTTTTGTGGATATTTCAAAATATTAGCCTGATGGGATAGTAACCTTTTAGGGGAATAGATGTATTACATTTTATTCTCACTTACTTAATCTCCTCGAAATTGAAATTTATCCCGCTATTCGCGGGCAGTAAGACCCCAACCTCAAAATTCAGCGAAAGCAAAGAAGTTAGGTGGGGGATGAAGAAAATTTCCACTGATTAAAGTTTCACTTTATGGATAATGCAACTTAATTTTGGATTGATAATTTTCACAATACACGTAACGTTCTGCTTACGATAGAACCTGTGATTCTTTTCTGAAAATTTACAATAAACACATAAATAATTAAAGATTAATAGATAAAATAATACAAGAAAAGTGTATCTGTTCTAGTTAACAGGATAAAGAAAATTATTTTTTCTAGGGGGAACTACAAATGTTAAAGGAAATATCAACAGTTGCTTTAATGACGAGTGTATTATTTTCAACAGTAAATTCTACACCAGATTTGGCGGGAAAACTTCCAAATTCAAGTGTGCAAGAGAAACAGAAACATTCAAAACTTGTAAAAGTGGAAGCAAAAGAGGAAACAGATGCAGTTGCCAATGCGGGTGATGCAGCTGATGATCCAGCAATTTGGGTTCATCCTCATGATTCTGAAAAAAGTAAAATTATTGGAACGAATAAGGAAGATGGGATATCTGTCTACAATTTAAAAGGAAAGCAACTATATTCGTATAACTTTGGAAAACTAAATAATGTTGATGTACGATATGGATTTCCCATTGGAGGTAAAAAAATTGATATTGCGGCAGCTTCAAATCGTTCTACAAATACAATCGATATTTTTGCGATAAACCCTAAAACAGGAGAATTAGAAAATATTACGGGATCTCCCATTCAATCTAGCATGAAAGAAGTATATGGGTTTAGTCTCTATCATAGTCAAAAAACGGGTATTTTTTATGCATTAGTTGCAGGGAAGGATGGAACTTTTGAACAATATGAGTTATTTGATAATGGAAAAGGAAAGATAGAAGGAAAGAAAGTACGTGAATTAAAGCTAAGTTCTCAATCAGAAGGAATTGTAGCGGATGATGAGTATGGAACAATATATATTGGTGAAGAAGATGTGGCAATTTGGAAATTCAATGCGGAACCAGACGGCGGAAACCAACCGATTGCTAAAGTAGATGGTGCAGATGGAAACCATTTAACAGCAGATATTGAGGGTTTGACGATATATTACGGAAAAAATGGGACAGGATATTTAATTGCTTCTAGTCAGGGAAATAATAGTTATGCAGTGTATGACCGTAAAGGCAAGAATGAGTATATTGGAAATTTTGCTATTGTTGATGGTGACAATACTGATGGAACGAGTGATACAGACGGTATTGATGTAATGAGTTTTGGATTAGGAGAAAAATATCCAAATGGCATTTTTCTAGCACAGGATGGAGAGAATATGGATCATGGGAATATAGTAAATCAGAATTTCAAAATGGTAGATTGGAAAAAGATTGCAAAAGGATTCGATTCAAGATTACAGGTGGAAAATAATGTGAATCCTCGCAAACTAAAATATAGAGAAATACTTAGCAAATAGTTAAGGTGAATAAAAAATCATTTCATGGTATATTGAAATGATTTTTTTATAATTTTTTAAGTTGATGGGCATGGGGCGGGACCCCACATCCATCAACTTAAGGTATATTTTTATACAAAATGCGGTCTTTCCATATAGCTTTTTTATTATCTTTTATAGATTTTATAAAAGTAGGCATATCAAATAAACCCTGATGGGCTTCAATTTTTTTACTAT
>NZ_JAAMNK010000075.1:0-3881 GCF_011066025.1 Bacillus sp. EKM202B | reverse complement strand
CCTTACACATAACCTTTAGAAAAAAGAAACACTCTCTACTATAATTGACGTTGTATGAGCTTAGCTTGATAGCGATGGGGTACAGACCGCAAAACGGAAAAAAAACACGCTAAGGATTTTTGAGCCATTTTAAAGCTAATTTAAATTCTGTTGTATTGGATGCTATAAAGAAATCGAAATAACACTTCTTAGAAAAATTAAAAATAATAAAGAAGCCGAATTCCTTAACAGGTGGAATTCGGTTTCTTACTACAATATTTAACTTTAATTAGGAAAGGATTGTCCACTTTAAAATATAATATATTTATTTATATTTCGGATCGAAAGGTTTTACCTAACTGGTTACCAAGACCAAAATAATGACGGAAATTATATATAAGTGGGCTCCATTTATTTGGGTCAATATGATTTTCTTCAAGAATGATTTCCTTATGAGCGTGTACATGTATAGCTTGTGTCTCAACAATTGCAAAATCAGGAGAATAATCAGGAATTCGAATATGTTTCACCCTTGCCTCAATTTGAATTGGACACTCCATAATTCGAGTAGGTTTTACCGATTTAGACTCAGTAGGTGTTAATCTACTAATATCATATTTTTCTTTTTCATATGTAAACCCATTCTTTTTCTTATAATCTGGAACGGGATTTTTCCCTGTATAGGGGGCTAATTGTTCAACATTCTCCCATAATGAAGGACTCGGAACATTGATTACACATTCAGGATGTCGTTCTAAATTTTCGATAGCTTTCCCACCAAGTCCAATTCCTAATATAATACAATCTCCTAATGCCCATGATGATGACATAGGGCTGATGTTTACTGTTCCATCTTCATTTAGTGAATTTAGTAAAATCACAGGAGTTCCGTAGTATAGAATTTTAGGTTTAATAGTCTCTGTGTTTGAAACCTGAGTCATTTTTTTCATCTTTATTTCTCCTCCTATTCATATGTTCTTCCTTATTTATTGTAGAATATAAACATTTCGATTATCATCGAAATATGGATTACATTAGGGGGAAATTAAAATGAACGCAAATCCAAATGTAGCAATGATTGCTACTCTTGTGAGTGAAGCTTCTCGTGCAGCAATATTAACAGTCTTATTAGATGGTAGATTCCACCCTGCAAGCGAATTAGCATATATGGCAGGAATCAAACCACAGACGGCTAGTTTCCATTTGGCAAAAATGGTCGATGCGAATGTAGTTATAGTTGAAAAACAGGGGAGACATCGATATTATGGAATTCGAAATCCGGAAGTTGCTCAAGTTATGGAGTCATTTTTATCAATAGCTCCACCCATTGAAATTAAATCATTAAAACAGGCTTCGGAAGATAAAGCGATGCGTTTTGCAAGAACATGTTATGATCATCTTGCGGGAAATTTAGGAGTACAATTAACAGATTCTTTAATTAAAATAGGTGTTATTTATGAAGAAAAGGACGGGTTTACTGTTACTGAAAAAGGGGAGTCATTCTTTACAAATTTTCAAATTGATCTTGAAAGGGTTAAGAAAAAGCGTCGTTCATTTACACACAAATGTTTAGATTGGAGTGAAAGACGTCACCACCTTGCGGGAGCATTAGGAAATGCCCTTCTAGAAAGACTATTAGAACTAAATTGGGTTCAACGTTTACCTAAAACAAGAGCAATAAAAATCACTTCTGACGGGAAAAAGGGACTAAAAGAAACATTTTCTTTTGATATTACAAACAACTAAGTTTTGAATATAAAACAGCCGATTTAGTCTTAAAGGGATTAAAGTCGGCTATTTTGTGTTGAAATTTGCTTAACGTGGTTTTTTTCTGAAATACTGGCGGTACCCATTAAATAGCAAGTGTCGAAATCGCTTGTTTATAGATTAGTTGTTGTTTACCATGAACCATCATTAGGGCGGTAAATTTATCTGTTGCAAGGATCTTCCCACGTACTGAAACGCCATTCTTTAAAAATACAGTAACTTCCCCTTTTTTCTCTTTCAATTGTTCATACATATCTTCTTGTAAATTATACATGAAATACGCGCCCTATTTTTAGCTACTTTTCTTTTAATACTTGCTGCCTTCCATTGTGGTCTATTTGTATTTCCCATTTACCTTCTATTTTTCTAAACCATTTTCCTATTTTGCTTACATTATATAGTAAGATCCTCATGATTCAACTCCTTGCCTTTTAAATGCTTATGAACACAATATATACATTTGGAACGATGTTAATTTTTCATATAGGATACCGTCATATTGATATAAAGGCGTTATCCTTTCCTATGATTTCTCAGAAAGAATAACGCCTTTTTCTTTTTAGGGGGTATTTTGTCTAGTTAGCTTGATAGCGATGTGGTTCTACCCCACATCCATCAACTTAAGGATTTAGACTATTCTTGAAGTTAAAAGCACGTTACTATTCTCTTATGTTAATGAGAAAGGGTGACGTGCTTTTTATGAATATTCATCAAAAACAAGAGTTGTCTTTATTTGCTGAAGAGTTATATCGATATATGTCTCCCGCTACACTTAATCAATTAGCTATAGAAGCAGGCGGAATGAAGCGAAAACGCAAGTGCCATGGGCACCATTTTTTATCTTTGTGTGTATGGTTAAATCAACAAATCGCTACTACCTCTCTTACTCAACTTTGTAGTCAATTAGAAACTTCAACAGGAGTTTTATTAAGTCCTGAGGGACTTAATCGGCGATTTAACTCGGCTTCTGTATCCTTCTTTCGAACTGTATTTACTACACTTCTACAAGCTAAAATTGGAGGATTATCTAAGATTTCTCATGCTCTTTCTGCTCACTTTGAGCGTATTCTTATCCTTGATTCTACAACATTTCAAGTGCCAGATCGATTTGCATCTACTTATCCTGGTGCCGGGGGATGTAGTCATAGAGCTGGTGTAAAAATTCAACTAGAGTATGACCTGTTGAGTGGAGAATTTTCTGATGTGAAAATTGAACCAGGAAAACGAAGTGATCAAGCGTATGGTGCGACTCGAACAGATATGGCACAAAAGAATGAACTATATATTCGTGACCTAGGATATTTTCGTTTACAAGACTTTAAGTCTATTCAAGATAGGCAAGGATACTATTTATCACGTCTTAAGTTACCAACTAAGATATATAGAAAAGAGTTCGAAACAGTCGTATTTAAAACAAAACCCGCTCAACTGAGGCCGGTATATATACAAATTCATTTGGAAGAAATCATGAACCAGTTACAACCTGGCCAAGTTTATGAATTACATGATGTATATGTAGGGAGCAAAGACAAATTACCTACTCGCATTGTGGTTTATAAATGTACGGAGGAGCAAAAACAAAAACGCCTACGTGATCGAGCTATTCGTGAAAAGAAAAAAGGAATTACATATACAGAGCGTACGAAACTTCTACAAGGAATTACGGTATATATGACAAACATTCCTACGGAATGGGTACCAAAAGAGAAAATCTATGATTTATATTCACTACGTTGGCAAATAGAACTGTTATTTAAGATATGGAAATCCTGGTTTCAAATTCATCGTTGTAAATCTATTAAACAAGAGCGATTAGAATGTCATCTTTATGGACAACTCATTAGCATCCTATTATGTTCTTCTACAATGTTTAAAATGAGAGAACTCCTGTTGCGTAAGAAACAGAAAGAGTTAAGTGAATATAAAGCGATGTACATAATTAAAGATTATTTTTCACTTTTTCACCAAGCATTACACAAAAACACCCAAGAGCTATCAAAGGTTCTCCTTCGTCTGTTTAACCTCCTACAGCACAACGGACGAAAATCTCATCGATACGAGAAAAAGACAGTCTTTGATATTTCTTACGATTAGTCAATCCTTATTTTTAGATTTTTAATCAATTAAATATCGCA
>NZ_JAAMNK010000074.1:0-4168 GCF_011066025.1 Bacillus sp. EKM202B | reverse complement strand
AAACGTACATTCGATAGGTAGTAAAGTAACAGTTTATGTATGTCGAACAATTAAGATGGCTTCCTGCCATCCCTTGTCCGAAGCCAATTCATCTCCCACCTACTCACTTCGCGTTCCTTGAGGAAGGAGTCTTCTTGGCTAAAATGATAAACTGCCAGCATAACAAAAAGAGATAGAAATAGTCCTATCTCTTTTCTACATAAGGGCCATGCTTACAGATTATCCTTTCATTTCAAATTTAATTTTAATAGGGGAAATCTTAATATTCAATCTCTAAAATATTTTCTCAATATGTATAATTTAATCTTTAATTTATACTATAGTTAACTCTATTTTTAACACGTTATCCAAATATATGGTGTTTTCTCACTCTTATCATACCTAACAATCTTAATTATAAGCAGTCTTGTAAACTATAAACATCAAAGAGGAAGCTGTACGCATAGTAGTAGTATAAATACCCTGAAACAAGGGGATTCATTCGGTTTTGTTATGATTAATTCGGCGGCTATTAAAAATAAAAATTAACCAAAGTAAATACTACCGAGTATTGGGTAGTTCATATAACCATTCCGTAAAATCTATAGAAATTGAAAGGAGATAAATACATATGAAAAAAATGAATTTCATTAGATCACTTATACTTATATTCACAGTTATAGCTCTAGGAGCATGCAAAGATGCAAAACTCAACAATTCACTAGATTGGGATGTGCAGAAGTTCTCATTTACAGATCAAAATGGAAAGCCATTTGGATCGGCTGAGTTACAAGATAAAATTTGGGTAGCTGATTTCTTCTTTACAAGTTGCCAAACAGTTTGTCCACCTATGACAGCAAATATGGCAAAACTCCAGAGAATGTTGAATACGGACGGGATTAAAGATGTAGAATTTGTATCATTTAGTGTGGATCCTGAAGTAGACACACCAGAAAAAATAACAGAATTTATGAAGGCCTATGAAATGGATGGAAGTAGGACTCATTTCCTCACGGGATATAAAAGAGCAGATATTGAAAAGTTTGCTAAAGAAAACTTCCAATCACTTGTAACTAAACCGGAAAATGATACACAAGTTATACATGGTACAAGTTTTTATCTGATTGACAAAAATGGAAAAGTTCTAAAAAAATATTCAGGTGTCGAAAATACTCCTTATGACGAAATTGTTCAAGACATTAAAAAAATTCGATAAAAAAATTCTATTAATTCAATATTTAGAGGCAAGTGAAAGTTTATTTTCATTTTTATAACATTTACAATAAAGTTTGTAATTACTTTCTCAATATAAATACTCTTGTTGATTATGGTTTTAATATTAAAAATCAGCAAAAATTTAAGTATAATAAAAATATGATGGTTATTCCTTTTGTTTACTCCTTGTGCCAAAGATAAGATTGTGTTCCCAATCTTATCTTTTTTCTTTGTAGATTTTTTCATACAAAAATCCAAATAAGAGGAATAAAAAATACCAATACGTTTAACATTATTCCGATTTTTGCCCAAATATTTTTGTTTTCTATATATGATAAAACTGCTAGGATAAATCCAATCGCACAAAGAAATGTTGTTGAAAAAATCGAAGCTCCAAATAATGCAGTTAATATGATTCTGTATTTAACATTAATAAAACATATGATTAATAAAATAGGTATTGAAATTGATATGCTTATATTTATACTACTTTTTTTCATCATAATATCCCTTTCTAAAATAGCATATGAAAAGAGCACAAATCAAAGGTTCTTTATAGGGTTTCGGCCAGTATTTCGAAAAGACCCCACAAGTGAAATAAGTAATAAAAAGTCAATTTTATTTCTACATAAACTAGGTTTTCTAAACAAACATGTCTATTATCACATGCTATTACATTAATATAAACATTTAAATAAAGACAGGAAACTCCAAGAATAACCATCTTTAACAATTATAAAAATATAAATCATAAATATATGGTCTTCTTACATATATAATATAGAGCTTGTCTTATTAAATATTAAGTTATGTAAGAAGGGAGAGCCCCCTTGAAAAAAGTATTATTATTTGGTGACCCAGGTATAGATGATTCTTTGGCAATTATATACGGTTTATTGCATCCTGAAATTGAGATTGTTGGAATTGTTACAAGTTACGGAAATGTTACAAAAGAACAAACGACTCGAAATGCTGTTTACTTATTACAATTAGCTGGAAGAACAGATATCCCTGTTATAAGTGGTGCCTCTTTACCATTTCTTGATGGTTTCACTGCTTATTATCCAGAAATACATGGTGCAGAAGGCCTTGGACCTATCCAACCACCAGAAAGTGTAGCATCAATTCCTATTCATAATTTTAGTCTAATTCTGTCAATTGTTGAAAAATATAAGGAAGAATTAACAATTGTTGATGTAGGTAGATCCACTTCTCTTGCAATCGCTTTAAACCTTTGGAAAGAAACAATGCAAAGCATAAAAGAAATATACATAATGTCCGGGGTATTTCTTCAACCAGGAAACGTCTCACCTGTAGCTGAAGCAAATGCATATGGTGATCCAGTTTCAACCCGGTTTGTAATTAATCAATCTAAAAATTTAACAATAATTCCTTTAAACGTAACAAATTCAGCTATTTTACTTCCAAATGAAGCAGAATATATTGCAGAACACACTACTACCCCATTTAAATCATTAATTAAACCAATTTATGATTATTATTTTAGTGCCTACAAAAAATTAAACCCTAGTATTAAAGGCGCTCCTTTACATGATGTTGTTGCGATGAGTGCAATTGTCAATCCAGATTTTCTTCAATACATGTATCGAAAAGTAGAGATTGATTTAGAATCTTTAAGGGGACAGACTGTCGCAGATTTTCGACCAGGTGCAAAAGCTGAGGGAGCTAGAATTGGATTAAAATTAAATCAAAAACAGTTTATTAAGAATTTCATGGAAATTATGATAGATAGAGGAACAAATTAGAAAGTGAAAGGAAGTATATATCATTTGGTCTAAAAATTATAATGAGGCTACACTCCATCGCTATCTGATGAGTATGCTATATTTGAAAAAGATCCCAATATACTTGTGACCATGTAAAAAAGCACCCTGTAAACAGGGTGCTTCACTTCTACCTAATGACTAATATTAGCAGTTGGGTATAAAGTTGTTCCTCCAATTGAAACTTTTATTTCATTTGTTAATGGAACATTTTGTTCATTAATAATGGTTCTCCACCATTCCCATGCAAGACCTGTACATTCTCTCGCTACGACTTTTACATTTTTTGAATTCGGTGGAAGTGGTATTACTGTAGAGTAATGAGCCGTTTTATCTTGGTTGTTTCCTTCCCAAGTTTTATGTGTTAATACTTCTTTCCCATTTTGATCATATGAAAATTCATCCCAAGATACATCAAATTGAGCAACATATGCACCGTAATGATCAAGCGTCATTTTAGCACTTGAATATTCTGTAGTTGTCGTCTCAATATAATCTGTATTGTTATGAACAGCAGCAGTTGCATTATCTTTTAAGAAAGTGCTTGTATATGAAATTGGGTAAGCTGGATTTTTAGAACTTAATTCTGCATTATCTTTAATAATATTTCGGATTTCATTAAAATCTTTTGTAACAACTTTGTTATGCTCTTTTGCATCTCCGCCTAATACTACAGCGGTAAAGGTACTTTCTTCAAAAATATCTTTGTACTGTCCACTCGCTTCAACGCCTTGACCCTTAATTAGAGCTTTAAAAGCAGCTTGTACATCTTTACTTTTAGATGATGTTTCTAATTTTACATAAACGGTTCTACCATAGGCTACATTTGACACCATAACAGGCGGAGCCGTATTACTTACCCCTTTACGAGTCAACTCATCAAACGTAACACTGTTATCAAAAAGATCAGATGGATTGTTAGGTAGTTCAGCACTTACGGTATAAAATATTTGCTTATATGCCGCAACCATCACTTTTTTCTCTCCATTTGCAACTGCATTAAAGTCAATGTTTAGACTGTTATCAAGATATTTAGCGTTGACATTAAGAGCACTTGCAATTTGTGATTTACTATATACCATAGATTCTGTATACTGCATTCTTGCAGGTAATGAATGTGTTGATGCATACTTCTCATTCCAAGTAGATACTAAATCATCTACTGCTCCAGACACATTACCATATGTCGG
>NZ_JAAMNK010000073.1:0-4696 GCF_011066025.1 Bacillus sp. EKM202B | reverse complement strand
CATGTTGGAATACAAAGCAAAATGGTACGGCAAACAAGTCATTGTCGTATCGAAAACATTTGCTTCCAGCCAATTATGTTCTTGTTGTGGATATCAAAACAAAGACGTTAAAAATCTAAATCTACGTAAATGGGATTGCCCTTTTTGTCATACACATCATGATAGGGATATTAACGCAAGTATCAATCTAAAGAATGAAGCGATAAGGCTTCTAACCGCAGGGACTGTGGAGATAGCCTAATAAATTAGAGTTCGATAGAACTCTTTACTTAGGAATCCCCTCTTCTAAACGAAGTGAAAGTGGGGGTAGTTCAAAGTTAGTTTATTATTTTTATTAATACAGAAAATATTTCGGACTAATCACCACTTAACATTCTAGTTGGCTGTTTGAAGTGGGAGATTCTTAGGTACTGAAACTTATTGGGTTCTAGTTCATTAGGCTATTCCCGTAGTTCCTGCCGCCAGGAGACGACTGTCCCCCATCGTTTAAGCATTTACTATTTCTTATCACCTATTTGAATAGATACAAAACTTATACACTTTATTTACTAACATGGGTTGTACATTGCTTTCTTGTATGATGCCCTCATTATATATCCTTACCAGCATTCATTTCCTATCTAAAATTAATGTTTCTTACATTTAATATTTTAGTGAAGGATCTATTGTTGGAAAAAGATAAAAAAGAACTGAATTTTTATCAATACTCATTTCCCTTTTCCAAATAACAAGTCTAATCATCATATAATTCATAAAATTTTCTTGCTTTTTTTCGATATATTTACTAAGGGGGAATATGGCATGCTTTTTACAGGATTCATCATTAATCTATCTATTTTTGCATTCTTAGTTAGTACATCTATTTTTATTCAAGTATTTATAAGTAAAGTAGATTCTAAATCATTTCGTTTATTTTGTGGCATTTATGCAGGTATCATAGCTGCCATTTTAATGATTTTTAATTTTAAGCACATGGGATTGTTTTACGACCTGCGAGTCGTTCCACTAATTATTTCGTTTATTTATTTTGGTCGTACAGCTGGCTGGATTACGTTAATGTTTATTTTATTTATGCGTATTTTCTACCTTGGTGGTGATTGGGGACCAGCTTTAATAGCATCTTTAGGAATAGCCATTATATATACTATATTTAAAACATATCTCAAAAATATCCATCCTTTTAAAAGCGTTTTTCTTTATCTATCTGCTTATCTAGTTATAATTCATGTTGTATTTGGATTCTTTTTTCCTTCTATACCACTTATACTTCTTGACATCCAAGGTACATTTTTTATATCATGCGGACTCTTAATTGGTATTTTTCTTATGGAGTCGTATCAAAAATTATATGTTTTAACACAAAATTTAGCCAAAGCGAATGAAACATTACTAGAATCAAAGCGAGAATTAAAGGATACCGTACACCAATTGCAAGGAGGTATTTTCAAATTCAAAAAAGTAGATGGGGATTTTATCCACACTCTGTGTGATGGACAATTATTTTATCAATATGGGTTTCACTCTCAGCAAGTCGTAGGTAAATGTTTATCTAATATAGATTCTTCAATTATTCCATTTCATTTAATCCCTCGATTATTAAAGTATTACCAACAAGCATGGGATGGTGAAGAAGTAACTTTTGAACTACCATGGCCAACTGATGAGGCTACGATACTTTTCTCTCTTAGACCTGTTAAAAGAGGGGGAACAGTGGTTGAGGTAGTTGGTTCTACTGTTGATATAACGAAAAGAATAAATGCGGAACATGAACTAAAGGTTACAAAAGAGCGGCTAGAATCATTTATCAATCATAACGTAGATGCTATCACTATATTTGATTTAGATGGGCATATGTTACAAGCTAATAAAGCTTATGAGAGAATATTTGGTTGGTCAGAAAAAGAATCTGTAGGAAGAAAATTACCTTGCGTACCTGAATTTTTAATAGATCAAACTTTAGAATATATAAACCACATTAAAATTACCAATATGAATGACCCAATACTCACTCGTTTTGAAACTGTTAGACAAAGAAAAGATAAAACTCTAATTGATGTAAGCCTGACGATTTCGCCTATTTTAGATTTTAGAGGTAATGTAATTGCTTTATCAGGAATTTGTAGAGACATTTCTAAAAGGAAACAAGCAGAAAGAAAACTACATCAATTACATCAGCAATTAAGTGACAGTGAAATGAAATACCGTGCACTCATCGAACAGGCAACTGATGCAGTATATGTAGTGGAGCTGAATGATAATGAATTACCAACTCGCTTTATTGAAGTAAATCCTGTTGCTTGTAAAAGATTTGGATATAGTAGAGAAGAGCTTCTTTCGATGTCATTCCCTAGTAACGTTCCACCAGATTCTCCAATGGTCCAAAGAATCTTAGAAAAAATTAGAGAAGGGCAAACATCTTTTATATTACAAGATGAATTTGTTTTTCCTAGAGGAAAGACCCTGACAATTGAATTTTCTGTTCGTGTGTTTAACTTGAATGGAAAAAAAGTTTTCTTAAGCATCTCTCGAGACATCACTGAACGGCTAAAAACAGAGGAATTATTACGAAAATCGGAGAAACTTGCTGTAGTAGGTCAATTATCCACTGCAATTGCTCATGAAATTAAAAATCCTTTAACAGCAATGAAAGGATTCATGCAGTTATTACAATCACTGGGAAATAAGGATACTGAGCATTACATAGATATAGTGTTATCAGAGATTGAACGTATAGATAGTATTACTAACGAATTTATGACATTAGCAAAACCTGAGGCATTAGAAATTAAAACTAATGACCTAAATGTATTAATGAAGCAAGTTGTAATGTTACTTGAACCTCAAGCGACAATGAATTGCATACAAATTAAAACTCAGTTTACATCTGATACTTCATTCATACTTTGTGAATGTAATCAATTAAAGCAAGCTTTTATAAATATCTTAAAAAATGCAATTGAGGCAACTTCAATGGGAGGGGAAATCTTGATTCAAATCGAATATGCGCTTGATCAAAACCAAGTAAACATTCGATTTACTGATTATGGGTGTGGAATTGAACAGGAACGTATACCTTACCTAGGAGAACCATTCTATAGTCTCAAAGAAAATGGTATCGGTTTAGGATTAATGATCTGTTATAAAATTATTGAGAAGCACCAAGGTAAAATATTTATTAAAAGTGAAGTAGGTAAAGGAACAACAGTTAATATAAACCTTCCTATATCTACTCTCGAAATAGAAAACGCTTATTTATCTTCTTAAATACAACCTAAAATAAGGAAATGTAGTTATACAATTTATATAATTCTCCCTTTAGATTTAACCATCTAAAGGTTTATCTGTTTATATGAAGAAAATCTCATATTTTCCTCTCTACACTTAACAGCTCTATGAACTGTTTGTATTACAGACTTCTTAATAGGTAGATACTTTTATTATTTTCTATATAGATGCACCATATCAAAAAAAGAAAATTGTACGTTTAAAAACATGTTGAACACAAAATAACCGGTACCTTGTACGTTAAGGAACCGGTTATTAATATTGCAAATCTTTTACTAAACCTATTTATAATGAACATAATTGATTTACATCGGCATCCCCGGTAAAAATTTCGCTATTAATACAATAATTGCCGCTAAGAATACAGCTTTAATAATGAATAGCACAATAATTGGAATTGATGCTTTTCCCTTACTTAATCCAGCTGTAATATGTAATCCGAGCCAAATTAAAACTAAATTCCATACATAGAATATTTCAATTGTATTACCAATTCCGTATGCAAATGTACCCTCCTTAAATAGTAACCCTAAACTAGTATACTGAGTCGTTCCACTATCAAAGATTAGACTTAAAATTGTATTAATAAGTCCACCAATAATAAGGACAATATTTGTATAAACTACAATATTCAATAAGGTTTTGTAAGGCGTATCATTACCAAAGAACATCATAAATATTTTATAAATAGCTGCTATGAAGAGTGTTCCAATCATCGCACTAGCAAAGCTTGTCCCAATTCCAGAAATAACTTCTGATGTAAGTGAACTTTGTCCAGCCAATTCACCTAATTTTTCTTTCATTTTCAGCATCTCAGGTGATATATATATAACATATGCATTTAAACCACCTAAAAGTCCTTGTAACAAGGCTACCAAAAAGAACATACCCCAAACTTTCTTACTTGTTTTCATTCTTTCAAACTGTAACCCCGGAGATGTAATCATTCCAAATAATGATGGCTTTTTCACACCTACATCTTGTGTAACCATATTCGCTTCCATATATAGCGCCTCCTTCTATTTATATAACTTATTCTAAGCGGACTGTTTACATATTCTTAAAGGCCGCTACGAACCGCCACTAGAACAATATGTACGTACAATCAGAGAAATATCTCTACTACACTAGTAAACTATTCGTAGCGAAGTGCTTCAATTGGATCTAATTTCGCAGCTTTATTCGCTGGAATTAATCCAAAAATAATACCAAGTGTCATTGAGAATAATACGCCACCAACAACAACTTCCCATGAAACAAGCGGTGGCCATTTCGCAAATGTCGAAACAATATATGCCCCGCCATACCCAAGACCAATACCAATTAAACCACCAAGAAGCGTTAACATAACTGCTTCAATTAAAAACTGTAATAAAATTTTACTACGCGTCGCTCCAAGTGCTTTACGTAC
>NZ_JAAMNK010000072.1:0-4735 GCF_011066025.1 Bacillus sp. EKM202B | reverse complement strand
ACGCTTTTCCTTTTCGATCGGGATCCCCGGTACTAACTAAAGCCGATAACCAAGTTGACTTATTCGCAACACCATCTATAGGAAGGAGTGTGAATTCTTGGAACACTTTAACTGCGCTTTCTACGCTCGCATTATATGTCGTTGAAAACGAACCAGAATCATGACCATTAAAATACAAAGCATATTGGAATAATGTAACAAATCTACCCGAACTACCTACTTTTAGAATTGGTAATCCATTCTTTGTCGCAGGACCAATCGAACCAGTTTGAGAATCTGCAGCAATTCCCATTTCTGTTTGTAAACCGTACACTAAAGCTTTATTTGTACCACGTTGGTAATGACCATCCGTTGGTTGAACACCAGACGTTGTGTAATATTTATTATTTAAATCTTGTTGAATTTGTCGTACTTTCGCATCTCCACCCGTAGTTAGACGATACGCATCCATTGTTAAGAAAGCTTTGAAAATATAATCATACACTGTACCATCAGTGACTGGAAGACCAGCATCTTTTTGTAAACTTACAACTGCACTTTTTGTTTTTTCATCAAAAACATCATCAAATTTTCCAGGGTTATATCCTTTACAATACATAGCACCTTTTAAAATTGTAACAATCGCTTTTCCTGTTGCATCAGTAGGAACTTTTCCTAAAGTCATTTCACCCCACTGCTTATATTTATAAGCTGTAGTTGGTCCGAATGCATCTGCAAGCGAAGTAATGGCTAATTCAATTTGAAGCGCTCTTGTTAAAGCATACATAGTTGACCAACCTGTTTTACCATTTAAAGGCGCTGGCTGAAAACCTTCAACTTTTCCATATTTCAAATTGACCCATGTTTGTACTGCAAACACTGCTGGATCTCCCTTTGTTTCTACCATTATAAATCCTCCCCCTTTTTCTTTTTAATGAAGCCTAATGTAAATTAGGCTCTTACTCTATTAAGTGAAATGAAGTTAGAATAAATATAAAATTCTTAAAATAATTTAAGATAAACGAAAATAGCTATACTATCCGATTTGATAGTTTATCAAATTGGATAGTATAGCTATTTTCTAATGATTTTCGTTGACTTTTGGAGTAAAGACTGGGTCATTATGTAGGAACGAATCCTTACATATTAGGGATCTATCGATATAGTAAGTGAAATTAGTATGCGAAATCACTAGTGGTTCTGCTCGTATAGTCACTCTTTCTGAACTTTTAATCTAAAACAATTTATGGTTCTTTTTGTTTATGATAGACTTATATTTCCATGTACTTTTAATTGCGAATTTTTTAAAAGTTAAACCATTTATATTTGGATGTTTGATAATATCGTTTTTTCTTATTAATCAAATGCATCAGACTTTGGAGTAACTGCATAAATTGTTTCGTTAATATTGTGAAGAAGTATACTTAAGCCCACATGGCAGTTTAGTTGACTAAAAAATGTTATAATATTATTAAAAATTTAGAAAAGTAGGGAGCAAAATGAAGAGTATTAAAAGGTTGATTCAAGTCACCTTGGTAAGTACATCATTCTTAATTCTTAGTGGATGTTACTTCTCTAAAGATAAACTCAATCAGCCCATACAAGAATATTTAAAAACAAACTATGGAATACAAGGTGAATTTTCTGTTATTAAGACAAGTAATGATTGGCTTGTAGATATTGGCCATCAAACTTATGTAGAAACAAAAAAGCCATATCGTGCTTATCCGTTCTTAATGATTGAAAAAGATACTTTGAAAATATTAAAAGATGATAGTGACGATATCTATCTCGAACAATTCAAGGGAGCATATATTGAGCAACATCCAGAAGTAGTTCAAGTAATGAAACAGATCATAAAAAAATATGGGTTAGTAAAATATCCCAATAATGCTGTCCCAGAAGAAAATGGTCCTATTCGTATATTTCCTTACAATAACATTGGAATAAATGTAAATGATCACCAAAATCTACTTGATAATTTCAAAAAGACCCAAACGATAGATACTACTGAACTTTTATCTACATTAATACCAGGTGACCTGGAAAATAAAAATCGTAATGGCATGTATCTAGGTGTCATAAATTTTCTATTTGAATTTGACATGTATAAAAATAAACATCCTATTCCAAAAGCCAAAGATCTAATTGAGGATTTTCAAAAAAGTAGAGTATTAACAAAAGGAATATACAGTATTAAAATGAGAGTAGATGATTCAAACCCTGATCGCTACTATATGGGGTCGGAAAATAATAATAATATAGCTTTGTTTGAAGTCGCTGGAAATGGTGAATATACCATAATTGCTACTCCTAAAAGTGAGGATTTATATGACACTTACTATTATGGTGATTACGCAGCTAAAAAAAATATAAAATAGAATTTTAGGTTGATTTGTTCAATCTTTTTTCAAAATGCGTTCTTAATTTTTGCTCGTTTATCAAGATTATTAGTATTAATACATTTCTATTATTATGCTCATCATTGCAGCAGGAACTAGTCTGACAGGGCTTTACTTAAAAAGAAAAAATATTGAGAACGGATCGTTCCTCTCTCAAAATAGAGAGAGATTTGCTCTGTAACAAGAATTTTATTAAATTAAGTGTAGGAGTAATTTGAATGGATTGAGTACCAAAGAATAAAGGCAAAAACCTTTTGTTATTGATTTATTTTAGTTTAGAATTCATCAGTAACATCGCAGTCGGGATTGACATATTCGCAATTCTTTATAGGAAAAATGAAAGATGCATAAAACATCCACAATTCTCATTTTGTTTTAACGAAGAACACCTGCTGCAAATTGATCATAAGTAAGTCATTCATATGGATGATTAGGAGGAAGCATCTGTGATATCCCCAAGTCGGTTGCAATCCTTTATTACCGTGTTTTATACACCTAATCCTATTTAATAGGGTGGTTTTAAAAGATGGAACTTCCACATTCAAGAATTATGTGAACATGAAAGTCCTCCAGTTAAAGAATCTGGAGGACTTTTAATAGTCTTTTAAATATCTTGAATCCCAATAATAGGATGTTATCTTAACCTTCCTGCATGTATATTTATCATTTTTTTGCTCTTATTCTCATTTGAGATAACCCTCTTTTTTCCCTTTCATGTGGGTCCCGTCCTACACTTTTTATTCCACAGCTTACGTTCAAAATATCGAAAATTCATATCTTCAGCGAATCATCAAAATTTCACTCTTCCCAAAGACTTTGCTGTTGAACCAGTACCTACATTCTTGTAACCAGGGACAAAAAGTATAGTTCATTTCATAATTTTTTGTAATTCGTACAGTTTACTGTTAAATATTCACAAAAAACCAGCTATATTATGCAAGATATACACAATATAGCTGGTCCTTACTATTTTTCAATAAAAGTATAGTGACTTTACGAGAAATACTTCTAGTTTAATTTTACTTCTTTAAAGCGAGATCCACTATGGTAATATTCAAAAACAAGTAATGGATTCATACTTTTGTCAACCTTTTCGTTATATCCGTCATAATGATATACTGTTCCTAAGTCATCTCCAAAACCACTTATAAGGTCCTGTTTAATACGATGATTAATTATAAGATCATCATATTTTTTTAATTTATCATTAGCGAGTTTAACTACTACTTTTGCTTTATATGCATTATCAATAAATTGCATAAGTGGATTAAAACCTGGTGCATTAAATGTCACTGCGTATGATTTAACCGAAGGTAAATTTCCATCAATTATTTCACTTTGTACCCATTGTGCTAAGTAGCCACCAAGTGAATGACCTGTAATGTACAAATGACTCATCTTGTTACGATCAATATCAGTCTCTATTAATGTTTTAACATACTTAGCAGCCTCTTCAGCTTGTAAATTTGCAACATTGTTCCCTACTTGTAAAAAGTCTTGTACTACCCAGTCCGTCAACTGTTGTGAACCTCTAAATGCAACAGTATAAGCATATTTGTCCTTAGAAATCTCTTTTTTATACACATATACATCAAAAGAAGTTTTTGATTTACCTGTATGTTTTCGGTGTAATAACCAACCTCCTGGACTCTTAGATTCGTTCACTACTAGACCATCATCATACGTAGAGCTTGCCATTGCAAGAAGTTGAAGTGTAAGTGATAGATTTTCCTTTTCTATTTTTTTAACACCATTATCTCGGTCTGATTTAATATTATTATCTATTTCAATAAGACCACTACCTGATCCAACTTTGATCGTTGAGATTTGATCAAATGCCCAGTTTTTTGGCAGCGGAAATCCTAAATTCCCACTAAATCCTGTGGACATGCCACTAACAAAACTTGTCTTCGCATAACCTTTTTCTGAAACTTGAATACATACGTTTCGAGCCCCATAAACACCTACATTATAAGATCCACCAAGTTGAGCCATTTTCTCATTTAAGGCTTTGAAATGAGGAAGAATATTATCCGTAATATCTGTTCCATATGCATCAAAATCAACTGCAAAATAAATAGTTGTACCATATGGGAATCCATATTCTTGCGCTGCATCGTATGCTGCTTTTGCATCCTCTCTACCTTTGTCCGCACTAAAGCTTGAAGCCTCTCTACCATTAGCTTGGTAAATTGGAAATACAGATAATCCAGCATCAAAAATATTTTTTAATTCACCTGATTGTATTTTTTTATTTTTACCACCTGGGACATTAATAAGATAACGTCCTACAGTTTCATAACCAGCAGCCTTTAAAGCTTTACCTCTCTCTAAAGTGACTTCCGTTATACAAT
>NZ_JAAMNK010000071.1:0-4821 GCF_011066025.1 Bacillus sp. EKM202B | reverse complement strand
AATAATTACCGTTTACTGTTCATATTTTTTATTTCTTTTAATTTTAAACATCCCTATCACAATCCCTATAAAACTTCCTAATACAATTCCTAAACCAAGATTGTTTGTATAGTAGCCTACAGTTGATCCAAACCCCATACCCATTAATAGTTCTATCATTATCGATTCACCATTTTTATTATTAGCATTCAAACTATTTCCCCTCCGTTTTCTTCACCGCATATTCATATAATCGTTCATTAAACTCTTTATCTATTTTTAAAAATTGATTCTCAACGTTATAGCGTTCTTCTACTTCTTTCAACAACAATACTTCTGGTTCAGGCATCTCATATTTTCCCTCAACAATAATTGGTCGAGCTTGTTGTATTTTCACCTGTAACGAAGTTAATTTACAAAACTGTGGTACAGAAAGTTCTCTCATCTTCGCCAACATTTCTAACTTCTCATATTGTTCTTCATTCACTGTAAACTTGACTTGAATCGTTTTTTCTTTGTCCATTTTAGTACCCCCTAAATGTACTTTTTAGTACATTTAATTGTACCATTACGTACCATAAAACCCAAGTATTATAGAAGTAAACACTTAAATTTCTACCTCTGTAATACTACCTAACTTTTCATATCTTTTTTTCTATAAAATCAAGAGTACTCAAACTTGTTATATACCTCTCAAACACTTCAGATTTATCTATAACTCACCTTCACTTTCTTATCTATACAAAAACACCAAAGAACAAAAAAGCCTCTTAGACAAGCCGAGAGACCCTTTAAATGTATATCTTGTTATTTTTGTTCTCACTCCATCAGAAACCATACTAAGAGTATGCAAGATTGTATACAAAAAAAGAATAGGGGGGATCTTTAGAATCCCCCCTATATCAACGATGTATAAAATCCTGTATGAGAAATACATAGAGATAGAAACAAAACCCCTGTAAACACAAGGATTCCCTCTTGTCCTTGCTACCGATAATGAGACGTTATGTTAACCTCTCATGTATAGGGTATTCATTTCACATTTTATCTATCTTACTTAATGGTAACTGTCATACAATGAAGATAATATTAGGAAATTGTGAGGATGATTACGTTGAAAAAATTTGTAATTGAATCGGAAAAATTTATAAATAGTTATGCTGCAAGTCTGCTTACTTTTAATATCATATGGTTCTTAATACCATATATTTCTGATCCTAGTTATTCTTCCCAGAATGATTTGGGTTTGCCTAACATAGTTGGATTCACTATAATTCTCATCATATATGGTAGTATACTAAATCTTGTACCTTGCCTAATTGGAGAAGTATTATACAGGAACATAAAACAATGTAGGAAGTTTCGATTTGGAATTCCTGTATTTATAGGACTAGCTGTTATCTATATACGTATACTCTTTCTTCTTAAAAATCCATATTCTTCTAGTTTGGTTACACCTATTATTATTGGTTCCTTAGCTTTTTATTTAGTACGTAGAAAAATATAATTAACTTCCAATAACGAAAATTATGTAAATAAGCTGTCCATATGGACAGCTTATTATAGTTTTTTTCCTAAATGCTGGCGATACCCCAAATATAATTATTTTATTTGAAGGTTTCTTTTAAATTTTTTTCAAATCTTTTCATAGGTTGATATACAAAGATGTGTAGTGATAAACCTATAACTGCAGTAATGTTTAAAATAATACTTATAATCATTAAAGACCATTCTATAACTGGAGAAAAGTATCCGTTCGTACTTAATGTAGAAGAACTTACACCTAGTATTAAAATAACTATTAGTAAAGGTAAGTTTTTAACCAAGTTGAATCCTCCCTTTAAACAAAATATCTTTATATTATTATATCACACAATAAGTTATGTAATTAATTATAAGATAGTTATCTATGGGAATTTAACTTATTTTTTCGTTTTGGGGTATTTGCTTTTCTTAGCTTGATAGCGATGTGGCGTTACCCCTTTAAAAGGATTCCCCCCTTGTTTTTGGGTGAGAGCGCTGGCTGGGGGTTTGGGGGTTAGCCCCCAAGAATTCAACGTAACTTTATATGGTATATGTGAAATTCTTGATCGATGGATCTAGGCGGTTCGGCAGGTATAATTACTAGTCCAAGTCGAGCAGCCTAAATCCTCGTTTTTGGTATGTTCGGCTTGGCGATATGCCATCACCTGCCGAAATTCACTCATCAATGGTGAAGCGAAGCGAAAAAGGTGGAGATTTTTGAGTGATTTTTACTCAAAAATACTACCTGTCCATTGATGAGTGGATAGCCCTTTAATAGATATAGAAGGGACAACCTCATAAACCCTTGATAAATATGGGTTTGCGAATTCCTTATGTTCACCCCTAGGGTGAACATATATGTTCACCCTAGGGGTGAACATAAGGGAACAAGATGTTCATTTTTTTATTGTTTTAGTGAACGTCTTGTTTTACAATATGAACAAGACGTTCACTAAAGTGAACATATATGTTCACAAAGAAAGGTTGATAATTTTGCCAAATAAAGATGATATTAACATTAGTAAAAACGATTTAATGCAAATTCTTGAATTAACTGGATTACCTTTGTCTTCTGTTGAAAAATTAATCGACTTAAAAGATGCTGAGCAAAAAGAAATTGAACAAAATAAAAAAGAAGCTGATAATCCTCCATTTGTACAAGTTTATAAAGGGATGGGATTAAAAGCTCTACAATTATTAATTAAAGATAATCAATTAGCTAGTGAGATCTTTGTCTTTTTCTTAGACAATATGAACAATAACAATCTAGTAATGGCTTCACAACAACTTTTAAGTGAAGAATTCGGAAAAGGTAGAACAACAATATATAAAGCTATTAGATATCTTGAAGAACATAACTTTATAAACGTTGCAAAAGTAGGTACAGCTAATGCATACATAATAAACCCAGAAGTAGCTTTTCAAAATGCACACAATAAGAAAAAGTATGTTGGTTTTAACGGAACAATTTTATTAAGTAAAAAAGAAAACAATACGCTTTTTGACAAATACAATTACAATAATATTAAAGTATTAAAAGAGAAAGAATGACATCAAAACACATCCTTCTAAAAATTAATTTTGTACCCAAATAAAAAGCATTACACTAATTGGTGTAATGCTTTTTATAATTCTCGTTCATCCCCACGTTCTTTTCGTTGTTGCTTTTGTTCTTTTCTTTGATTTTCAAGAAACTTTGATGCTGTTTCATAACCTCTTTTCTCATTTTCACTCAATGCTTTTTCCGAATATCTGAGAGAACTAAATCTATTTATAGATGCATTTACTTTTCTCTTACAAAAACCAATTATTTCATGAAATTTCGGCACTTCTTTTGGAGTAAACTTCTCATAAAATTTATTCATTTCATCAAATAATTTTGCTAGACGTTCATATTTACCTTTATATGGCTTTAACCCTTCATTTTCTTTTTCCAAACGTTTCACTGTTGTATGTAAATCTGTATTATTCGCTTGTAACGCTTCATTCTTGCGATGTAACGTCATATTTTCACGTTTAAAGGCTTCTGATGCCTTTGCCTTAGTTTTGAGTCCCTCAAAGTCTTCTACGCTCATTTCAACGGTTTTAGAGCGTAAAATACCACCTTTATGTTTCACTTCGATCTTATCGACTTTATTTGTTGATTTCACTGCATTTTGTAATTGATTTAAACGAGATTCTAATTGTTCCATTTGTTTATTTACTACTTCTTTTTTCTGTAGGCATTGTCCTATTTCAGTTTCTAGTGCTTTTATCTCTTCTTTTGCCGTCATTGCCTTGAATTTTCGCATTTCTACATGTTTTTTATCGCTTGATACACCACGTTCCAAATAAAAGCCCTTTTCCACCATATGAGCATGAAAATCGTCCTGGAGTGAAACCAATTCTTTTCGGTTGAAAATCTGTTTCGCTGATAGTTTATTTTCTTCTGTTACCGGAACCATTCCAACATGCATATGAGGTGTTTTCTCATCCAAATGTACCGCTGCATGTACAATATTACGCTCACCGTATCTATCTTTTAAAAAACTGTACGCTTCTTTAAAAAATACTTTTTGTTGAGCTGGATCAACCATATCTAACACATCAAAAAATTCTTTATCGCTTGTCACCACAAACTCACACATTACAACCGCATCTTTGCGAATCGCCCGATTGGTTTCTACATTCTGTTCAATTTTGTCTTTTACCATTTTCAAATAATCAATGTGGCCATCGTTATGTAAATCATAATTAAGATGCGTTCGCTCCGATTCTATATCATGATTTGTGTGACTTTCTTTCTCTCTCTGATTATGAATCTGAATTCCTTTCACATCTCGCATTTTAAATTTCTGCATTCGGCAAATTGCGTAACTCATTTTTTCGCCTCTTTTCCATATGGTTCTACGTCCTTATCAGTCCCTAGAACCATATAAAGTATATATACTTCTTTACTGTTTTTCGGTGGACTTCCATGTAAAGTATAGCACACTATACTTTACTATCGTAAAGGTGTGCCCTGCGGGGCTGTTCGGCAAGCCGAACCAAACCTTGGACTTTGTCCAAACCTACAAGGGGAACTCTTCCCCTTGACCCCCTCAATCGAACTCCCCAACCCCTCAATCCTTGAGGGGCTCCCTCGCCGGTTGGCAGGAACAAACGGTAGTTTGTTCAGTGCCAAGAGGGTTCGGGTGTAGTCCAGTTGGTCAAGTCAAATACTCCCTTCGCTTCGCTAGGTCCGTTTTGATTGACCAACACAAATAATTACCGTTTACTGTTCATATTTTTTATTTCTTTTAATTTTAAACATCCCTATCACAATCCCTATAAAACTTC
>NZ_JAAMNK010000070.1:0-5313 GCF_011066025.1 Bacillus sp. EKM202B | reverse complement strand
GTCGGGTAGCTAAGCTGTGTTACCACCGCTTCGCCCCCACAGAACCGTACGTGTGGCTTTCACCACATACGGCTCTTGTGCTTTTCCCCGTTCTTCTTGGTTTAAGTTTAATTTTATTCAATCATTAATTAACCACAGCGTATAAAGTATCGTAGTTAGATTCCGTAGGAATCTTCCTTTTTATCATCATCATTTTCCAGGCATTAAGCACCTTTTCAGTTGGCATAGGAGCTTTTGCGGGAAAATTCCTATGATACTGAATATGACAAGATTGGTGAACGAGCCACTTGTTTTTCAAATTATCGCTACCACCCTTGATTTTAGGCGTTCTATGATGTATCTCTAATGCTTCGTCTGTACCAATAAGTCTTCCACTGCACATTGGACAATAGAATTTTTGCTTTTTCGCAAGTTTTTGCCTAACTTGCACATTATCCATTTGAAATCTCTTTTCATCTCGTTTGTTATAGTATTCTTTAAGTTTATTATTAAATGGGCTGTTCTTGAATACAATCAATCTATGTCTCTCTATTGGAGTCCATGACATCCTGATAAGTTGATACTTTCCTGTTGGGTCAGTCAAAAGCCATTTATCTTGACTAATTCCATGTATATCGGGCTTAAAGTATCTCTTTTTTTGCCATTTCCTTGGTTTATTTCGGTGTAGATTTCTCAAGTGCTTATGAGTTTTCTTAAATATATAATTATCAAACCAAGAAAACATCTGTTTCGATGTCCCGATTTTCCAGTAGTTTGCATATCCGCGAATGATTGAATTTAACGCTCTAATTAATGCCGATATGTTACTACCTTTGTATTTTTCAAAACAGACTTTAATTTTTGTAACTGCTTTCTTGATCGATTTCTTACTTGGCCTAGTAAACAACTTCCATAGTCTTCCCTTTTCTTTTGCTGTAGGAAATTGTCTAATGGTAAATCCAAGGAAATCGAAACCTTCAGATATGTGTACTACTTTAGTTTTTTCAGGTGCAAGTTCCAGACCTCGTTTGACAAGATACGGTTTTAGCTTTTCACACATGCTTTCAGCTTCTTCTTTTGTATCTGTCATTATCACAAAATCGTCCGCATAGCGAACTATTGATTTAGTATCTTGTACTGTCCAGTAACGTTCTCCTTTTTTCCTAGGCTTTGTCCTATTGATATATTTAACACCAAGTTCTTCTTCCATACCGTGTAAGGCGATATTGGCAAGAAGTGGAGAAATGATGCCACCTTGAGGTGTGCCGTTGTTGGTCAAGTTGAACACACCATTGTGGACGAATCCAGCCTTTAACCATTTCTTCACGATTTCTTTATATGGAAGATTTTTGATTTGTTCCATAATATAATCATGATTCAAATTATCAAAGCATCCCTTAAAATCACCTTCAAAGACCCATTTTTTCTTAGAAGTTGTTTTTAACTTTAAGAAAATAGAAGTAATTGCATCATGACAACTTCGTTTTGGTCTGAATCCATATGAGGTAGATTCAAAATGAACTTCCCATTGTGGTTCCAGAGCTAATTTCACTACATTTTGATATACTCTATCTATAATAATAGGTATTCCAAGTGGTCTTAACTTCTTTCCCGCTGTATCTTTAGGGATTTCAACCCTTTTGGCAGGGGATGGCTTATGAGTGGCAAGGTTCATAGCCTTCATTTTATCAAATAATTTCATCCTTTTAGTTGGATTAATGGCTTTGAAACCATCTACTCCCGCTGTTCTTTTCCCTTTATTTAGCTGTGTTACTTGTCTAATGGAAATAAGTAAAGCTGCTTCACTTCTCATTAACAAGCGTTGTAATCCTTTTACTTTTCTACGCTGACCAAGTTGTTCGGCACGGTAGATTCGCTGTTGTATCCTTCGAACCCAATTATTGAGTTTCCTCCATTCAATGGAGTTCCAATCATTGAGCAGAGTGACAGCGGACGCAATCGGTGTTTCTGATGCGTGTGGCATCGCATATCCTCCTTTAATTCCTCAGAGCTCTCGGCTAATGCGATTGGCTCTGCAGACATATTATTCGTTTGGTACTTTGCGCTTTCTTATCCGTTTTTGCACTCATCTGAAGTCTGCACCTTTTTAGGTTGTGTCACAAAGACATTATCCATCACAGGAATAACTCTCTCCTGCTTCTGTTCTTACTTGATGGCCTTCGCTTTCTCAGATGATCCTTTACCCACACAAGATTTACATGTCTCTTACGATCTACTTACCCTAGTATTGGTTATACCTCTATTCTCCTTTCAGATTCTTTGGGACATGTATGGGCTTACCAAGTTCAGTTCGTGTCAGATATGAGTAGGTTAGGTTCCTTCTCTACACCGGTTGGTACTTTTAGGTATAAACTGCTGTCAAGATATAAGACAGGTTCTTTACCAACATTGCGAACGGTCTTTGTTAGCATCTTCCCGTCGGTTTTCAATAACGATGCTTATGAAGATTCACTTTCGTTAACCATACTAAGAGGTAATATATCTCTCGACATATTCAACCTCCTTACTACTACTCTTTCCCTAGCAGAAATTTCAGAGGATGCTCTCCTACATTTCCACATTTGACCCTCATGCAACCGAACAACCCCATTACTAGAGAAGCCGTTTCGGGCGGGAACACCTGTTATACTCAGGTGTCTGTATTTTCTTAATCTTAAGGTTAAGAAAATACAGCACTGACGGTATTTCGAGTTAAGAACTGCTTCTTGTCGCACATATCTTCATGAAATAATAACATCCTAATAACCTCCTGTTTTTTTATAAAAAGAAACAATGTAGCTTACGTTACATTGTTCTTTGATGCCTCATGATCTATACGTTTTTGTCTTGCATGACTAATTCGTTCAGCTACAACTTCTTTTGCTATCTTCACACTTCCCATCTCTTGTTTATCAGTCGTAATAAGGCTATCTACGCCCTCTAAAAAGAAATAACCATTTAATAACTCAATTAAAATTTGCGTATTTCTATCCGCACTATTTGCACCAAGACGAATTTTTGTTAGTTCACTTTTCAACACATCGTGTAGATTCTTTGATACAATTTCGGAAATATAATTCAATGACCATTCTGTATTTTTTGATGCTTGATGTTCTCTACAAATCCTAACAATTGCTTCACCGTTATATCTGATGTTGTGTTCTTCCATGTAATCTTTAATATACGTATCTGTTTCCTCATCCAATGTAATTTGCATACGAAAATCCTTCATTTAATAACCCCTCTCATTTTGATATGCACTTTCTTTTTGCATACGCTCATAATACTTTTGGTTCTTCCAACTTTCATATTCACTTTTAAAAGCACGTTCCACTTTTCTCATAGAATACTGAATAGATACATTCTGTTGAAATTTTTGAAACGGCTTTGATTTTTTTATATGATGTATTCTCTTTTGTTCTTTATCATATGCCTTCATTTCTTGTAAAAAGGCGTTACCCATTCTTTTATACAAGTCATTAATTTTATTCGTCTTGTAATTTTCATATTGCTTCTTATCATACTTTCCTTCCCCATATGCTTCTTTAAAAACTTGCACTTCTTTATCTAACTTTTTGAGAAACTGATCGTAATCTTTTTTATGATGATGTTGAATATATCTACTGCTTAATTTATCAATTTCCGGCTTTAATGGTTGAATCGTATTGTAGCTATATTGCCACTGTCTTTTATCACTTGGTAACTGTTTATAGATTTGTAAAAACAACGGTTTCAGATGTTGATTACGCCAATCAAAAACGGAATCCTCTTTTTTTCTTCCCACCATATTATTTCGAATCAGATCATTAATTTGTTTTTGTTCCTGCTTACGATCTAATAGATTATTTACGACTTTCCCCTTCATCGCATCTAATGTTTTTGGTTTTCTTTTACCACGTTCTCTCGTTGGAAATGGTTCAACAGTTGCCACATGAATGTGAATATTGTCTGTATTAAAATGAATGGCTGCCGACCAGATAGAGCTTTTCTCCAATCCCTCTCTTTTCTGCATTTCCTTCATCGCAAGCCGTGTTACATCCATCAATTTTTTTTCATCCAATGTTTTTGTTTTCTCATCATAAATCCCTTGTTTTTCTAGCCAGTGATTATGAAAAGAAATGACATCTTGCCACATGATACTTCCATTTTCATGAGCGGTTTTAAACATTTCCTTTAAGGACTTTTTTTCACTTTCTGTTAAACGATTTGCGTGTTCCGTAAATAGTGCCGATGTCTTTTCTGAATCCCCCATATACTCTTGATACGTTTCGAACATTTTCGGATTCAGCTTCACTTCACTTTTCGCTTCCTCCCGATCTACATAATCAATATAGTTCTGAAAAGCATCCGAACTTGGCAACACAAATTTCGTTTTTAAAACAACACCTGGTGTGACGGAAGATTGAACAGGAACGGCATTATTCATTTTCAACATCCTGCATCATCATTTGAATAAACTCATTCATTTTTTCCATTGCGCTATAACAATCACTCATCATATGGATGTTCTTTTCAATAAGATTTTCTAACTCCATTTCCCTTTTATTTTGTTGCTGAAAAAATGCTAACATTTCAATTTGGTCTTTCAAAAATTTCTGCCGAGATAATCCTTTCCTCTTTGCAATTTCATCTATTTTCTTTACGGCAATTGGATCTACTTCTCTAATTCTAATTTCCACTTTTCCCTCTCCTTTCTGCAAATCTGGGTAGAGATCAAAAAATAGTGAGAAGAGCATAAGGGGTTTTTGTTCCCACCTAAGGTGTGAAGCTAGGCGGAGCCTAGCGAAACAATGGGAACAAGAAAACCTTCTAGGTGTAGACTCACTCACGACTCATTTTTTCGTGATGTGGACTCACTCACGATACAAAATCCTTCGATGTAGACTCACTCACGACACGACTTTTTTCACTTTTTATTAATTTCCTGTGCCTTTTCTTCTAATTTTTTGATCTTATCTCGTGCAATTTTTTGTTCCCCTTTAAACAATTCCACGTTCTTTTCTGATGACTTTATTTTAGATTCTAAGGATGCTATTTTTGATTGTGTTTCCGTTTTTTCTGATTCAGTTTGGTACTTCATTTCATCTTGTAATTCTTTTACTTTTTCATAAACTGTCTTTGCATTTTCTTCTTCCAGTTTGATTGCTTTCCCGTAATTTTTAATCTTTGTTTCGATATCATTTTTGTCTCTTTCTATAAAATCTAGCTCATATGTTTTTTTATCTTCAGCTAACAATTCATCATTTGCTTTTGTTTTACTTTGATCGGTAAAAATCGTCTGAACTAATTTATTCGGACTTTTTGTTGCTGCATTTTCTTCTTCATATTCGTTAA
>NZ_JAAMNK010000007.1:0-241357 GCF_011066025.1 Bacillus sp. EKM202B | reverse complement strand
CCACTTCCACCGAATTCAAAAAATGTAAAAGTCGTAGCGAGAGAATGTACAGGTCTTGCATGGGAATGGTGGAGAACAATTATTAATGAACAAAATGTTCCATTAACAAATGAAATAAAGGTTTCAATTGGAGGAACGACATTATACCCAACTGCTAATATTAGTCATTAGGTTGGAGCAAAGCGCCCTGTGTACAGGGCGCTTTTTTACTTGTTTGAAAGTATATCGGTGTTTTTAGATGTATCATAATCAATTCGCAAATCTTGTAATCATATTTTTAAATGGATGTATCAATGTTTTTAATGATTGCATTCTCCATTATTAAATCCCCATAAATGTAGCCTATCTTAGGTTGATAGTGATGCATGGTGCCTCCATGTATATAAATGCATTTTGTCGAAATTATTAAAAAGGGGAATTTTTCTATTTGAAGAACTAATAATTGATTGTCAATATGTATTAGAAATCTCAATCTAAACTAAAGGAGAACAAAATGGGACAAAACAATAAGGGCTTTTCTGAAACAGGATTGCGCAAAATGCGCAATGTATTGGCGCGGCATGTCGATTCTGGAAAGATTCCTGGGCTCGTCGCCTTAGTCAGCCGAAACGGCGAGACGCACGTCGAAGCGCTTGGAACAATGAGGCATGATGGCGGTGCACCAATGCGTCGGGACACGATTTTTCGATTGGCGTCCACTAGCAAGCCAATCGCAGTTTCACCAGTAATGGTTTTGCTCGATGAGTGCAAACTGCATTTAGACGACCCAGTAGACAAATGGCTACCGGAACTCGCCGACCGGCAAGTGTTGAAACAGCCCGATGGCCCGCTAGAAGAGACCGTCCCAGCACGGCGTCCTATCACTGTACGAGACTTGTTGACCTCCACATTCGGGCTCGGAGTGGATCTCACGTTGATGGGTTCTCCCATCATGAACGCGTTCTTCGAGAGTGGGATATTCGACACGCCAGGGCAGGATATGCCCGATCCAGATGAGTTTATGCGTCGCCTAGGTGCACTTCCGCTAAGCTATCAGCCCGGAGAGCGGTGGCAGTATCATATCAGTTTAGAAGTAATCGGCGTTCTTGTTGCCAGGGTCACGGGTCAGACTTTCGAGTCGTTCTTGCGCGAACGCATATTCGATCCGCTAGGAATGAAGGACACTGGATTCTACGTACCTGAGCTCAAGATTGACCGGCTTCCACCAGCCTTCAACCCCGATCCGCAGACAGGTGAATTCATCGTGTGGGATGAAGGTGTGGGCGGACGTTACAGCAAACCTCCAGCATTCCAAGCAGGCGGTGGTGGACTGCTTGGAACCGTCGACGATTATCACGCGTATTTGCAGATGCTTTTGAATAAAGGGATGCACGGTACTAAACGGATCCTGTCTAGGCCCGCAGTCCAGCTGATGACCACCAACCGTCTTACTCCTGAACAACAAGTATACCGAGACGATTTGGCCAAAAATAACATCCATTTGTCGTTCGGACAAGGGATCCAAGGTGGCTGGGGCTTTGGGATGGCGGTGCGTACCTATCTTGGAGACTACGCGTCTATCGGTCAATTCGGCTGGGATGGCGGAACCGGCACTTCAGCTTACGCTGATCCAGATAAACAGTTTATTGGAATTCTGTTCACACAGGTTGGGATGTCCACTCCAGCCCCATCGCATCTTATCCAAGACTTCTGGACCACGGCCTACCAAGCGATCGAAGACTAGGGTATCGTTTAAAGGAAAACGCCAAGACGGATAGATAATCATAGGCCTGATGGCCACGATCAACACCATGGTTAAAAGTTATGATAGGACGGTGTTGGAAGTACTGCGGTAACAGTTGAGCATTATTAATAATAGCACAACAAAAAATCCTCTTGGATGCAAGAGGATTTTTTTATTGGGAATAGTAAGGAGGAGGGAGGTGCATTACATATGGGAAAAGGTAGAAGTAATAATGCTGGTAAAAAGCAACCAAATTTCGATGATTCATCTAATTTCGCTAAACAAAGCCAACCGACAGAAAAGAAGAAGAAGTAAAAAAAGGATCTCTCTATATTAAGAGAGATCCTTTTTTACTATATTGACGTTTCAGCACAACATATCGATTGATTAATCAAATAGTCATTCATGCAAGGATTAAAATCCTGCTTCCACTACTGTGAAAGCTTCTCCAAATGATGGGCAATATCAACATACATATTGGAATAAACCGAATGTATTTCATTACTAGGTGTAGCATTAGAAGAGAAGTGGACGATTACCATATTTGCTTTCGGGTCGATATAAAGCGTTTGTCCGTAACTGCCTAACACTTCGAAAGCACCTTGTCCATTGTGCGGAATCCACCATTGATTATGATAAGAAATAGAAGCGCCATTGCCAATTGCGAGTTCACCTTCTTGTACATTTTCCACACTTTCTGTAATGGAGGAAGGGATGATTTGTTTTCCGTTATATTCCCCGTTATTTAATAGTAGTTGACCGAATCTTGCCATATCTCTAGCAGTTGCATTTAAACCAGCGCTTGCTTGTTCTACTTTTGTTTCGTCTGTAACGTAATACGCATTTTCTTCCATACCAATTTGAGACCATATTCGTTCGCTAACATTTTCAGCTAATGATTTACCAGTGGTAGTTCGAATAACCCAAGCGAGTGTTTCCGCTGATCCGTTATCGTAAGAAAAACCGGAACCAGGCGGTGCAGTTTCTTCTGCTTCTCGTAACATATCATAAATTTTCATCGGACCGTCGTAGTTTTTACCTCGGGGTAAAATATTGCTCGCTAAATATAGTTGTGCATCTTGATTTTCTAACGCTGGATGTTCATATCCATGAGTAGGGTACTCTACAGAAACTTGCATGTCCATTAATTGCTGGAGTGTCGCTTTACCGAACGGTGTATTGTTTAATTCTTTTATATAAGTGTCAGCTGTTTTCTCTAAATCGAGACGATTTTCTTCAGCGAGAGATTGTATCATTGCCCCAGTAAAGACCTTTGCTAATGAAGCCATACCATGCGGTTCACTCTCGTTATATCCATTGAAATATCGTTCATATACAAGTTGCCCATTATGTACAACGACAAAAGCATCTGTTTTGTTATCGTCTAAAAGTTTTCTTAAAGGAGTCGTAGTTCCAAATCCACGCTCCACAGCAAAATCATCTAATTTTTGTAACGCAGTAGGGAAGTGAGCCACTTGGTCGGGATTGTTTTTGACTTCATTAATTAAAGTGAATTCTTTCATATGTGTGTACGACCAACGTAAGTAAGGATCATCTAACCAATTCTCCTTTGTCACGTTATTTTTTGATGGGGTTGTTTTATTATGTTTGAAGTATGTAAAACCAAGCCCTGTAATTACAAATATGCATGTTAGTATAAGTAAGAGTAGGGGAGATTTTTTTAGTTTCATATAGGTCCCTCCTTTATTTGCTACTATAAGTATACGCTCGTCTTGAAAGAAATACAAAATAAGGAAAGTAAACGGGGAAGTTTACTTTCCTTATTAACGTTAAGCGGAAATTTGTCCGTCTGTACGTTGTTTCTTGAATTTTTGTTTTCGACCGTGTAATCCATAATATAGAAGTAAAGTGAACGCAACGATAATAGCTGCGATAAAATACATATTATGATAACTTGATTTCGCTGCGACGATACCTAAAATGAAAGAACCAAAGCCAATACCACTATCAAAGAATGAGAAGTACGTAGCTGTCGCAGAACCACGTCGATGATTTGGCGCCGCAGAAATTGCAATCGTTTGGAAACTTGGAATTAATGTTCCATAACCTAAACCGATTAATACACCCGCGCTTAGGAACCAAAATGGAGTTTGCGCTTGACTTAATGCGAACATCCCAATTGTGAAAATAATAATAGCTGGATAAACAAGTACGTTTTCGCCGTAGCGGTCAAAAATCTTTCCTGTAAATGGACGAGAAATTACAACAACAAGTGCGTATACAATGAAGAAATAACTTGCAATATCGGCTAAACCGAGCTCTTTCGCATATATAGGAATAAAGGATAAAATACCACTATAAGAAAAGGCTAAAACAAATCCTGTCAGAGCGATTGGAATAGAAGATGGTTCAATTAAATCTTTCCACTTCATTTTTTCTCGTTTTTGTTTTTTCACTGGTGCTTCATGTGGAATATTTACAAGTAATCCTAATAAAAATGCAAGTAATGAAAATACGGAACAAACGATAAATAGTACAGTAAACGAAAAATGAGAAATAATTGTTAAACCTAAAAAAGGACCAATTACCATCGGTAGACTCATAAATACGCCGAAATAAGCAAGTGCTTCGCCTCGTCTATGAGCTGGCGCAACATCAGTTACAATCGTACCAGTTGCTGTCGTCGCCATCCCAAAGCCAATACCATGTAAGAAGCGAAGGGCAAGTAATAAAAATAAACTTTGCGCACCGAAATACATAACAGTAGCGGCTAAAAATAATGAAAGTGAAATAAATAATATTTTCTTTCTTCCTAAGTCATCGAGCCATTTTCCTGTAAATGGTCTACATAAAACAGACGAAATAAGAAAAACAGTTGCAACTAAACCAATTTCCTCAGGTTTTCCTTTTAGGCCGTCTATTACATAGACAGGTAAAGTAGTCATAAGCATATAGAATGTTAAAAAGAGAAATAGACTACTAAAACAAGTTCCGAGGAAATCCTTCGTCCAAAGTTTTTCACTTTGCATCGTCATCCCTCCAATTTAATCTAAGTTTTTAATAATTTGTTGTAACACTTGAAATGCTTGATGTAAGTCATCTTCGTTAATACCATCTAGCGTCTTTTCTTCGAAAGTATCCACTTCTTCTTGCCATACTGGAATCATTTTTATAGCTGTTTCGGATAAAGAAATAAGCTTCTCACGGCGATCTTTTCCTTCTGTACGAATAATCCAGCCCATCGTTTCCATACGTGTCAACGTACGAGTCATTGTTGGTGATTCAACATTTAAATACTGGCATAATTCTGTTTGTGTACAAGAACCGGTTTGATTAATACGAAAAATAACAGCCCACTGCGCACTAAATAACCCAGTTGGAGATACGCGTTCATTAAATTTCTTCGTAAACTTTCGAGAAGTCTGGCTGACGATGTGAAAAAAATGTTGTTTTTCGTCCATATATTTTGATCCTTTCAAATTAGTTACCTAGCTAACTATATCTTTTTTTATTATAGTTGTCTAGTAATAGGCATGTTGTTTTATGTGAAAATTTCGCATAGGTTTTATGTTGAGAACATATATTCTGTATGTTATTCTTTAATTATATAAAGAATTTTCTTTCTATTAAAAAGAATGGGGGAACTTGTGATGATTAAGCCTGCAACAATGGAGTTTGTTGCACTATCGAATGGAGAAACGATTGCGTATCAGGAAGTTGGAAGGCGAAATACAGAAACTCTCGTACTCATTCACGGGAACATGACATCGTCACAACACTTTGATTTAGTTATCGAAAAGCTGCAAAATCAATACCATATTTACGCTCTTGATTTAAGAGGATTTGGACAATCGACGTATAATAAGTCGATAGATTCATTACAAGACTTCGCAGAAGATGTAAAATTATTTATCGATCAATTAAAGCTAGAGAAGTTTTCGTTAATGGGATGGTCAATGGGCGGTGGTGTTGCGATGCAATTTACAGCGAATCACCCAACTTTTGTAGAAAAGTTAATTTTAGTAGAATCAGCAGGGATGAAAGGCTATCCAATCTTTAAAAAAGATATTAACGGGGAACCGATCGTATCAAGTTTAGTAAAGACGAAAGAAGAAATCGCGCAAGATCCCGTACAAATTGCTCCAGTACTAGATGCGATAAAAAATATGAATAAATTATATTATCGTACAGTGTGGAATCTATTAATATATACACACAATCAACCGGAACCGGATCGTTATGAGAAGTATTTAGATGATATGTTAACGCAGCGTAATTTCGTAGATGTGAATTATGCGCTCATCACATTTAATATTTCGGATGAACATAATGGTGTGGTAGAGGGAAATAAACAAATTCATCGTATTAAAACTCCTACACTCGTCATACAAGGTGACAGGGATTACGTCGTACCGCAAGTAGTCGGTGAGGAATTAGCAAAACATTTGCCAAATGCAAAGTTGCAGGTGTTAGAAGATTGCGGGCACTCACCGTTTATTGATTGTTTAGATGTATTTATAAATCATGTAGAAAATTGGTTAGAACAGAAATAGTCCCCGAAAGCAAAAGTATTGCATATACTATAACATTTGTAGGTAAAAGGGGAGATTACTAGTGCATCAACCGTTTTTAATTGCGCATTCGCCATATAATCATCACTTATATGCAAAAATAATGATAAGCCCGATGTATTTGCAAGTTTCACCAGCTGTAGTTCCTTTACAAATACAGCAGCCACCAATCGCTCATTCACATCCGTACTTATATGGCCCTTCATTTTATGAAAATCCATATTTTAAACATTTTCATTACAATGTGAAAGCACAAGTTTGGGAAGGATAAGAAGCTAAAAGGCTCATTCTTTTAGCTTCTTTTTATTGTTAATATTCGTACACGCATTTGAAGAAACCGTTTATAATGAAAAGTGGAAAGCGTGAGAAGGAGAGGGAACAGGATGTCGATGCGTTTTACTTTTTGGATTATGGTTGGGATTGTGGCAATCTCAGGTTTATCACAGGGGATGCTCTTACCTGCCATTGCAATGATTTTTGAACAAGAAGGGGTTAGTTCAAGTATTAATGGTATTCATGCGACGGCATTATACATTGGGATATTAGTTATTTCACCGTTTCTTGAAAAACCGATGCAAAAGTTTGGAATGAAGCCAATTATCGTCATTGGTGGGTTTCTCGTCATTATTTCATTATTCTTTTTTACACAAACATTTTCATTTTGGGTATGGTTTATCCTTAGATTTCTAGTTGGAGTCGGCGATCATATGCTTCATGTTGGAACGCAAACGTGGATTACGACAACATCGGATCCGAGTAAAATAGGTAGACAAGTATCGATATACGGTGTATTCTTCGGAATTGGTTTTGCCGTCGGTCCGTATTTAGCAAGCACTGTTCAGTACGGTCTTGCAACACCATTTATCATATCTACTATACTTTGTTTAATAGGTTGGCTTTTACTACTCCCAACGAAAAATGCATTCCCAGCACAAGATGAAAGAGAAGTGAAGAGTGGATCATCATTTTCTCGTTATAAACAAGTTGTTGGATTAGGGTGGATTGCATTACTGGGACCACTTGCATACGGTGTGCTTGAAGCAATGTTAAATAGTAACTTACCAGTATACGCACTTCGTAAAGGGTGGTCTGTATCGGAAGTTTCCTTCTTATTGCCAGCGTTTGCAGTTGGGGGCATTATTACACAAATTCCTCTCGGTATATTAAGTGATAAATACGGAAGGGACCGTATATTAACGTGGACGTTCAGCATAGGTACGAGCATTTTTCTACTTGCGGCCGTATTTGATCAATATTACTGGATAGTCTTTGCCTGCATGCTGTTAGCTGGTATGGTCATTGGATCTTGCTTCTCTTTAGGACTTGGATTTATGACAGATTTATTACCGAGACACTTACTACCAGCAGGTAATATATTATCTGGAATCGCCTTTAGTTTAGGAAGTATTATGGGGCCTGTATTAGGAGGCGTATTTATAGAAAAAATACAGTATACAAGCTTTTTTATTGCGGTTATGATTATAATAGGGATTCTCGCAATGGTATATATGATCTACATGAAGAATCAATTCGCATCAAGAAAAATAGAAAGTAGGTTAGGGCATGACAAAACAACCTAATAAAAAGAAATTTGAAGTACTCGAAAACGAAGCAATTACAGACTGCTTAGCTCGCATGGAACAAGAAGGATACGCCCCGTCTCGTCGTATGGAAGAGCCAATCTTTCATGAAGTGAAGAAAGACGGAAAAACAGTAGTTGAACCGTGTGGTAGAAAAATTGTTTTTGAGGGAAAATTGAAGTAATACAAATAGAACATTTTCTTTCTAGTATAAGGCCATCCAATTCGTTCGAGTTGGATGGCTTTTTTTACGACTGGTCAATGGAGGAAAAGGGATTTTAGGAGGGG
Organism: Bacillus sp. EKM202B; assembly: GCF_011066025.1. Classification (NCBI taxonomy): domain Bacteria; kingdom Bacillati; phylum Bacillota; class Bacilli; order Caryophanales; family Bacillaceae; genus Bacillus; species Bacillus sp. EKM202B. The sequence goes on along the minus strand of NZ_JAAMNK010000007.1, from coordinate 233,234 downwards.
GATAGAATGAAGAGATATTTTCTGGGAAGAACGAATAAAAATGAGTTGCGCTGTCTTCGTTAGTAAAGGTAGTACTGTGAGACCTTCACTAAATAAAAAAATCTAATAGTAGTCCGAAGAATGCTAAACGTATAGAGTTTTGGAGTTGGGACAGGAACTATAGAGCCGTGACTATAATTCATTTAAATAAGATTGATATGTAAACGTTGTAGAATGAAATTGGCAAATCGAAAATGGTAGTGCGGATGCTGATACCCGCACTACCATTTTAGCTACAAAGGTGCTACTCATTTGTGAAATAGCATATTTTTCGGACAAATACTTTTTGTATGCTATTTGTTCGTACTAGCCAAATACATGAGCATGTGGAATTTTTCGTCTATTACATGATAATCGAAATAAGGTCCTGGATCTGTACAGTAACCGATATTTTCACTTTGCGTAATTTGAAATCCATTGACTGATAAATTTTCTTCTAAGTATTTGGGATACAAAATATGCTCGTTGGAATTTGGATATAAGCCTGAAATGTTTTTCAAGGATTTGGCCGAGCTATCATAATACGAGTATCCGCCGACAATTGTTGAACTGTTATGTAAATAGTTTTTTAGAACGTGAATGGGGAATTGCGGATTGAGCAATGAAAAATCAGTTACTGAAAAACTATCTACAAAAACATCGATGCTAAGCGGTTTCAATGGCAAATTTAAATCGGAATTCAAAATATAAAGGACGCGTGGCTTCGGATTCATACGCTCAATTCTGTTTCGAACCTTCTTGAGCATCTCAAGTGAATAGCCACTGAATACATAGGATGCGCTCGTTTCAAGAACATCGATATATTTAGGTAGTGACACGAAAGCGTCAACGTTTGTTTCCACAATTAATTTGTTTTTCAAATCTATATTTTGTAGAACTTTTTGAAATTGAAAATTAATTTTTTCAAATAAGTTAATCATTTTGGGATTAATCTCTTTAATCGTTTCTTTATCGTAAAAATAAGATGGATAAGGAGACGTCTCATACAAGTTCGCGGTAATGATAATACCTTCCTCGATAGCTGCTTCGTATCCACAGGTACAAGTTAAACTTCCCGTGTGAATGTAAACTTTTTTAATCGTTACATCTTTCATTTCAAGGGGAATTTGGCATTTCGGACAATAGAGCAGATTTACAAAGTCAAGCGGAATTCCTGTAATATTCTCTTCTTTGGATGAAGGCGAACTGGTTTGAACCGCCTTTTCAATCAATTGGATAGCTTTTGATATGTCTTCTTTTTTTTGGATCAGTTCGTTCTTTTTATCAGTGAGCAAGTTGTTGTAGTAGTCGATATCCTCATGGTCCGAGAAGCTTGTAACACGCCGATACGATAAAATTCGTTGGATTTCTAACAATGAAAAATGAAATTTTTTCAACTCGGTAATAAAAGCCATGTCGTCGAAACACAATTGGTTCATTTGATACTGGGTGTTTTTTTTGTCTGGTATTAATAATCCAAGTTCAATGTAATAACGAACGGTATCAGTCGTAACATGAAAAAGTTTTGCAAATGCACCAATTTTCATAGATGTGTCCCTCCGATGAAAAAAGTGGAGTTACTCCACTTTTTTCGCAAAATGAATTCAAAAAACTCTTAAATGACTATTGACTTGGAGGAAACTCCAAATCATATTATTAATTCAATAAGAGTGAATATTTAGAATATTTTTGACTGTATTGTAACATACATGTCACGAAAGGAGAAGGATTAGCTATGGAAAAGATGGATCGAATGGATACGCTCTCTCTGTGGACAGCGACTGCAAACAGCTATGACAAAGGAAAACCTCTTGAAGGAAATGAAGAGGCGGATGTTGTCATTATTGGCGCAGGTTTCACAGGTCTTTCTTCTGCATATCATTTGCAAAAATTAGGAAAGAGTGTCATTGTCCTTGAGCAGGAAACAATCGGATATGGCGCAAGCGGTCGCAACGGCGGGATGGTATTGCCGGGCTATAAGTCAACGATGCAGGAGCTTGCTAAAAAGTATGGTGCCGAAGAGGCGAGACAGCTTAACGATCTTTCTCTGCTTAGTGTTGAATTAGTTAAAAACATTATCGACGAGCATCAAATCAACTGTAATTTTAGAAAGACAGGTCACATTGTGGCAGCTTACAAAGCCAAACATTTTGAAGGATTGAAACATGAAAGTGAGTACTTAAACAAAAATTTTGGATATGAATGTAGCGTGCTTAATCGAAGTCAGTTGCATCAAGAAATTGATTCCCCTCAATATTATGGTTGCTTAGTCGACAACTCAAGTTACTCATTCCAACCACTGAACTATGCAATTGGTTTGGGAGAAGCAGCGAAATCAATTGGTGCAAAAATCTTTGAGCATTCGAAAGCATTATCTATTGAGTACGGCCGAAATAGTGTGAAAGTTGTTACAGAAAAAGGTACTGTTACAGCGAAAGACATTATTGTTGCTACAGATGGTTACTCTGGAAAAATCATGGCTGAACTGAATAAAGGCGTACTGCCAATTTCGGCACGCATTATTGCTACTGAACAGCTTTCAGAAACACTTTTGAATAGCGTTATTCCTAAAGATCGCATGGTTTTTGATACGAGTAGTTTCCTTTACTATTTCAGGCGTACACCAGATAATCGAATCGTATTTGGCGGTGGTGATATTCGTCCGAACTTAGGTGATGCCGTTTATCAAAGTGTGTACGATGCTATGGTTAAAATAATGCCAAAACTAGAAGGAAGCAAGATAGATTACAGGTGGGGTGGATTTATCGGTGTGACAATTGATACGTTCCCGGTTATCGGTAAATCTAAAGAAGGTGCATATTTTGCAACTGGTTATACAGGCCACGGCGCGTCTCTCTCAACATTGTTTGGTAAGTTATTGGCACAATGGATCGTTACGGGGAATGCAGGTGGATATCGATTTGAAAAGGAACGTCTCAAATCATTTCCATTCTATAATCAGAAAACGATGCTGGTCAATATAGCACATATTGGTTTCAAGTTGGTAGATATTATTGCGTAAAGGAGAGGTGTTTATGGAAATAAACATGTTCATTGACGGAAAATGGGTAGAAGCATTATCGGGTGCTAGACGAAATATTATCAATCCTGCAACTGAAGAGGTTATTGCAACGTCCGCTCATGGATCAGCAGATGATGCGAAACTAGCAATAAAGGCGGCTCGTAAAGCGTTTGACAGCGGAATTTGGTCAGATTTATCGGCTGATGAAAGAGCTGATTATCTATATAAGATTGCAGATCGTCTTGAAGAGAAGACAGCTGAAATTGCCCGTTTGGAAACTGCAAATAACGGTAAGGTTATTCGTGCAACAACCTATGTAGATATTCCAGTATCGGTTCAATGCTTCCGCTATTATGCTGACTTGATTAAAGGTATAAAAAAGGAATCTTACAATCGTGATGATTCTTCAGAAACGATTGTTATTCATGAACCGATTGGTGTTTGTGGACTGATTGTACCTTGGAACTTCCCGCTTATGCTAGCTGTTTGGCAAATTGCTCCTGCACTTGCCGCAGGGAATACAATTGTAATTAAACCTGCTGACGTCACTCCTGTAAGCGTATTCAAGTTATTTGAAATTATCGAAGAGATTGGGCTTCCAGACGGAGTGGCAAACTTAGTGTTGGGACCTGGTTCAAAGGTTGGGAATGAGCTTGCAGAGAGCCATGATGTTGACAAAATTGCCTTTACAGGTGGAACAAAAACAGGTCAAAGTATTATGCGAGCAGCCGCGGGCAATATGAAAAAAATTACACTGGAACTAGGGGGGAAATCTCCACTTATTGTGTTCGACGATGTGGATTTTGAAACTGCTGTCGATAATGCGATGTTTGGTATTTTCCACAACGCTGGGCAAGTTTGTTCAGCTGCATCCCGTTTACTTGTACAAGAGACCATTTACGATAAGTTTGTTGAAAGATTGGCCGAACGTGCGAACAAAATTGTAGTTGGAAACGGAGAAAGCGAGAATATCGAAATGGGAGCTCTCACAACCGAGTCTCATATGAATGACGTTTTACATTATATAAAGAGTGGAATGGAAGAAGGTGCAAAATTAGTTTGTGGTGGTAAACGTTTAACAGAAAATGGGCTTGATCGAGGTTTTTTTATCGCACCAACAATCTTTGCTGATGTAAATGCAGATATGCGTATTGTTAAGGAAGAGATTTTTGGACCAGTCCTTATTGTACAGAAATTTAAAGATGAGGAAGATGCGATCCAAAAAGCGAATGATTCCATTTATGGATTAGCCGGTGCTGTATTTACTGAAGATATGGACCGAGCAAAACGTGTCATTAGTAAATTGCGTGCGGGAATTACTTGGATTAATAGTTATCATCTTGCTTATGTTGAAGGTCCTTGGGGCGGGTATAAGCAAAGTGGAATCGGTAGGGCTTTAGGTGTTGCCGGGCTGGAGCACTTTATGGAAACGAAGCAAATCAATATCCACCAGCATGCCAAGCCTGTAGGTTGGTATGTGAATTAATTGAGCTTAACTTGCTATATAAATTATTTGTAAGGGGATATGCTCATGAAAATAGTGGACAACCGTCCGTCATCGAACATAGAGAAGCCAGAAGGAATGAATAAGTCGGTGGATGATTCAGTGCTCGGAACCAAAAGTATTCCGTTACTATATTTACGGTTTGCTTTGGCAGGAATTATGGCTAATGTAATTCTAGGAGTTGTATCGGTTATTGATGGCTATTTCGTCAGTGGCTTTCAGGAGCTAGAAATCGAAGGAATCGGAATTGGATTTACGGTCATGGTTATTACCCGTATGATTGGGGTTCTTTTGGGGATAGGAGCCGGAGCGGTCATTTCACTTCGAATGGGGAAAGGGAAGATAGAAGAAGCTAGAAGTATTATGGGACAAACTTTATGGTTTACTCTTTTCCTTTCCACTTTGATAGCTGTACTTGGATTGGTCTTTGAAACTGATATTATGATTCTATTTGGAGCAAGTGATGAAGCACTTCCGTATGCGGTGCAATATAGCCGACTACTATGGATTTCGTTGCCATTAACGATATTGGCCGTTGTATTAAGTATTTTAGCTAATATCGATGAAAAACCTATATTGTCAATGAACAGTTGGTTAGTCGCAGCAGTTGTTGCTGGAGTTATGGAATGGATTATGGTAGTGAAGTATGACATGGGGATGATGGGTTCTTCATGGGCTAATACGATTTCGCAATCGATTCCTGTTCTCTTAATCTTTTATTTCTGGTTTGGTAAAACAAAACTGAAGCCAAAAATGAAAGATGTGATGATTAATCTTAAGAAGATTGGTGAAGTAGTTTGGACGGGGTTTGCATCTTTCTCTAGTCAGTTCATGATGTTTATAGCAATTATTTTCACCAACAATTTACTGCAAAGCTACGGAGGTGGTCTGCACGTTGCAGCTTTCACGATTCAAAATGGTTACATTACAAATCTTCTCGCTTTAGCGGCGCTCGGTGGAATGACAGGGCTTCAACCGATTATTAGTTATAATTATGGTGCAGGCAACCTTGATCGTGTGAAACAAGCAATTAAGATGGGACTCATTTTTACAGTTTCCTTCTTTGTAATTGTGACAGCTATATTAATCATTTTTGCAGATCCAATTGTGTCATTTTTTTCCGGTGGTAATCCTGAATTGCAAAAACTGGGCATTTGGACGACGGTTGTATTCAATTGTTTGTTTACACTTAGTGCAGTTAGCTTGCTTGTCTCTGGTTATTTTGAATCACAGGAGAGAAACTGGTCCGCAACGTTTATTAGTGTTAGCAAAATATTGTTGTTCATGATACCGTTTCTATTTGTTTTTCCGAAGTTCTGGGGTGTAGAAGGTGTATGGTACGCTGCTCCTGCTGCCGAAATTCCAGGCGTTCTCATTGCCATATACTTTATGAGAAAAGAGTTCAAACGTTTAAAGGTTACCAATGTTAATACAGATACCAATGTTAAAACAGTAGATGTATAGGAACGTATTCCGTCAAAATTACTAATAAGAGAGAGGGGTATCATCATGTTTTTTGCGAAAAAAATTACAGCAGAAGAAGCAGAGCAACTAGGTGCCAACACATGGGAACCATGGGTAGGTGAACCAAATAAAGGAACGTGGCATGTAGAAGAACAGGAAGTTTTCTATGTGACAGACGGTGAAGTGTTTATTACTGTTGATGGAAAAAAGTATCATGTTACAAAGGGCTGGGTTGTTTCCTTGGATAAGGACCTTGTTTGTGAATGGGATTGCCCAGTATTTTTGAAAAAGAATTATAAGATGAACCATGAGATTAATCTGAAATAATGTGAACTGGAGAGTGGACAAATGCTAAGCAGATGACTGCTCCTGCATATGCAATCGATAAGAGTAAGATTAGTAATGTTAGAGAAATGTATATAAGTAAGTTTATATACCGTCTAATGAATGCGCTTTCTTTTTTTGTGAATGCAATACATACATAGGACGGCTATCTTAAAATTAGGAGGTTTCACCATGGTAGTAACCAAAAATGTACAAACGTTAAAAAATTATATTGGTGGACAATGGATAGAATCTAAAAGTAAACAAGTAGAAGATGTACCAAATCCAGCAACAGGAGAGACTATTGCTCGTGTGCCGCTTTCGACTAAAGAAGATTTGGATAGAGCTGTAGCAACTGCGAAAGAAGCATTCCAAACATGGAAAAAGGTTGCTGTACCTCGGCGTGCTCGGATTCTATTTCGCTACCAACAGCTTTTGATTGAAAACTGGGAGGAGTTAGCGAAACTCGTTACCTTGGAAAATGGAAAAAGTTATAAAGAAGCTTACGGTGAAGTACAGCGAGGGATTGAATGTGTTGAATTTGCAGCAGGTGCACCTACTTTAATGATGGGAGAGCAACTTCCTGATATTGCTACTGGTGTTGAATCAGGGATGTATCGTTATCCAATCGGAGTAATCGCAGGAATAACGCCATTTAACTTTCCAATGATGGTGCCATGCTGGATGTTCCCACTCGCGATTGCATGCGGAAATACGTTTGTATTAAAACCATCTGAAAGAACACCGTTGCTGGCGAATCGCATAGCTGAACTGTTTACAGAAGCAGGTCTTCCAGATGGAGTACTAAATGTTGTACATGGTGCACATGACGTCGTGAATGGCATTCTTGACAATGAGGATGTGAAGGCTGTATCTTTCGTTGGTTCTCAACCTGTCGCTGAGTATATATATAAAACAGCAGCAGCAAACGGCAAACGTGTACAAGCTCTTGCAGGTGCAAAAAATCATTCGATCGTATTAAAAGATGCGGACCTTAGTTTTGCAGTGAAAGAAATTACAAGTGCTGCCTTCGGTTCAGCGGGTGAAAGATGCATGGCGGCGGCTGTTGTTGTCGTGGAAGAAGACGTTGCAGATGAGCTCGTTAATAGACTGCTTCAAGAGGCGAATGCAATTACGATTGGTAATGGTCTGGAAGAAGATGTTTTTCTTGGTCCCGTTATTCGTGACGGCCATAAAGAGCGTACACACGGATACATTCAATCTGGTATAGAGCAGGGAGCGACACTTATTCGTGACGGACGTGAAGATGATGCAGCAAACGGTGACGGTTATTTTGTCGGTCCAACGATTTTTGACAATGTGACACAGGAAATGAAAATCTGGCAAGATGAAATCTTCGCACCGGTTCTTTCTATTATACGCGTAAAAGACTTGGCGCAAGCAATTCATGTTGCTAATGCATCACCGTTCGCAAATGGTGCATGCCTATACACCGATAGCGCGAAAGCAATTCGTGAATTCCGTGAAGAAATTGATGCAGGTATGCTTGGGGTCAATCTTGGGGTTCCTGCTCCAATGGCATTCTTCCCATTCTCAGGTTATAAGAAATCCTTCTATGGTGATCTCCATGCAAATGGAAAAGATGGCGTAGAATTTTATACGCGCAAGAAAATGCTTACGGCTCGTTATTGATAGAGTGATAGAAAATCATAAACGGATAGAATGGAGTTGGTGATTGTGCAAGTGACAGAGCAAACACAAAGTTTGAAACAAGCAGATGAAAAGTACCTTTGGCATGCAATGAAAGGAGCATCCCCTAATCCAACGAATTTAATTATTACAAAAGCAGAAGGAGCATGGGTGACGGATATTGATGGAAACCGTTATTTAGACGGCATGTCCGGTCTTTGGTGCGTGAATGTTGGATATGGCCGTAAAGAGCTTGCAAGAGCGGCTTTTGAACAACTGGAAGAAATGCCATATTTTCCTCTGACACAAAGTCATGTTCCTGCTATTAAATTAGCAGAGAAATTGAATGAATGGCTTGATGATGAATACGTTATTTTCTTCTCTAACAGTGGATCGGAAGCAAATGAAACAGCGTTTAAAATTGCTCGTCAATATCATCAGCAAAAAGGTGATCATGGACGCTATAAGTTTATTTCACGCTATCGTGCTTATCATGGTAACTCAATGGGGGCTCTTGCGGCAACAGGACAAGCACAAAGAAAGTATAAATATGAACCACTTGGGCAAGGATTCTTGCATGTAGCACCGCCTGATACGTATCGTAATCCAGAAGATGTTCGTACACTGGCAAGTGCTGATGAAATCGATCGTGTCATGACATGGGAGTTAAGTCAAACAGTAGCCGGCGTAATTATGGAGCCGATTATTACTGGGGGCGGCATTTTGATGCCTCCTGATGAATATATGGCAAAAGTAAAAGAAATTTGCGAGAAGCACGGTGCGTTGCTCATTTGTGATGAAGTAATATGTGGATTTGGGCGGACAGGGAAGCCGTTTGGATTTATGAATTACGGTGTCAAACCAGATATCATTACGATGGCAAAAGGTATTACAAGTGCGTATCTTCCTTTGTCGGCAACAGCAGTTAAACGAGAGATTTATGAGGCGTACGTAGGCAGCGAAGATTATGATCGATTTCGCCATGTGAATACGTTCGGAGGAAACCCTGCAGCTTGCGCCTTAGCTTTGAAAAATTTAGAAATTATGGAGAATGAGAAACTCATTGACCGTTCCAAGGAATTGGGTGAACGACTGTTATATGAACTAGAGGATGTAAAAGAACATCCAAACGTAGGAGATGTTCGCGGAAAAGGTCTTCTTTTAGGTATTGAACTAGTGGAAGATAAGCAAACAAAAGAACCGGCTTCCATTGAAAAGATGAACAAAGTCATCAATGCTTGTAAAGAAAAAGGTCTAATTATCGGTAAAAATGGTGACACTGTTGCCGGTTACAATAATATTTTGCAACTTGCACCGCCATTAAGCATTACAGAGGAAGACTTTACTTTTATCGTTACAACAATAAAAGAGTGTTTAGCTCAACTTTAATTTGTTAAAAGGCGGAAGATCCTATTGAGAGATGTAACTGTAAATACGGAATGAATTACTCGAAAAGGGTAATTCCGAAAGGGTTGAGTTTATGAAAGCTGATGTTGTCTTGTTAAATGGAGAAGTTATTACAGTCGACCAAAAGAATACAGTAGTCGAAGCTGTGGCAATACAAAATAATCGTATCGCATTTGTTGGTTCAAATGAGGAGGTTAAGAGTTTTATAGGAGAAAAAACGGATGTAATTGACTTGCAAGGAAAAACGCTTCTTCCTGGATTCATTGATTCCCATCTTCACCTCATTTCTTATGGACAAAATCAGTTGGCTGTCAGTTGTAAAGCTGAACATATTGATTCTATCGAAGCTTTGTTAGATGACCTAAAAAAGAAGGCATTAGAAACGCCAAAAGGTGAATGGATACGTGCTTGGGGCTTTAATGAAACCGCTGTGAAGGAAAAGCGTTATCCAACAATTACTGAGCTGGATGACATTTCAGTTGACCATCCTATTATTATAACTCGTACTTGTCACCACATAAGCGTAGTGAACAGCAAAGCATTAGAAATTGCGCAAATTAACGAGAACACACCGAACACGAGTGGGGGAGTTATTGAAAAGGATCAGGCAGGAAAGCTTACAGGAAGGTTAATTGAAGCAGCAAATATGGAGATGAGTGAAGTTGCAAGTTATAAAGAAAGTGAAATGATGAAGGCTGTGAAAATTGCATCAGATCATTTCGTTGCAGCTGGTATAACGAGTATACATGACGCAGGTGGAGATGGACCTGAGAGTTTTCGTTTACTACAACGAGCTGTGAAGAGTAGGGATATTCGTGTCCGAATATATGCAATGATATGTCAAATAAATAACTCCCATGAATTTGTTAATAAAATGGTCGAAGCTGGTGTGATAACTGGTACGGGAGATGAGAGGTTCAAGGTTGGACCAGCTAAACTGTTTACAGATGGAAGTAGTACTGGACCTACAATTGCAACCCGTGAGTCGTATTCGAGTGATCGTAACAATTATGGCATTCTTTATTATAATGAGGAAGAAATTTATCAAGTGTTAGGCGAAGCACACAAAAAAGGTTATCAAATCACTGTGCATGCACAAGGTGATAAAGCTATTGAAATGTATTTAAATTGTGTAGAAAGGGCGTTAGAGGAATCACCAAGAAAAAATCATCGTCATCGAATCGAGCACGCGGGAATTTCTTCACCAGATTTACAAGAGAGAATGAAAAAACTTGAGATAGTTCCAATTCCAAACCCTCCATTTCCATATGAATTCGGAGAGATATATTTACGGCACTATGGTGATCGTGTTAATCATATGTACGCTGCTCGTGATTATATTGATCGAGGCATCATTGCAGCAGGTAGTTCGGATGCACCAGTTACCGACTATAACCCTTTATTAGGAATTCATGTTGCTGTCAATAGAAAAACGAAGTCTGGAATAGAGGTTGGTGTGAATCAATCTATAAGTGTAATGGAAGCTATTAAACTATACACATGGAATGGCGCTTATGCGAGTTTTGAAGAAGAGATAAAAGGAAGCATAGAGGTCGGAAAGTTGGCGGATTTAGTTATATTAAATGACAGCATTTTAAGTGTGAATCCAAACCAAATTAAAGATTTAAAAGTAGAAATAACTATTATTGATGGTGAAATTATTTATCAAGAAGAACAATCAGTGAAAATTTAATATTTCATCGTTTACATACCACGTAACTCTTGTAATGTTACGTGGTATTTTAGTTTGTTAGTTTTATGGAAATATAACGGTGCCATCGTATAGTCGTTTCATACCAGTATTCATTTACATAATTTTCGATATAGGAAATAACTATTTTTTTCTTTTAACTGTTGTTAATAGTACAGATTAACTTTTTTAATACTTGAGCTACATCATCTTTATCAATTGTACGATAGAGATAACGACTTCCTTTTTCATTTCTCCTAATTGTCTTCTTTATATGAATCGCAGGTGATATTGCTACTTTTTTAATATATTGGTAAAATAAGTTCTTGGGTCTTACTTATTGTGATTCGTATAATGATTGTCGCTCGACTTAAAGAAAATAGGTACAAAAATTTTGCACTATCTAAAGAGGGGACGTCAACGATTCCCTCTTTTTGGAGCCACTCACAAATGTAAAGCAAGAGAAGAGGCTATATCTCCTCTCTTGTTTAGATTAACCAGCTACTACAATTGGAACAGGTATATCAAATTCAATATATGGAGGATGTTGATTGGAATCTAGTCGGCATCCTGGTGGATAATGCTTTTTTAGCAATCTATCAATTCTAATAGAATCGATAGATTGTTAGAAAGTGGAAAACGGTTATCCGTATATTCCGAAGCAGATGTAACAGAGTGTCCTTCCATAATGAAGTGTAAAACCAAAATACGTTGTTTAAAAAGTTATTTGTTAAAATTGGTTATAAGTAATAGAACAGAAAAGAGGATTACATGTTACATAATTTACAGAGAAGTAAAAATAAATTTTTATTATGTCTTATTTTTTTAGTACTTTTAACCGCTTGTGATAATACAGATGTTAAGTCATCTAAAGCTTCATCACCACCGGCTCAATCAAATACAGATACATCATTAAAAGCACCAAATTGGGTAGAGAAAAGTCCTATTCAACAGTCTCCTAATTTTATTGAAGATAAAAAAGTAAAATCGGTTGTGAATGTAATGGCAACGGGTGATAATTTATATCATGATGCAGTAATTAAAGATGGCAAACAAAAAGACGGTTCATATGATTATCACTATATTTATGAAAATATCAAAAAAGCTGTTCAATCAAGTGATCTTGCTATAGTGAACCAGGAGACTCCGATAGCAGGAAATAATCTAAAAGTACAGGGATATCCGACTTTCAATACACCTGAAGAAGTAGGTCAATCTTTAGTGGACACTGGATTCAATATAGTGACGCAAGCGACAAATCACGCTATGGATATGGGTATTAAAGGTGTTGCGAATACAAGAGAATACTGGAAGAAATATCCGGATGTTATCCCATTAGGCATTAATGAGAATCAAAATGAGCGTAATGAAATAAAAACGATTACAAAAAATGGTATTCGTTTTGCGTTACTAAATTATACATACGGTACGAATGGAATTAAAATTCCAGCTGATAAGTCTTGGGCATTAAATGTAATGGATAAAAAAGCGATACAAAATGATGTGGAAAAGGCAAAGAGTAGCTCTGATATGGTGATTGTTATGGTGCATTGGGGAGTAGAATATACCTCTACACCTTCAAAGCAACAAAAAGAAGTTGCTCAATATTTAACAGATTTAGGTGTAGATGTAGTAATTGGAAATCATCCACATGTAATTCAACCAATTGAGTGGAAACAAAATAAAGATGGACATGAAACGCTAATCTATTATTCTCTTGGAAATCTTATTTCTGCTCAAGAAAAATTAGAAACATTGGTAGGAGGATTATCTTATATACAATTTGTTAAGTATGAAGATAAAACTTTTGGTATACGACAAGCGGCACTCGTACCGACAGTAACCGACTATGCTGATGGTAAGAAACAATTTAAAATTCAATTTTTAAAAGATTATTCGGATGAAGATTCTAAAAATCATGGGATTAAAAAATTTGTCGGCCCCGTTTCTTTAGAGAATTTCAAGGAGATTCCTAGAGATGTGTTGGGAAATTGGTATAAAGACTAATAAACAAAAAGGGAATGAGATACAATTAAAAAATTTATAATTTTAGCATTGGTATTGGCAATGGGATGGAGCCTTGCTGCTTGTAGTGGAAAGCAAACATCTCAGGAAACTACTAATAATAACGATAAAAATAAAAATGAGATAAATGCGAATAAAAAAGATGTTTTACCTATCTCTGATGTTAATGATTGGAGAATTATCCTTGTAAATAGAGAGCATATGTTATCAAAGGAACTAGGAATTGAATTAACAAGTATTACCCAAAATGCGAAGCCAAATATGAAAATAGATAGTAGAATTGCAACTTCCTATCAGGATATGGTAGCAGCTGCAAAAAAAGAGGGAATCAATCTTTATTTAAGATCAGGTTATCGAGCTATAAAATTACAACAAACTTATTATGATGCTTCAGTTAAAAGCTATAAATCTCAAGGTTTGTCGGATAAAGAGGCTAGTGCTAAGGCATTGGAATATCTTCAGTATCCTGGTGCAAGTGAACATCATACGGGATTAGCGTTAGACATTATTTCAGTTGAATGGCAGAATACGGTAGAAGATTTAAATGCAAAATTTGAAACGACTGATGCATTCAAATGGTTAGATAAGAATGCTGCAGAGTATGGGTTTACTCTCCGCTATCCGAAAGATAAAGAGAATATTACTGGCATTAAGTATGAGCCATGGCATTATCGTTATGTAGGAAAAGAAGTTGCTGTGTATCTAAAAGAAAAAGGGTTAACTTTAGAAGAGTATAGCGAAAAAATTAAGTCAGGCAAGTAAAAATACACTTGGATTCTATTAAAAATTATGCACTGCCACAGGAAAAGGTGGATCTGAGGATGTGTTAACCTTCCGCCTAGTATTGTAAAAACTGTGTATGATAATTTGAGCACGTATGAACCAGTTATCGTATGAAACGATGTATGTATTAAGGAATTAAATTTATAAAAGAAGCAATGAAAAAGGATCTGATATTTATATCAGATCCTTTTTCATTCGTAACATAGAATACTTACTTAATTAGGCCTTAAAGACTGCCTGCTTTTCAGGTATTACAATTGAAGAAAAATGCGAAAGCTATTTATAAAATATGGAAATGTTAAAACCCCTTTGATAAAATAGCAATATGCAAAAATAATTATTTGTTAATTCTTAATGTAATGAATATTCATGTTTATATATACGAATTTAACTACATAATTATTGTAATAAAGGGGGAGAAAGATGTTAGATGAATTGTACAATGCTTTTTTAAATGCGTCTGGTTTTACAGAAAGTGCGAGGAAACGAGATCGGTATGATGATTTACATGATTATTTAAAAGATAAAGAAAGAGAGTTAAAGCAATTCATTCAAGAGGCTGAATCAGCGAAGAGAGATTATGAGAGTAAAAGTAATGGCTTGGAAGCTAATAAAATTCCGGCAGTTGAATTTGAACAAAAACGTCATGAAAAGGATGAAGAATTAAATACATTAGTATCCTATTTTAAAAGTGCATTAAGCGATGTTGGATCTGCAAAAGGTACAGCTTATGCAAAGTATTTGGAATATAAAGCTAAAGCAGAAGCGGAGAAAGCGTCAGCATACGCTGCAGCGACTAAGGCTTTTGAAGAAAAGAAAAAGGAAATTGAAAAACTTATCCATTAAGCATACAAAGAATGGAGGGAACCAACATGAGTGGTAAAGAGGTTGAAATTATAGGAAGTAACACTGCAAGTGCCATTTCTTACGCACAAAACATAGAAAATGGTATGAAGGATTCTTTAAACGAAGCGAAAAACTTAAAAGCATACGTTACATGTGCGAACTGGAATGGAAAAACGAGAGATGCCTTTTTAAGTTATCTAGATTTAATCATTCAATATAACTCAGAACTGGTAGATGCATTTGAAGGACATACGAAAGCTTTGAAAGAGTTAGATAAAAGTATTCAAACGTACGGAGATAGATCGGAAGTAAGGGCGATAAAACAGTTGTGATGGAGAAATGAGGGATAAAAGAATGGGAAAAGAAAGGAATTTTGCACCAGCTGAATTATATGTTCTCGCAGGTGCAGCCGGGGTTACGGATATATTTGGATTGCCAAACCGTGACGTAATTATTTTACTTGATGAAGAATGTGTCACGAAAGCAACTATGAGTTTAAAAGAAAAAGGCTTACTTACAAGTGAAAATGGAATTACCTCTGCAGCTTTTCAAATGATTGAGCTATTAAAGGAATATGAAAATTGTCATGAATACACGAGAATGAATAATGTATTAATTGGCTTTTTGAAACATGATAAAGACCGAGTGGCTGTATTAACAGAAGTAGAGCCAAATAAAAAATACGAGATCGACTACATACCAAAGCCAGACGTATATTTTTCATTATTAACACGCATCCCTTTCTTATTGAGAGAACCGAGAGAAATAGAAGATACATTTTTCTCAAAGAGAATGACAGAAACAGAACAACAAACATTTGAGGGAAAAGATTTATCAAATAAAGACGTTATAGCGATAGAAACGTATACGAGGCCTCGAAGTAATAGAGGAGGAAAATGGGAATGTTTCTTATATTTCACTGAAGGAGAAGATTTCGTTCAAATAGATGTAGATCGTAATCGATATGACTGGGTGAGCCTCTATGCGGTTAATAAGAAATTGTATGACGTGTTAAAAATGCCATATAAAAAGTTAATTGACCCGAGACAATTCTCGTTAGGAGGTATTCAATAATGCAAGTATCAATGGGAGATAGTGGTTCTGGTGGTGGAGAAGAAGTATTAGTTAATTTTCAAGAACTACTTGATATAGTAATGAAGTTAGAAAATATATATAAAATCCATTTAGACGTCATTGGAACAAATATTGAGAGTTTATTAAGCAGTGATTTTTATCAAAAAGGTGAAGCGATGAGAGTAATTGAAAAATATCCTGATATATTACACAAAACACTTGAATTGTCTGAACACTATTTGAGGTCGGCGAAAGTTGTAGGAAATGTATGTGTAGAAATGCTTGAAAAGGACGAACAATTACGTGAAAGATTAAGTAAGTTGTAGAAATCACCATACGGCTGGGGGATGAAAACGAAATGGATGTGAAATATAGACCTGAACCATGGCAAAACATGGGAGATGGTATGAATCGAATTACAAAAGATGCACTCATGAAATTACGGGACGCAAATGAATCATTAAAAAGAATTGATGGAAGAATACGAGATTTAGACTCAGATGGTAGTATACATTTTAGCCCAAAAGATCAATCGCAAAAAATAGGGGAATTACTTGATAGCTATTCGACATTACAAAAATATTGCGGAGAAGCAGGGCGATTGGTGTCTGAACATATAGATAAACCTTTTTTAGTAGAAATGGATAAATTCGCTCAAAAAATGAGAGATACATCTATTCTTAGCTTCGAAACAAATAACCGAATTGGCTCTACAACAACGACAGTATTACCAGATGCGCACGCGGGATACGGAAGTGTACCGCAAACAATACAAACAAAAAAAGATAAAATAACTGTAGAAGATATTTTTAAAGATTCACCTGCATTTGATAACGTACTGAAAGCGGAGTACAAAGAACTAAAAAAACAAAACCCAGATGCAAAACTAAATTATGAAGAATACAAGAAAGTAGTCCCATCCACACGAGGATTTGAATACAAATCGATAGAAGATGAACAGAAAAAACTAGAAATGATACGAGACATAGGAATAGGCGCAGGAATCATCATCACAACAATCCTTTGTCCACCACTCGGGGCCGCTGCCGCAGTTGTATACGGCGCTGTACAAATAAAAAGCGGTATCGACGGAGAAGACTGGGGAACACACCGGAAATTGAGCCAAGAAGAGCGGGTAGGAAACATCATTTTTGGCGGATTAGATGCAATCCCAGTTGTTGGAGCAGTAGGAAAAGGAGTAAAAGCATTCAAAGGAACGAGTGAATTAGCTGATTTAGCCAAATTATTAAAATTCAAAGAAGGAATGCCTGGTTTTAATCCAAATTTGGGTAAAAATGTGGTACAATCGCTTAAGGAAAATAAGACTTTAAAAAATGCACTAGATGCTATGAAAAATACTCCTATTCCAGTAGCAGTTAGGACGGTGGATACTGGAATAGGAATGAAGCTTCCTTATATAGAATCTTCAACTGTTGGAGAAGTAGCTGGAAAGTTTTCAAAGGCAAGTACGGCAGCTAAGGATGACGCTTATCAACTTGCTAAGGGTACGGGTAACACTGTAAGCAATTATCTTGATGATATAGTCGAGGCTGGTAGTGTCAATGCCACAAAGATGAATAAGCTTAAAAATGCTATTCAAAATAATACTTTTAGTGTAGATGAGTTGTCTGAGATTAGTAAAAAGATGTCTGATTTAGGCATTAATAAAGAATATAATGAAGCATTAATTAAACTTGATTTTGGTAAATATCTTAGAGGACTAATAGGTGACCCACCTACTGCTATGATAGATCCACATGCACATCATATTTTATTTAAAAAGGGTTTAGGTGAGGCTCAACAAAAACTTGTTCAAGAAGGTCAAGAATTATTAAGGAAATATGGTATTGATCCTATAATTGGTAAAGAAAATTTAGTTTGGGCGCCAAATAGAGTTGCCGGACAACATAGTATTGCAGCTTTAGAGAATGTTGTAAATCAATTGAAAGCAGTTGATGCGGCAGGTGCAGATTTAGATGATATTATTGAAATACTAGAAGACCTTGGAAAACAAGCTGCTTCTAGGAAATAGAACTTAAAGGAGAAATTAACATGGATAAGACTCAATTTGCAAAAGATATTAGAAGTGCCATAAAAAGTGGTCAATTGGATACTTTAAGAGATTTACTTGAGAAAGAACCAGAAATGTTAACATGGATGACACCTTTTGGTACATGGTTACATGTAGCGGCAGCTCATGGACATTTAGCGATAGTAGAATATCTTATTAATGCTGGAATAGAAATTAATGCACAAGGTGGAACTTTCTCTACAAATGCTCTTGAAAGAGCAACTACAAAAGGACATTTAGATATTGCTGAATATCTAATTAGTCGGAATGTAGAGATTGATATTAGTGAACCAGATAGAAATCCTCTGTTTGCTGCAATATACGGTGGGCATTTGGAGATTGTTAAATTGTTAGTTGAGAACAATATAGATATATCTATAAAATACTCTGGTGACACCATGAAAGATATGGATGCTTATGCATTTGCTATTGAAAGAGGGCAAACAGAAATTGCTGAATATTTAAAGCAGAAGATGGATGAAAAAAAATAGGCTGTTAAAAAGTACATACTTCATGATGGTTGTACCATTATAGAGTACTATGTGCAATGATAGAATAAGAAAACGAGGTACGAGCTTAGGCGATATAACATTTTAATGGGTGATGAATATAAACACATGGAATGTATATTAAACTAACGAACTCGCATAAACTCGTAAGTTTTAACGTAGTCGTTGTCACGATATATAAAAGGTATCATACTATTACTACAAAACTTACAAATTTATGCTACTTACAAATAGATGAACTTAAAGCACTTGATTGTTGAATAAAGGCAACGGGTGCTTTTTTAATCGTATGGGGAGGCCGTAATTAGATGAGAAAAGATTTAACATGGCCAGTACCAGATGAGCCGGTTTCAGCAGAATATATATATGAAGTGGGTAAGCAGATGGGTTTTATATTTCCAAGTGATTATGTAGAGTGTGCTATTACTAATAATGGTTCAGCGGTATTACCATATAAGTTTGAGGTGGATGGAGTAACAAGAGTGTTTGGGACATTGCTCTCTTATGATACGGATAGTAGCGAATATATTGTTAAAGTATATCGTACTTATGCCACTACTATACCTAAAGAGTTAGTTCCTTTTGCTTTTGACCCAGCAGGGAATTTAATATGTTTTGACTATAAAAATGCCAAAAATAACCCTGTTGTGGTATTTTGGGAACATGAGAATGCTGGCGAAAAAGAAATGTTAATGCGTCAAGAAGGTTTAACAGAAGCACAAGTAGAAGAACTGGCAAGAGAAAATGTATTTTACATTGCAGATACATTTACTAATTTTTTAAGTGAATTGCACGATTAAAAAATATAATGATGAATGAAAAATAAAGTTTATGTGAAGTGGATAGGAAAAAATAATAGGGTGTTTAAAAATAGATACTTCATGATGGTTGTCCCATCATAGAGTATTATGTGCAATGATAGAATAGAAAACAAAGTATGAGCTTAGGCGAGATGACATTTTACCGGGTGATAAATATAAACACATAGAATGTATATTAAACTAACGAACTCGTACAAACTCGTAAGTTTTAATATAGTATTTGTCATGATGTACAAAAGGTGTCATATTGTTACTACAAAACTTACAAATTTACGCAACTTAAAAACATATGAACTTAAAGCACTTGATTGTCAATTAAAGGCAAAAAGTGCTTTTTTGCGTTTTAGCATAGAAAATTAATAGGAAACTATAATTTTGTTATGTAAACTTTTTCTGTTTTTTTACATGGTTTATAAAACTAAAAAGGAGATAAATATTCACTATTACTTTCATTCCTGTTATAAAAAATTCTACAATAGAAGACAGAACGTATATTTGGTATAATCGAAACATACTATATGGAATTACGGACATGAGTTTGAAATTCATGTAATAAGGTAAGTACTACATAACAATACATAATATTTAAAGTTCCAGTACATATAGGATTCAGTTCATGTTATATAAATCAATTGTGAGAAAGGAAAAGATGTAATGAATCAAATTTCATTTGAAGATTTATTTGAAGAAGAAAAAGAGAAGGTGGAGGTAGCTGAGATACCCGTACCGTTATCGCCATTGCAAAAAGCTATT
This sequence comes from Bacillus sp. EKM202B, assembly GCF_011066025.1. NCBI lineage: Bacteria > Bacillati > Bacillota > Bacilli > Caryophanales > Bacillaceae > Bacillus > Bacillus sp. EKM202B. The sequence continues at coordinate 213,273 of NZ_JAAMNK010000007.1, read as the reverse complement.
TTGGAATTACTTAATTCTGAAGAAATAAGTGCACTTGAGCTATGCGAACGATTAATACGATCTGGTAAAATACCCGATGAAAGATTCACAACAAATAAGCCTAAAGCATATGGTCAAGTATGCTTAATATTAGAAGGTTTTGTTAAAGAAGGAAAACTTATTTTTATCAAAGATGATGAGAAAAGAGATAGAGTATATAAATTGAAAGAAGAAGTTTTAGATGTATAGAGGGAAATGAATGATTGGTTCTCTTTAACTTTGAGTCCGATTAATCTAGTAATGTCCATAAAAAAAGGTGTCAATCTCACTTAGATTGACACCTTCATACTTTTAACACCTTACATATTTACGTTTGAAACCAAGTCTGCCTCTATCAAGTTCTTTTTGAATACTTTCTGAAGCATTTAGTAAACTGCTTTTTTTCTTATCACGTTTTACTTCAACTATACCAACTTCTTTTGCAGTCTCAACTGCCTTTTCGTGTAGCGGTACATATGAAATTGCCACAGTGTTTAGGAAATTATTCATAGCGGATTTTGTTCGTTCTGGTGAATCATGAATTGTATTTTTCACCATTTCAAGCATATCGGAAATTTTGCTTTCAGAAAACTCATTGTCTTTGCGATTCCCTAAAAGCCAGCAGTAGCAACTCCAGCCTGCAGACATTTTAAGCTCATCCCCACTTGTAATCCATTTATCAGCAACATCTTGTGCAATATTTGCCTCTGATAAAGTTACTGCCACTACATAATCGGATAGCATATAAAAATATGCCCCGTCCATCCAGCGATCAAAATCAGACTCACTCATAGATTTTGGATCTGCAATAATGCCTGCAAAGTACATAGCATCGTAGTTACCTGTGGCATAAAGTTCCTCAGCCAACTCTTGATTTAATTTTATTTTCTTAGCGATTGGTTTCATAGCGCCCGTAGCTACGCCGAAAACTGGCTCGTGTGCACCGTTAGATATGTATATTTTTTTCGTTCTTTCCTTACCGAGGGATTCAAGCTCTTGCATAACTGTTTTAAAATCCATAGCTGTGCACTTCCTTCCTTAATATAAAGACCATTTTAATTGTAATGATATAGTTTATATTTTTTATCGAGTTTTCCATACCTCTCAAATTTAATACTAATCGTATGTGAGTAGGATGTCTACTTTCTATAATTCCTTGGCAATTCAGTTTGTGATTTTGACCTTCCATCTAATTATAATCATGAGAATATTACATTAAGGTAAACGGGAAAGAGACAAAATAGATGTATAACTTTCCGCATCGGTTTTTAAAGTGGGAGAATGTAAATAATATTTTATCTTTGGCATTTTCTCTGTAGTGTTATGTTATTATTTGGTAAGGGGATAAATGGAATTTAAAGTTAAACATGTGAGGTTGGTTACAAATGATAAAGAAATTTACTAGAGTAGTATTAACGGTGGTTATGCCGATTGGTCTTATTACGGGTTGTGGAACTGCTGAAAAAACGGAAGCAAAAGAGCCGAAAGCGGTACAAGTGGAGAAAAAGGATTATACGGATTACTCATATGGTAGCAAAGGTATATTAGTAAGTGGCAAAGCGAAAGAACGGCAACAATACGAGATTGGATATATGGATGATAATAAGTTAATTGGGATTGACGAAAGTATTGAGGACTGCATTATTTTAGATAATAAAGATGAAGCAGGTCTCATTTGGAAACAAATAGAGCGCGGATCTATTATTGAAGTGCAATATGGTAAGGACCGAAAAGACATCGTAGGGGTACAATTAGTAGAAGATCGTAAGCCATACGAAATTAGTGATAAGTTTGATCGAAATACGATAAATGAGATTGTTGGACAAGTTAAAGGTAATTTGAAATAGAGGTATTTCACTAGTCTATGATTAATTATCATGAAATGGCGAATCGCATACATAAAAGTTTGGAATCAACGGCATTTTTAATATGAAAATGCCGTTGATTTATTTTGAAAAATAAATGCTATTCTTATAGTCTTGTAGAAAAATACGAATTAGAAAATATACAAATGAATTATTCTTCTTTTAGTTGTGATGATCGTCGTAAGGTCATTGCCCAAAATAAAAGAGCAAAAGCACTAATAGATACACCTAATAGGCATACTCCATTCCATCCGTATTTTGCATACACATTTGTTGAAAGAATGGCACCCGTTGCACTACCGATAGAATAAAAAATCATGTAACTGGCAGTGATTCGACTTCTTGCTTCAGGGCGCACTGTGAAAAGCATACTTTGATTGGTGACATGTACAGCTTGCACAGCTAAATCTAAAAGGATAATGCCGAAAATTAGTAACAATAGAGAGTAGTTAATAAATTTAATTAGGAGCCATGAAAGTACTAATAAAGATAAGGCTATGCCAGTTGTTCGTTGTCCTAATCCTTTATCAGCTAATTGTCCCGCTTTCGTAGCAGCTAATGCACCTGCAACTCCAGCAAGGCCGAATGCACCAATAGCTGTATGTGATAGATTATGAGGTGTAGCACTTAGAGGTAATACTAAAGAAGTCCATAAAATACTGAATGAAGTGAAAATGAGCAATGCTAATATTCCGCGAATGCGTAAGAGTCGTTCCTCTACAAATAATAAGAGAACAGAACGTATTAATTTTTGGTAAGGCATAGTTGTCATTCTTTTCTGTTCAAGAGTAGGTAAATTCCGATGTAATAAAAAAGATACGAAGAGTAAAAGGGTAGCGGAGGTGAGATAAACGGACCGCCATCCAGCTAAATCTGTTAATGTGCCTGCAAATGTACGAGCAAGGAGAATACCTATTACAACGCCGCTTGTCACGAAACCTACTATGCGTCCACGTTCAGCTGGATTAGCTAAAATTGATGCGTATGCGACGAGTGTTTGCGTCACAGTTGCAAGAAGTCCTACTAAGGCCATACCTATAAAAAGTATGGTGCTGGAGGGAGCGATTCCAATTACAATTAAAGCGAAAACAGATAAAAGCATTTGAACAATAATGAGTCTCTTTTGGTTTAATAAGTCACCAAGTGGGACGAATAAAAGTAATCCGAGTGCATAACAAACTTGAGTAATCGTAATCACAATACCGATAGTTGAATGACTAATCTTAAATTCATTTGATAAAGAATCAAGTAGTGGATGAGCGAAGTAGATATTCGCCACAGCCATCCCGCAAGCTATTGCGAATAATAGAGTCATATAGCGTGACATGGTTGCATGAACAGGTGAATGTATATGAGTATGTTTTAGAGTGGTCATCATTTTTTCTTTGCTACTCATAAAATCAGCTCCTTTTTGTGTGATTGGAAATAACGTACCGAACGGTATGTTATTTCGTAAGTAAAATATAATCTCGAAGAAATAGATATGTCAAGTTTATTTTGAATTAATAACGTTTTCTTTTGACACATCGTTTATAATTTAATACGATATATAATATACTGATTGGTACATAAAGTGATAATGTATAATCTTAAAAAGTAGATGGAGAAGGGGAGGGTTTTAAATGGGTCGACTACGCGAATTTGATGAAGAAAAAGCTTTGGATGCTGCTATGCAACTTTTTTGGGAGAAGGGGTACGCTGCTACTTCATTAAGTGATCTAACTGCTAAAATGGAAATACAAAAGCCGAGTTTATATTCAGCCTTTGGTGATAAAGAGGGTTTATTTGAAGCGGCATTAAGGAGATACACAAATTTACATGCGGCTCGTATACGAACAAAACTTCAAAGCGGAAAATCTGTAAAAGAAGCAATTCGGACATTGTTTGAAAATATAGTGGAAGAAGAATATAAAAAAGAATTAAGTAAAGGTTGTTTTTGTATTAACACAATGGTTGAGCTTGCTCCTCATAATGAAAAGTTTGAAGTGCTAACTAGAGAACATCAAATGTATCTCTCAGTTATATTTCAAGAATTAATTATGAAAGGAATTCAGTCCGGAGAACTGGAAAGTGATTTGAACGCTAAAGCAGTAGCGCAAACATTAGTTACGTCTTTAATAGGATTAACAGTATTAATGAAATCACGCCCAGAACGTTCCGTTATAGATAATTCGGTATGTATAATCGTATCGTTACTAAAATGATTTGTAGAAGTGTATTTCAACTAACCTTATTAATAGTAGCCACTTTCATTTATAAGTTTTCAATCGTCAAGTACTGGATTATCTACGAAGAAAATTCAGTACTTTTATTTTCGGAAAGAATATAATTTTATGGGTGTACACAGTATAAGAAGATTGTAGGAGGCGTGTGTAATTAAAAATTAGACGGGAATAAAACGCTATATAGCCCCTTCCAAGCCCCTCATAAGCACCTACCAAGTAATAAATCACTAAGAAAAAACAAAACAAAAACAAAAACAACTACAAGAACAAAATAAGCGCGAAAACATAATAACGTCGTTGTAAGTGTTCACAAATAATATAGTTGTATAAAATTAGAGATGGTACGATGGATCATTATGCTATTTTTTCTTTCATGTATAATAAGATGAGAGGACATCTCAATATTTAACTAATTAAAATAAGGGCAGTATATCAGTAAAAGGGGGAGAAGGATGGATAAGTTATTGCAAGAAATCATAAATTGGATTAGTAGGACTAATGAACAGGTTGTTATTGGTGTTTCAGGACATGGCGCTGCTGGAAAAACAACGTTTGCTAATATGCTTGTAGACCTACTAGATCAAAATGAAGTGAATTATATTAATACAGATCCATATATTGTTAGTTCAGACATACGAAAGCATGCAATTATTGACTATACATATCAAAACGAAAATCATCATTATAAAATGACGGCTTGTCATCCATCAGCGCATCATTTGTCTGCTTTAGAAAGAGATGTTCAGATGGTAAGGGCTGGTTTAGATTTTTATACGATAGATACGCATTATATGAAAAGCGAGTTTATTTCTTCAAAAAACAAAGTGACAATTGTAGAAGGAATGTGTGTCGCATTTATTAATCCCGATCTATTTGATTTAAAAATTTACTTCTATACAGATGATGAAACGGAATTAATGAGAAGGTCTAGCCGAGATATTGCTGAAAGGGGAACCGATATCAAGTATTTAAGGCGGTCTCATGCAGAACGTCGGATTCAGTATAAAGTGTTTATGCATCCATACAGTCAACGTTTTGATATTATTATTAAAAGTTCCGATGAAGCAATATGTCTAGAAAAAAATACATTTGAGTTTTATAAAGTTTAAATGCAAATACTCTATTTGTTATGTTTATTATGAGGGTTCATTTTCATTATTTGGTTCTCAAATGAAGCAACTTTATTATTCACCTAAAAATCCATTGTCTATGAAACAACTAGATTTTTAAACGACTTTAATAGACATCTGTCATTTACATAGACAGATGTCTATTGTATTTTTGGTAGCAAGATTAAATAACCTTTTTGTTACTTTACAGTAAGTAGTAAAAAAAATTGTAATTCGAATGCCAAAACGGCTCCCACATTCCTATATTTATATTGAAGGATTGGGATTTCTTATTTGCTAGCAAAGAGTGGAGGGAAATAGATGGCGGTGTACCGTAATGTGCAGGTGAACTTTTGGCAAGATGAATTCATATTAGATTTAACGCCAGAGGAGCGTTATTTTTACATATATTTGTTAACTGGTACGAAAACGAAGCAATGTGGAATTTACATATTACCGAAGCGTGTGGCAGAACTGGAAACGGGCTACAGTATGGAGACTGTTGAGAAGCTGTTAAATAGGTTTGTTGCATACGGAAAGATTTTATACGATGCGGAAACGAAAGAGTTATACATACTAAATTGGCTACACTATAACCCTATTTTAAATACGAATGTAGAGAAGTGTGTGTTACGTGAGTTAAAGACTGTGAAAAATAAAGAATTCATACATACGTTTTTACGTAAATGTCTTGAAGAAGAATGGAAGATTCCATTGTTATTGCAGCATTTTGGTATGCCTGAAGAAGAGGATACTAGTAGTTTACAAGAAGTTATTGAAGAGAAAGAAGTAGAAGAGGTAGAAAGTATAGAAGAGGCCGTTCCCAATAGTAAAGTGTACAAGTTTTATGAACAACATATTAGTAGTTTATCCCCATATATCGTGAAAGAATTGAAGGATTGGATACAAAGAGTTTCAGGAAAGGTAGTACTAGAAGCACTTAAAATTGCGTTTGAACATAATAAGCGAACGTTCGCTTATGTGAAGGGGATTTTGAGGAATTGGTGTAAGAAAGGGCAAGTAGATTTAAGTGAAGAAAAGGAAGGATTCATTTTGTATGATCCGTAGCATATAAGGATTTTTCTATTTTAAAAGGTTCTTTCAAAATAGAAGCGAATAGTTTGAGAAAGGAGGGGTTATATGGAAGTTGTTATAAAGAAGAAACGAACTAGAGGTAAGAGAATTTTTATTTGGTCTAGTAGTATCGTTCTTTTATTGATTATTTGCAGTGTGATTTTTTTGAACGTATATACGCTGAGATCTATGCCAAAGATAGATGGAACGATAAAGCTAGAGGATTTACAACATGCTGTTACGGTGAAACGAGATAGTAACGGGGTACCGCATATTAAAGCGGAAAATGCACATGATTTATATTTTTCGCAAGGGTATGTGCAAGCACAAGATCGCTTATTTCAAATGGATTTAAGTAGAAGGCAAGCTTCTGGTATGTTAAGTGAAGTTGTTGGAGAAGCAGCCGTTGATAGAGATAAATTGTTTCGAACGCTCGGTTTACGGCGAGCAGCAGAAGCGTCTGTTAGTCAATATGATGGGGAAGCAAAATTTGCTTTGCAGTCATTTGCTGATGGGGTGAACGCTTTTATACGTGAAGCGAAAGCGGAAAAGAGATTGCCAGTTGAGTTTACTATATTAGGTTATGAACCTGCTGAATGGTCAATTGTTGATACTTTAACGATTGGGAAGTATATGGCGTTTGATTTAGGAGGACATTGGCACGGGCAAGCGTTTCGTTATTGGGCGCTGAAAAATCTTCCGAAAGAGCAAGCAAATGAGCTATTTCCTACATATCCGAAAGATGCCCCTAGATTGCTCGCTGAACTGAAAAATACAAATGTGGACGTAGCACAAAGTTTTTCAAAAACGATCATTCCGCCGGAGTTTAACGGTAGTAATAACTGGGTTGTGAGCGGTGAGAAGAGTGCGTCAGGTAAGCCAATTTTAGCGGATGACCCTCATTTATCTCTTGCGACACCTTCTATATGGTATCAAACGAGACTTGAAATGAAAGATTTAAATGTGAGTGGCGTTATATTCGCTGGAGTGCCAGGTGTTATATTAGGACACAATGACAAAATAGCATGGGGCGTTACGAATACCGGTCCTGATGTGCAAGATTTATATATTGAAAAGAGAAACCCTAATAATGAAAATGAATTTTTGTATAACGATAAATGGGAAAAAGCTACTGTTGTTGACGAATCTATTAAAGTAAAAGGCGGGAAAACAATTCCGTATAATGTGACGGTTACGAGGCATGGTCCAGTCATTTCAGAGTTTGCGGATAAAGGAAAAGAGAAAACGAAAACAGTATTCGCTTTGAAATGGACTGCTTTGGAGCCTTCTGCTGAATTAAAGGCTGTATTAAATATGAATAAAGCGAAAGATTGGAATGAGTTTGAAACGGCACTTCAAGATTTTCATACACCAACTCAAAACTTTGTATTTGCATCAAACGATGGCACGATTGCTTATAAAGCGAATGGAAATATACCAGTGCGTAAAAAAGGTGATGGGAGTTTGCCAGTGCCAGGGTGGACTGATGAATATGAATGGGAAGGGTATGTCCCATATGATCAACTGCCAAAAGTAATAAATCCAAAACAAGGGTTTATTTCAACTGCGAATAATAAAATTGTGGATGATAATTATCCATACCATATTAGCAATACGTGGGCGCAGCCATATAGACAAATGCGTATTCAAGAGTTTTTGCAAGAGAAGGACAAGTATACGGTGAAAGATTTAGAAGAATTACAGATGGATCAAAAGAATTTATACGGGAAAGAGTTTACTCCAATATTTTTAAAAGAGTTACATAAAACAACTTTAAATGAAGTAGAGAAAGAAGGCGTAAAACAATTAACAAAGTGGAATTTTTACGATAGTAAAGATGAAGCGGCACCATTAATTTTTCATTTGTTAATGAAAGAGATTTCGAATACGTTATTTTCAAAAGAAATACCGAAAGATGTGATGGAGTTATTTGAAGGAAAGTCACAAGTTGTTGATGAATTGATTCGGAAACAAGTAGCCGGGGAAAATAGTGTATGGTTTTCTAAGTATGGAGGCTTCACAAAAGTTGTGCATACATCGTACGAGAATGTAATGAAGAAATTGCAGAAGGAGTATGGAACCGATGTTGCAGAGTGGAAGTGGGGCGATTACCATCAACTTGCTTTTACACATCCAATTTCGAAATCATCTAGTATGTTAGCGTTATTTGCTTTTAATCGTGAGAAGCCAGTTCCAATTGGCGGAAGCCAAGTTACCGTTCAAGCAGCGAGTTACGGCGATAACGGTATTGTAAATCATGGTGCTTCTTGGCGATTTGTCATAGATACGAAAGATATGTCAAACGGTTATCATATCGTAGGGCCAGGACAGTCAGGACATTTTAGAAGCGATTGGTATCATGATCAAATAGATGATTGGGTAAATGGCACGTATCATATGGCTACTTTAAATACAGATGGAATTGAAGGGAAAGTATTAACTTTACAGCCGAAGTGATAGTATGTTTTTGTTTGCGGATGAGACTGCTTAATGAAGTAATAACCCTTCCGCTAATGAAAGTGTTACTTTAGAAAAAAGACTCTTACTATTGTAAGAGTCTTTTTTCTACGATAATGGATAAAATATCCTTTTTGTAGAAACGCGACAAATTTTGACAAAATATTGTACAGGGACTTGTTATAATACCTTTTGGAATATTGTGTTTATTAAACGGAGGATGAAGTAGTGTGCAACAAGGGGAATTTCTTAATAGTTGCAGTGAAATCTAATAGGGGGATTTAATATGAGCATTAAAGTAATAAGAGCAACAGGGATAATGGGCGGAGCAGCAAGAGTTGCAGTAAAGGTAGATAACGAAGTAGTAATGAAACTTGAGAATAACGAAGAATATACGCTTCCTTTTGAATTAGGTGAAGCGAATATTAAAGTAAAACAATTCTTTTTTGGAAGTAAAGAAAAGAAAGTAAAGGATGGCGACATAGTAGAAATTAAGATAAATAGTATCGCCATGCTATTACTGATGGTGTCAATGATGGCTGTTTTATTCGGTTCATCAATTGGTATAAATATTGTTGTTTTTGGTGTAATAGGAGCATTAGTTACGTTAGTATACGGATTGAATAACTGGTTTAGTTTAGAGGTTAAATAATTATTGTATATATATTTATTTCAGTTGATTTACTATACATGAAATGAAAATATTTTTAAGCGGGAAATGGGGAGAATCAGTATGAAGAAAATGGTTGTAATATCTAGTTTGGCTCTAATAGTAGGTTTAACAACTGGTTGTAGCAGTGAAAAAACAAGTGGACCTAAAACAGTATCTGTAAAAAAAGAAAAAGAGTTAGTAGCGAAGGATATTTTTAAAAAAGCAGCTGACGGATTAAAACAAGAGGAATATCTTACATTGACATCTCTTATGTCAATGAAGGGGAGCAGCCAATCAGAAGAGATTAAAATGAAAATACAGATGGAGCCGAAACTGAAGAATTCTAGAGCTGAAATGAAAATAAGTGGTACAGATATTGTAACGTATGAAGTAGATGGAAAGGTCGCTGCTCAAGTGAAAAACCCTGATACAGGAGAGTTAGTTACGATACCTAATGATCAATTTAATGTAAATGATGTAATGGTCAGTAAAAATTTACTGAATGAGTTAGATTTACCGGAAGCTTTGGCTAAGAAAATGAAAGCAAAGAAGGATGGGGACACATATAAACTTACACTTGAATTAAAAGGAAAAGAAGCAGTAGATACGTTACAAAAAATTAACGGAAGGATTTAGTATGGATGCGTTTAACATTGAATATATAATAACAAAAGATTATAAATTTGAAGAGATGCGAACAACTATAAAAGTGAGTGAAAGTAACGCAGATAAAAAAGCTAGTACAGATAAGGAAAAGTTGGATGCAGTTGTGAGTATAAAGATTGATTCATATGAAAAATTTGATTCAATTAAGTTACCAGAAGGGATTCAATAATTTCAATTGTAAAAGGATAAAAAAGAGCGGAAATCCGCTCTTTTTATTTATCTTACTATTTTTAGGAGAATTATATGAATAATGCTTTTATTAATGAAAACTTCATGTAATTTTTTCTGGAATATATGTGAAACATTGTATAAAATAATCAAGAAAGTCAAAAATTATAGGGGGAAAGTTGTGAAGAAAAATAAGAGTTTAATAAGTTTTTTAGGAGTGTTTATTATGTTGTTTTCTTTTTGTTTTCAAGGAAACGTACAGGCAGATGTAAATACTGTTCAACCTGGAAAAATAAAATCAGGAAACGTAACGGTATGGGAAGTTGGAAATGTAGCGAAAGTGTTAGCTGATGTAGAGCGCTTAAATTTAAATACAGTAAATGTACCGATTCAAGTAGATATTCCGAATGTGACTTCTGCTAACATGGTAATTAATCAGGCGCAAAAGAAACAGGCTATCATTTTAATTCAAGAATTATTAAAGCGTAATATTCAAGTTATAGTGGAACCGTTCCCATATATTCAGCAGGGGAATGTTGGAGAAACAGAATGGAATCCAAGTAATATTAATGATTTCTTCTGGAATTGGAAAACGGTTATTCTACAAGACATCTTTCATTCGATTACAAGTAAATACAATGTGTACGGGCTCAAGATTGCTTCTAATTTCGTTAATATGGAATATGCAGAAGGATATTGGAACGATACGATTAATTTTGTCCGTCAGCAGTATAAAGGAAATGTTTTGTATCAAATGAACTGGTGGTTAACAGCAAGCTGGGACCCTTCGTATGAAGCGAAGTTTAAAGAGAAAATAAATCGTCCGTATTTAAAAAAGGTGGATATTGTTAGTATCGATAGTTGGTTTGAAGTTTCAGGAAAAAGGAATCCATCATACGAAGAAGTGAAGCAAAGTTTATTCGCGACAACAGTATATAATCGTGGACAAAATGTTGTTCAACAACTGGAACAATTACATAATGCAACAGGAAAGCCAGTTTATTTTGGTGGATTTAACGTACCAGCGCGTGAACTAGGACTACAAAATCCATGGAATCCAGATGTTTCAAATGTATTTTCAAAGGATGTACAATTAAATGGCTGGCGCGCTTACCGAGATGTATTAGAACCGAAACCATATTTTAAAGGTTTTTCAATTTGGTTTATTGGCTCTAATGATAGTACACATGCGTATCAAATACATAGTAAAGAAGCAGAGGCAGTTATTAACGGATGGTATCGAAAATAAATTTTATAAAATAGGTAAGTTTTGAAGTTTCCTACATATATTTCTAGTGAAAGGCCTTTCACCATCTTATCACCTAGGGGGCAATCATAATGAAATTTTTGTCTTACCTTACAGTAATTTTGGTGATTCTTGGCGGTTTGAATTGGTTGTTTGTAGCGTTAGATTACAATGTAGTTGAGAAATGGTTTGGTTCTATGCCGGCGCTTGTGGACACTATTTATTGGCTCTTTGGTCTTTCTGCTATTTATCAAATTTTTGATCGGTTCTTTACGGACAATTAGCTATTATTCTTCTATTATTAAAGTGTTAAGTACGATTATGTACTTAACACTTTTTTATATGTTTACATATAGTATGCACGTGCAAGCGATTCCATCGCGTCTTGAGACATAATAATAGAAAAGAAATTGACCGTATATTGTATTGTGGGGTATAATTCAGAAAGTTTAAAAAATAACAAAATGAGAAATAGGGAGGTCATCCGGGTGATGGAGAGAGTGTATAATTTTTCTGCAGGACCATCAATACTCCCTTTGCCAGTTTTAGAGAAGGTGCAAAAGGAGCTTTTAAATTATAACGGGACAGGCATGTCTATTATGGAAATGAGTCATCGATCTTCTTATTTTCAAAGTATTATTGATGAAGCGAGTAGCCTGCTTCGTGAATTAATGAACATTCCTGATGAGTATGAAGTTTTATTTTTACAGGGCGGTGCATCATTACAATTTTCTATGATACCGTTAAATATAATGAATACGTACAAAAAAGCAGGTTATGTACTGACTGGCTCATGGTCTAAAAAAGCACTGCAAGAAGCAGAAAAAGTAGGGGAAGTACAAGTGATTGCTTCTTCTGAACAAGAGAAGTTTACTACGATTCCTAAATTGGATGGTTTACTCGGTAATGAAAAACTAGATTATGTACATATAACAACGAATAATACAATTGAGGGGACAAAATATGTGGATATTCCACATCTCGAAGAAGTGCCGCTAGTTGCGGATATGTCCTCAAATATTTTATCAGAACGATATGATGTTACGAAGTTTGGCCTCATATATGCGGGAGCACAAAAGAATTTAGGGCCAGCGGGCTTAACGATTGCTATTATAAAAAAAGATTTAATTGGCGGGGCAGATTGCTCTTGTCCTACAATGCTAAACTATGAAACTTATAGTAAAAATAACTCCTTATATAATACACCGCCATCCTTTAGTATTTACGTAACGAAGCTTGTACTAGAGTGGTTAAAAGAACAAGGCGGGGTATCTGCGATTGAAGAACAAAATAGAATGAAATCGTCACTTCTTTATCATTTCTTAGATGAATCTAAATTGTTTACTTCACCAGTTGATCCTACGTATCGATCACTTATGAACATTCCGTTTACAACACCGTCAGAAGAATTAAATAATCAGTTTTTACAAAAAGCGAAGGAACGCGGGTTCGTTACGTTAAAAGGACATCGTTCAGTAGGTGGCATGCGTGCTAGTATTTACAATGCGATGCCAGTGGAAGGTGTGCAGCAATTAGTAGATTATATGAAAGAATTTGAGCTTGAAAATAGATAGGGAGATGGGGATATGTTTCGTGTTCAAACGTTAAATCAAATTGCAGAAAAAGGTTTGCAAGTTCTTGGCGGGGAGCGCTATGAAGTAGGGGATAGAATGGATCATCCAGACGGCATTTTACTTCGCAGCTATTCTTTACATCAAGAAGAGTTTTCAAAAGATTTAAAGGCGATTGCAAGAGCTGGTGCGGGTGTAAATAATATTCCTGTCGATCGATGTACGGAAAAGGGAATTGTAGTATTTAACACGCCAGGGGCTAATGCGAATGCCGTAAAGGAACTTATTATCGCAAGTCTTATTATGTCTTCACGTAACATTATTAATGGGGTAAGCTGGACGAAAAATCTAGAGGGTGAAGAAGTACCTCAGCTTGTTGAATCAGGGAAAAAACAATTTGTTGGATCAGAAATTGCGGGGAAACGTCTAGGGGTTATTGGCCTTGGTGCAATTGGTGCTTTAGTCGCGAATGATGCGCTAGCTTTAGGAATGGACGTTGTCGGATATGATCCTTACATTTCAGTTGAAACAGCTTGGCGCCTTTCTACACATGTGCAAAGAGCGTTTAGCCTAGATGAAATTTTTGCAACGTGTGATTATATTACACTTCATATTCCTCTTACGAATCAAACGAAGGGGCTTATTGGTGAACATGCTATAGAGACGATGAAAAAAGGAATGCGTCTATTCAATTTCTCAAGAGGGGAACTTGTAGATGAAAATGTTCTTCAAAAAGCATTAGAAGAAGATGTTATTACACATTACGTAACGGATTTCCCGAATGAAAATGTGATTAAGATGAAAAATGTAACAGCGACGCCCCATCTTGGTGCATCTACATCTGAATCGGAAGAAAATTGTGCAGTAATGGCTGCACGTCAATTACGTGAATATTTAGAGACAGGAAATATTCGTAATTCAGTCAACTATCCTAACGTAGAACTTCCGTATATCGGAAAGAAACGTATTACAATTATGCATCAAAACGTTCCGAACATGGTAGGACAAATTACAGGATGTTTAGCAGAACATCATATAAATATTGCGGATATGATTAATCGTAGTAAACATTCTTGGGCGTATACAATGATTGATATTGATAACGGAATTGATGATATAATTAAAGAGAATGTTGTGGAAAATATAAGCAAAATTTCAGGTGTTGTAGCCGTTCGAATGATTGTGTAAAGGAGAGAGGAAGTTGGCAAAAATCCGACCGTTTCGGGCCATTCGTCCAGTAGAAGAAAAAGCAGCACAAGTTGCGGCTTTACCGTATGACGTATTAAATAGTGAAGAGGCAAGAGAAGTTGTAAAAGGCAATCCGTATTCTTTCTTACACGTTGATAAAGCAGAAATCGATTTAGATCCGGCACTTTCACCGTACGATGATCGCGTATATGAAAAAGCGGGTGAAAATTTAAAGCAATTTATACGAGAAGAAGTGTTCATTCAAGATGAGGAGCCAGCATTATACATTTATGAGCTGACGATGCAAGGAAGAACGCAGTCAGGACTTGTCGTTTGTACATCTATTGATGAGTATGATGATGATACAATTAAAAAACACGAAAGAACGCGTCATGAAAAAGAATTAGATCGCATCCGTCACGTTGATGTGTGTGATGCAAATACGGGCCCTATCTTTTTAACGTACCGTACAAAAGATGAAGTGAAACGTTTCATTAGCAGCTGGAAAGAAGAACATGCGCCAATTTATACATTTACAGCAGAAGATGGTGTTGAGCATGTTGCTTGGAAGGTTGCAGATGAAAGTGTAATTGTCACTTTAGTAAACGCATTTGAAGATATTCCGAACTTGTACATTGCAGATGGACATCATCGCTCTGCATCAGCAGCAAAAGTAGGACTTATGCGAAGAGAACAAAATCCGAATTATACAGGAGAAGAGGAATTTAATTTCTTCTTATCCGTTCTATTCCCTCACGATGAATTATCAATTTGGGACTATAACCGAGTTGTGAAAGATTTAAACGGCTTATCAGAGGAACAGTTTTTAAAGCAAATTACGCAGTATTTTTATGTAGAAGAAGCAAATGTTTCTCCGTATAAACCGAATGAGCCGAAAACATTTGGTATGTATATAAACGAGAAGTGGTATAAGCTCACTGTGAAAGAGGAAACGTTTGATGCGAACGATCTTGTGAAAGGTTTAGATGTGTCTATTCTGCAAGACCATCTATTAAGCCAAGTACTTGAAATACATGATCCGCGATCTGATTCACGCGTCGATTTTGTAGGCGGAATACGCGGGTTAGAAGAACTAGAGCGCCTTGTGAACAGCGGTGCATATAAAGCAGCGTTCTCATTATATCCAACGTCAATGGAAGATTTATTAGCAATCGCAGACGCTGGGGAAGTCATGCCGCCAAAATCAACGTGGTTTGAACCGAAACTGCGCAGTGGGTTGTTTGTACATTCTTTAAAGTAAATATAGACTTCTTTAGATTGAAAAACCGAAATGATTTTTAGTTTCGGTTTTTCTTATTTTAAAAGTGTTTTCGAGGAGGGGTATCAATGAAATTGCAAGTAGGCGAAAAAATCACCTTTGAGCGAACGTTTACAAGAGAAGATGTTGCGTTATTTACGGAAATGTCTAAAGATGAAGGTGTTCATCATGTTACACCTGATGAACAAGGGCGATTTGTTGTACAAGGACTTTTAACATCAACACTGCCTACGAAAGTTGGCGGTGATTATAACGTACTAGCTCGCAAGATGGATTTTGAATTTTTACGTCCCGTTTTTAGTGGGGATACGATTCGATGTGACGTAACAATTGAAAAATTTGAACCCGATGAAAAAAATCGTACGAAGATTATTGCGATGTTTACATGTATGAATCAACTTGAAAAAGAAGTATTGAAGGGGAGTTTTTCAGGGATTATTCTTTAATTGGTAGGAGAAGTAATGAATAAGTGGGGGCCCATGCCTCTCAGGCTTAGAGTTTTAATTCCCACCCATAACGAAAATTTTATGTATTATACTCTGTTCTTTTCTTAACGATTAGAAAATAGTTGAATAAGCTCGTCAATAAAAAGGACATTCTTAGTATTACAAGAAATGTCCTTTCCACTAAATTATAGGGTATTTTGCTAAATTTCAAATTCTAAAATTAGTTTACTGGTTTGACCTGTAAACTGATAGTTATAGGACCCTCTCAGACTTTCTAAGTTACCGGTAGCTTTAATAATTGTTCCTGGGGAATTTAAATTTCCTTTATCAAATATTCCTTGCTCTATAGCTGTAAATGTTCCTTGTTGCCCCTTATAAATTCCTTCAAAGTGTAAAAATCCAGAAATTTTAGCAGTAGCCAAGTGACCATCATTTATATTTGAGTCTAAATAATATAATAAGTATTCAACAAAAGCTTTTCCTTTTAATTCCCCATCAATATCATATTCAACATGGGCAATATTAATAGGGAAATCTTTTCTAGTATCATCAATTGGTTTTTCATCCCATTTCCTTACTGTAAATGTTACTTCCATACACGTAAATCCCCCTTTATCATTAGATAAGTAATCTCCATATCATTTAAAAAGTAACAATTCACAGTCATATCTCATAGGAGTGTTTTTATTGATTTGAGTCCTGCCATATCGCTATCAAGCTAATAAAATAAAAATACGCTAGGATCAGGAAAACATAATTATAAAACTTATGGCTTTACTTATTGAAAGTTTCACTCCACTCCACTTTCCAAAATAGAGAAAGATCCATTTTCACAATCAATTTCTGCCATGGCACCGTAAGGTAAAATAAACTTCGGTTCAGTATGGCCAAAATTTAAATTATAAAGAATCGGCAAATCTTCTAAATTATTTTCCTTCATAATCTTAAGTATTGCCTGTTTATATTCTTCATAATATGTTTCGTCTTTCGGTTTACCGAAGATGATTCCCTTTGCTTTTTGCAGAATGCCTTGCGCTGCATAATTTCGCAACCAATACTTTATATAATTTGGTTCTGGATGTTCTTCAGATGTTTCAAAGAATAGAATACTATTCTCCCAATGCTTTTTCTCAGGCCAAAGTTCCGTTCCTTTTACGAATTCCAATACTTCAATACAACCACCAATTAAACGCCCTCGTACAGTCCTAGATCCTTGAAGGACCTCATATCCGTTGTTTTGCTGCATCGTACGTCTTGTATCCTTATTTATTTCTATCCATTCTAAACGCTCACTCGTCCATTCGTTAGCTGGTTGAATTTCACCAATAATCTCATTTGAAAAGAGAGTTCGATTCACTGTTTCAATCGTATATGAATCCATCTCTATATTTTCAGCAAAATCGGTTAAGATTGCTGGACCGTAAAAAGAGGAAATTCCTGCTTTATGACAAAATAAATGTGAAACGGTATCGTCAGAGTACCCCATAAAGATTTTCGGATTTTCACGTATCACATTAAAATCAATATAAGGTAGTAAGCGGATACTATCTTCGCCACCAATATTCGTAATAATTGCTTTAACACGCGTATCTTTAAATGCTGTCATTAAATCTTCCGCACGAGCCCCTGGATTGTTATAAAGGTATTCGCTACCTTTTAAACTATTTGGCATTGGGATAACTGTAAGCCCGAATACTTCTTCTAATCTCTTTACTCCTTGCTCATAACGCCATCTTAGCTTAGAATCACCCGCTCCTCCCCATGAAGCACTTACTGTTGCTACGATATCTCCTGGCTGTAATCTTTTTGGTTTTATTAACATATGAATTCCGCCCCTACATAATGTAATGAACTACGATTATACAAACCGTAGCATTGAAAAATATGATGCATGACAGTAGTTTCTTCATCATCAATCCGTTTACCTGCTGATATTCAAGAATTTAGCAGTAGTGTTGAATATAGGAATAATCGATTTATATTTAAAAATTACAGTATGCAACATTGCATGAGAAAAGTGGTTGTTATTTTTACAACCTGTAACTATAATGATTACAGGTTGGTCTTAGCCAATCAAACAAATAAAATCATCATGAATGGAGAGGTTACATATGGGTATGAAAAAAATAATTTTAGCAGGTGCTTTAGGGATCGCAGCATTATCAGGAACGAATGTACCAGGATTAGAAGTAACGAAAGCGAGTGCGGCTTCTATTGAATCGAATTTCTCGACGTTAGAAGGACGAGTAGTAGAAGTGGATAATGGTGTGATTGTTGTGAAATCTAAGCAATATGAGGAGCCTGTTAGTGTGTATATGGATTCACTTTCAAATGTGAAAGTAGGAGACGAAGTAAAAGCGACTGGATCTATGATGCGTAATTTTACAGAATATATGGTTGCAACTGCAGTTGAAAATACAACAAACAAGTTAGGTATGCACATGAAAGAAGATGGCTCACCTGATTATGTAATTGGCGAAGTATCAAAAATAGGAACGATGGAAGATGAGGGAGACGGTTCTACTAAGTATGTCGTAGTTGAGTATCCATCACTAAATGGGAAGAAAGATAGTATTGACGTTTTCTTAACAAAGGGACAAGTATTTCATACTGGTGAGAAAGTAAAAATTGATATGAAGTTTGTAGGATGGGGCGGAAGTTCTATTAACTGGAACACAGTTGATCATATCGAAAAAGTTCATGAAGCAAAGAACAATACGCAAAATAATGATGATGTATGGATCTGGTCTTAATAAGGCGAGTATAAGTCGTTATTTGCAATTTTCTCTAAACAACAAATGTATAAACCGAATATATATGTAGAGTAAGAATAAAATAAAAAGTACCCATCTAATTATCATGTGTATAACAATTAGATGGGTATTTTTTATTTACACTACCATTAGGATAAAAGGAAATAAATCATATATATGTATGATACATTTCACGAAGAAAGTTTACATGTGGACAAAGAATAAAGGTTGTTTATTATCTTATATTAAAATAAAGAAAGACCACTGTTCGATTTGAATATTCCACGATATAATGGTGAGAGTTTATGGCAGAATAAATATTTACATAAGAAGTGAGGTACTGTATGAAAAAAAGAACGACAGACATTATTTTTATTATTATTGGTGCATTTCTTTTTGCGTTAGGTGTCAATTTGTTTGTTATCCCGAACGAGTTTGGTGAGGGCGGGGTAACAGGTATCACGATTATTACGTACTATTTATTTGAGTGGTCACCAGGTTTAGTCAACTTAATTTTAAATGCGATTTTGTTAATAGCTGGTTATAAATTTTTAAACAAGATCACAACAATTTATACGATTATCGCTGTAGTTACGAACTCGCTATTTCTTCATTTAACAGAAGGTTGGACGATTGCTTCTGATGAAATGCTCGTAAATGCCATTTTCGGAGGAATATTTATTGGGTGCGGGATTGGCCTTATTATTCGCGTTGGCGGAACAACTGCAGGTACTACTATCTTAGCAAGGATGACGCATAAATATTTAGGATGGAGCATTAGCTATGGTTTACTGTTCTTCGATTTAATTGTTGCGTTTTCATCTTATTTCATCATTGGTGCAGAAAAACTGATGATAACAATTATTATGCTATATGTAGCAACGAAAGTGATGGAGTTTGTAATTGAAGGTTTAAATCCGAAGAAAGCCATTACGATTATTTCTGATAACCCGAATGAAATTGCCGGGAAGGTAACTACCTTAATGGGCAGAGGGGTTACTGTGTACTCAGGTCATGGCTATTACACGAAAACTCCGAAGGAAATTCTTTATGTTGTTATTAATAAGCAAGAAGTAGTGAAGCTAAAACGGATTGTTCAAACTACAGATCCGGCTGCGTTCATCGCTATACACGATGTTCGTGATGTGTTCGGAGAAGGATTTGTTGATATTTCTAAAGCATAGAAATTACTTTTCATTAAAATAATCTTAATACTAAAACGTAAGAATTTATTTTGAATAATCTTTTTTCAAAATAGATTCTTTTTTATTTATCTTAAAATGTTGGTTTGTTTTTCTTTTTCTTGCAAAAAATCCAATTGTTTCTTAATGTAAGGATGTAGAAGGATGAACGAGAGAGGGTTTAATGAAGATGATACATATTTTATTAGCTGATGATGATAAGCATATTAGAGAATTATTGCATTACCATTTACAAAAAGAGGGGTTTAAAGTTTTTGAAGCGGAAGATGGAAAGGTAGCGCAAGACGTTTTAGAGAAGGAAAATATTCATCTTGCGATAGTAGACATTATGATGCCGTTTGTTGATGGCTATACGTTATGTGAAGAAATCCGGAAGTATCATGATATACCGGTTATTTTATTAACTGCGAAAGATCAGTTAGTTGATAAAGAAAAAGGATTCATTTCTGGTACGGACGATTATATTGTAAAACCGTTTGAGCCAGCTGAAGTCATTTTTCGAATGAAAGCTTTGTTGCGCCGTTATCAAATGTTGAGTGCAGACATTATTACACTTCACGGGACGACAATTGATCGTAAAGGTGTTGAAGTAAAGTGTAACGGTCAAACGATTTTGCTTCCGCTGAAGGAATTTGAATTATTATCGCAATTAGCTAGTTATCCTGGAAGAACATTTTCAAGAGAAGAGTTAATTGAATTAGTATGGGGAATGGATTTCGAAGGGGACGAACGAACGGTTGACGTTCATGTGAAGAGACTACGAGATCGTTTCTCAAAAAGAACAGATGATTTTCAAATTACGACAGTGCGCGGACTCGGCTATAAGTTGGAGCTGAGATAAGATGAAATCACTATATTCTAGATTTGTTTTTATGACAGTCGGTATTATGCTTCTTAGTAGTATTATCGGTTTTTTATTAACGAACGTATATTATCAAGTGAAGTTAAAACCGTATAATAGTGAAAAGATTTTAACGTATGCAAAAGAAGTTAAGTCATTATATGAAAAGCAAAGTGAAGGAAATCAAGAGGCGTACTTGCATTCTATTGCGAAATTAGGATATGAAATTTATATTGTTGATGATCAAAAGAATGGAAAGCGTATCGGTAATGCGTTCCGTAAAACGTCAATTAGTGATGATACCGTTCATAAAGTATTGCAAGGGGAAACGTTTAACGGCGTTTCCACATATCCAACACGCCTCTTTATTACAGGTTTTTTCGATAATGAATTAATTAATAGTGTCGGTGTACCAGTGCAACACGGTGATAAACAATATGCTTTATTTATTCGTCCTGACATTCAGAACCAATTTGGTGAGATGCGAATTTTCTTAGCGGTATTGCTTGGGTTTATCGTTCTATTAAGTATTATTTTTATTGCGATTGCAGCAGGATATATCGTTCGCCCAATTCGTAAATTTACGAAAGCTACGCAAAAAATTGCAAGTGGTGAATATGAAATTGAATTAGACGTAAAACGAAAAGATGAAATAGGAACGTTATCTACAAGCTTCCAAAAGATGACGAAAAGTATAAAAGAATTAGATGAAATGAGACAAGAATTCGTTTCGAACGTTTCGCATGAATTTCAATCGCCGCTTTCTTCCATACAAGGATTTTCGAAAACATTGCAAACAGAAAAGATGAGTGAAGAAGAAAGAAACCATTACTTACAAATTATCGAGGGCGAAAGTAAGCGAATGTCTAGTTTATGTAAACAGTTACTTACGCTAGCTTCTTTAGATAAAGAAGAAAAAGTATTACAAATAAAAGAATTCAATCTACAAAAGCAAATTAAAGACGTCATTTTTATGCTCGAATGGAAATGGCGTGAGAAAGATATCGCTGTTGAATTTGATGTGCCGGACATTACTATAAAAGGTGATGAAAACTTACTACATCAAGTTTGGAGTAACATTTTTACGAATAGCATTAAGTTTTCAAATGATGGTGGGACGATTGAATTTTTTGTCGAAGAGTTAGAATCTAGTGTCATTATCTCTATATCCGATAACGGAATCGGTATGGAAAAAGAAGAAATGGACCGTATTTTTGATCGTTTTTATAAAGTAGATACGGCAAGGGCAAGAAACGTAGAAGGTAGTGGCTTAGGATTATCAATCGTGCAGAAAATTGTTGAACTGCATAAAGGGGCAGTTTCGGTGTATAGTACGAAAGGGGAAGGGACGACTGTTCGGGTTGAACTTCCGAAATAGATGGAAGAGGCTGTTTGCGAACGCCTCTTCTTTTTTTGTCCGTTATTCTACATGTAAAGTGAAAAAATACGAGTAATCCTATTCTATAATTGGACTTGTTTGTGGAATAAGATTAGGAGGAAGTTTATTTAAAAATGTAGAATCTCTACAGAGTTATAAGGATTTTATTGAAACTTTAACTATTTAGGGAGGAAATTACTTTGAAACGAGTTGACTTGTTTTTAAACGTACTAGATTCAACATTCGATAAAGAGAGTTGGTATGCACCGTTTAAACATGCTATAGAAGGACTTACAGCCGAACAGGCTATGTGGAAACCATCTGGAGAGGGAATGAAAACCATTTGGGAGAACGTTAATCATCTTATTTATTACAAAGAGAGACTTGCTGCAAACTTGGAAGGCCGTGAATGGACACATAATCTCGACGGTGATGAAACCTTTTATCTTACTAAGCAATCTAGTGGTGATAAGGAATGGAAGGAGGTCGTTGAACGTTCTGAAAATGCTCAATGTAATTTAAGACAGGTATTAAGTGCAATTTCTGAAAAAGAACTTGAACAAAATTCACTTGAGGGTAAGTTACTGGATATTATGCTTCACGATGCTTATCATACAGGACAAATTATTCAATTAAGGAAAATGCAGAGTGCTTGGCCATCAAAGCGTTAACTGCCGTTTTAAGTTGGTGCTATTGTTGAATAAAATTTAGATATTCAAACGACTTTATTGTTATATTTTTAGTGAAGTATTTTACATCCAAAATGAAATAACTATATTTTTAACCCCGTCCCCAATTTAGAACGGGGTTATGTTTGGTTTGCTATAAAGCCGCACCTTTCCCGCGCTCTTCCTTAAACCGAACCCCAAAAGTATCCGTTGTAATCTCATCAGCTCTCGGCAAAGCCCGTAATTTCGGATGAAGCAGCCATACAAGAGAAATGAATAAAATTCCGATACTAGCGAGTGCGAAAATGAGTTGGCTACTAAATACATTTGCCGTATATCCACCAATTAGAGAACCGAACGGCATAGCGATTGTGCCCATACTTCGCATCACTGAATTGATACGTCCAATATATTGATTTGGAATTACAATTTGACTAATTGTCGCGAATAATATGTTCGTGGCTCCAATTGGAATCCAAGCTAGGCCGAATAAGAGAATAGATAGCCATTGAAACGGTACGATTGTAGAGAGAAACCAAAATATAGCGCCAGTCGCAAAGCCAATAATAGAGACATGGCCAACATTACGTTTGCCAACCCAGGAACTGAATAATGCACCAATGAGACTACCTGCTGATATAGCAGCTAAGAAGAAGCCATATGATTTCACGCCTCCTAAAGAATCAGCGAAAGAAGGGAGTATGGCCATCGTCATACCGATTGAAAAATTAGCGACTACTGAACCGATTAAGAATACGCTCATTAATGAACGGAAGACGATTGAAAAACCTTCTTTTAAATCAGAGAAATATTGCTTAGTTGATAGTGATGTGCCCGTTTCGGTTTGTTTTGGCATTTTTAATGAAAAAAATAAAAGGGCAGTAATCGCGAATGTAAGAGAGTCGATCACATATAAAGTAATGGCACCTAGTAGTGCTACTAATATGCCAGAAAGAGTTGTACAAATTAAATCGATGCCTTGATACGCAAATGAGAAGAGTGAATTTCCTTTTAATAATTGTGTTTTATTCAGTAGAAGTGGTAAAGCTTTCGATTGTGCGGGATAGGCGAATTGTTCGATAAAGGCTACGATGGGCATGATGATGAGTAGTAATTGGACTGTTAATAGGTCGAAGTAGTGTGTAATAGGAATGATTAAAATAAGAATGCATTGCAAAACTTGTGTGATGACGAGGGTGTTTTTTATTGACCATCTATCAACGAATGGACCGGTAAGAAATTGTAATGCAGAAGGTAATAACGTAAGGAAACCAGCTAATCCAGAATAAAAAGGATTGCCACTTAGCCTATATACGAGCCACATCGCTGCTACATAATACAAGCTATCTCCTATGTTTATAAAAATTCTCCCTAAAAATAATAAGAGGAAATTCCGGTTTTTTAATATGTCCATTTAATCTACTCCTTTATAATAAATTTATTCGGTAAAATAAATTTGACCGTCTCAGTAAAAAAAATCGTATTACGATTTTTCTTCTTCTTTAATAAATTGGTGCATTGTTCTCTCAGCAATTTGAAGTGCAGTAGTAGAAATATAATAAGGTTTACTATTCGGATCTTTATCTGCACTTTTTGTAATTTCGCTTAATTCAGCCATCAATTCATAAAACTTTTTTACCCACACTTGAAATTGTTCTGGCGTAGCATCAAATTCCCAGCAAGATGAAACGTAATTCCACTTAGCTGGGTCTTCACTTGCATTTCGTAATGTAAAAGCTTCCTCTGGTGCAGCGAGAATTTGGCTTTTCGTTCTTTCTATCATTTGTAAAAAGATTTGGCGACCTGATTCGCTTAATATTTCTAAATGAGGTAATAGATCTGTGGCAGGGGTGAAGCCTTTAGCGACAGATTGATAAAACTTTTGAACAATGCCATTCTTTTCTTCTGTATAAACAATCTCTATAAGACCATTCTTTTCTAATTCTTTTAAATGATAATGAATTTTCGCCCTTGAAATGCCGAATTTCTCAGATAGTAATTGTCCAGTATAAGGACGTTCGCATAGACGTATCATCATTTCGGCACGTAGTGGATCGCTTAATGCTTTTAGTTGGCTATAAGTAGTGAGTGTTAATACGGGCTTCAAAATGATCAACTCCTTTAATAAAATTACTCGGTCAAGATTATTTGACTGAATTGTATCAAGGATTCCAAATATTTTCAATACTTTCTGAAAATTAAATCTTAATCTCTGTAATCTTCTGTTCATATTCCGTTCATATTTCTTTTTTATGATAAGTGCATAGAAAGAAAGAGGAAGGAGCGAGCGAAATGTTTTTAGCTCTGCGTGAATTGAAACAATCAAAATTAAGATACGGATTAATCGGACTGATTATGGTGTTATTATCATTTTTAGTCCTTGTTATTTCAGGATTAGCAAATGGATTATCATATGATAATGCGTCATCGATTCAAAATATGGAGGCAAATAAGTTCGTTTTAGCAGATGATGCGGAAAATAAATTACTTCGTTCACAAATTAAGAAAGATGATGTAGATAACGTAGTAAATCAAGTAGGCGAGAAAGAGGCAGTTCCGTTTCGTGTGAAAGTTTCAACGTATGAAAAGAAAGATAGTTCGAAAAAGGTTGATATCGCCATTTTCTCAAGTGAACGTGATACATTTTTAGAACCGAACATTGTAGAGGGGGAGAAATTAGGTACAGCGAACAATGAAATGGTTGCTGACGAATCCATTAAAGAAAAAGGAATCGATATTGGGGATACAATTATCGATCCTGTTTCAAAGAAAGAATTTACAATCGTTGGATTTACGAAAGACCAAATGTTTAGCCATACACCAGTTGTATATGTAAATGAAGATGTATGGGGATCTATTTCACAACCAAACCAAAAAGATTATAGTGCAATTGCGCTGAATACAGATAAAGAGATTAAAAATGCTCACGTTATCGATAAAAAAGAAGTACTGCAAAGTATTCCAGGATTTAAAGAAGAGCAAGGAACATTAACGATGATCATTGCATTCTTACTTGTTATCGCTGCGTTATTAATCGGTGTATTCTTCTACGTCATTACGTTGCAAAAAACACAGCAATTAGGCGTATTAAAAGCAATTGGTACTAAGAACTCGTATTTAGCAAATAGCTTAGTCGTGCAGGCGTTATTCTTATCAGTCGTTGCGATGGTAATCAGTATTGTTCTTGTACAAGGATTAGAACAAATTTTACCAGCAGGTATGCCGTTCTTATTAACAACACCGATGATTGCACAATATGCAGCAATCTTTATCGTCATTAGTATTTTAGGAACACTTATTTCGTTATATCAAGTATTAAAAGTTGATGCATTAGAAGCGATTGGAGGCGGGATGTAATGACTTCATTATTAAAATTAGACAAAGTAAGTAAAGTGTACGGAGAAGGGAATACAGAAGTAACAGCCCTTCATCCGATATCGCTTGATGTGAAAGCTGGAGAATTTATCGGAATCGTCGGTCCTTCTGGATCAGGGAAAAGTACGTTATTATCAATTGCGGGTGCTTTATTATCGCCGTCAAAAGGGGATATATACATTCGTGAACAAAATATTACGCAGTTATCCGAAAAGGAAATGACAGATATACGTTTGAAAAAGATCGGTTTCATTTTCCAGTTCGCAAACCTTGTTCCGTATTTAAATGTGAAAGAACAGTTACTTTATATTGCAAAGCTGAAAAAAGACAACAAACAAGAGTCTGAAAAGCGTGCGGATCACCTATTAGCGGCATTTGGATTAGGAGAAAGAAAAAATCATTATCCAAATCAACTATCTGGTGGAGAAAAACAAAGGGTGGCAATCGCTCGTGCGTTCATGAACAACCCAGATTTAATACTAGCAGATGAACCAACGGCAAGCTTAGACTCAAAACGTGCACGTGAAGTCGTTGAAATGATGAAACGTGAAGTGAAAGAGAGCCAAAAAGCAGCTATTATGATTACACATGATGAAAGAATGCTTGATGTATGTGATCGTATATTGACGCTTAGAGATGGACAGTTAATATAAAGAAAAAGGCCAACCGCACATGCGGTTGGCCTTTGTATAATTGTTTTTAATAAGTATAATGGCTTTATTTTGAGAATAACGTTTTAATTTTATTTCGTGTTACTAATAAAACGCTGCCTAATACAGATAACATACCTAAAGCCATATTATTTGATTGCTCACTACCAGCGTTAGGAAGTTCTCTAGCGTTATTGTTTTTAGTGCTATTATTTGCTTGCGTTTGTTTCGATTGTGATATTTCATTAATTTTGTTATCAACATTTTGCTTCGTTGTATGTAACTCAGCTAATTTGTCGTCAATTTTTTTCTCAGTATGTTTAAAGTCGTTGATTTTAATATCTAAGTCTTGTTTTTTCTTTGTTAAATCGTCTGAAACAGTTTGTTTCGCTTGTTTAATTTCGTTAATTTTATTTAGTAAGTCTTGTCTAGCCTTTTGTAATTCAGCTAGCTTATTTTTCACATCTTGTTTAGCTAGTTCTAAGTTAGCAGAAAGACTATCTAAGTTTCCTTTAATTTTCTTAAGTTCTTCTAACGTGTTA
Source organism: Bacillus sp. EKM202B (assembly GCF_011066025.1). Lineage (NCBI taxonomy): Bacteria > Bacillati > Bacillota > Bacilli > Caryophanales > Bacillaceae > Bacillus > Bacillus sp. EKM202B. The sequence continues at coordinate 185,900 of NZ_JAAMNK010000007.1, read as the reverse complement.
TCAGTATTCGGCTTATTTTCTTTTAGCTCAGCAAGTTTATCCTCAGCAGTTTGTTTCGCTTTCTTTAACTCAGCTAATTTTTCATCTACTTGTTTTTTAACTTCCTTAAGTTCATTAACCTTCTGATCGATGTTTTCTTTATGTTGCTTAATTTCATTTACTGTTTCATCGACAGTTTGTTTATGTTCTTTAATCTCATTAACCTTTGTATCAATATTTTCCTTATGTTCTTTTATTTCAGCAACTTTGTCATCTACTTGTTTTTTATGCTCTTTAATTTCAGCGATTTTATCCTCGGCGATTTGTTTGTCTTGCTGAAGTTTTGCATCTAACTCTTGTTTATGTTGTTTCATTTCGTTGATTTTTTCATCAGCAACTTGTTTGCGTTCATGTAGTTCATTCACCTTCGTATCAACATTTTCCTTAACCTTGTTAAGTTCATTCAATGTTTGATCCACGTTTTCTTTGTGTTGTTGCAATTTCGCATCTAACTCTTGTTTATGTTGCTTAATTTCAGCTAATCGATCTCCAGTATTTTGCTGAGGAGTAGCATCAGTTACTTCTGCATGAGCAGAGTTTGCGCCAGCAATCATTGCTAAAGCTAGTGTAGACGCAGCAATTGTTTGTTTTGTTTTCATATTTTTGTACCTCTTTTCTTTCATATGCATGAACTGTTTTGTGTAAAAATGAGCATATAGAAGTAGATTATCTTATCATTATATACCATGTACGATGTCTAGAGGAAGTATTTGCATAATAATCTATCATTATGTAATTCTTATAGTCTCTTATTTTGGGGTAGGGGACAAGTCTTTAGAAAGATGAACAATTTCTTCTATAGTAGAGTTTACATCCTTACTATTGCGAATAACAAACAAATAATCAGCCTCGTTTTCTATAGGATCTACCACATCATCGTGAAGTGATTCAGTTTGTTGTCGTTCAAGTACTTCTTTGAAACTAGAATATCCACCTCTAAAAATATTCGTACTTCGCGTGCTTCGAGCTACTCTCTCATAAAGTACATTATCTGGAATGTCAAAGTGAACGAGTATGCGTACATATCCATTTTGTGGAAATAACTCGTTTAGTAAATATAGCCTTCCATTTTTACTGCGATTGGAGTTACTAATAATAAGGTGTAAATTTGTATGTTCTTTTGCATAATCAACAATGAATTTAGAAAGACCGTGCTTAAAAGTATTAGCACCTTCAGCCGGTTGTAACTTTTCGTAATGCGTGTTAATAAATTCAGCTTGGTTATCTTGATCCATAACGAAAGAATGGGATAACTCTTTTTCTAATGCTCTTGCAAATGTAGTTTTTCCGCTGTGTGTTTTTCCTACTGTAATAATGACGAATCGTTTCATATTGGCCTCCATGTGTGTTGTTATAATCTGGAATATTCAATGTAGATTGACAATTTTCCTGCCAGAGAATATATAAAGTGTCGGAGTGATAGCAGGCTGGAAACTTGACAAAAAAACTTATTTATGCTATAATTTACCAATACGAAAATAAAGTGTATAATAGGGTTCTCCTGGCCAGGGGAACCCTATTTTTATTGTCAAAATGAAGGAGTGTATGTGCGTGAAAAAAGGTGAAGCAAGTATAACGTCGCTAGTATCGGCTTTCGGAAGGGCATATCACAGTGAATTTGATAGTCCGAAAATCTTTGATGATTATGTAGCTAAAGAGTTCATTTCACAAAAAGAACGTAACGACATTGAAACGAACATGGTTCAAGGAATACATTTTTTCAATACAGACATTGCAGAGCAGTTTCAAGATAATCCGAAAGAAATATTAAAATGGATTACGCAAGTTCAATTATCACCAACACCTTTAGCGCGTGCGGCATATTGTGAAAGAGTATTACTACATGAAATTACATTGGGAGCGAAACAATACGTCATACTCGGTGCAGGCTTAGACACGTTCAGCTTTAGAAACCGAGAGTTAGAGAATAAAATAGAAATATTTGAAGTGGATCATCCTTCTACGCAGCAGTTTAAGAAGGAAAGAATAAAAGAAGCAGAGTTTGAAATTCCAAACAACCTTCATTTTGTTTCGATGGACTTCACGAAAGGATTTTCCAGTGAACAGTTACAGAATGAAGGATTTGAAAATAAAAAGACTTTCTTTAGCCTTTTAGGTGTTTCGTACTATTTAACGAAAGAGGAACTTTCTAGTTTAATAGAATGTCTATTTGCGATGGTTCCAGAAGGAAGTTCTATCGTTTTCGATTATTCAGATGAAAACTTGTTTACGGAAAAAGGATTATCTAATCGAGTGGAAAATATGGTGAAAATGGCTGCAGTAGGCGGAGAACCGATGAAATCATGTTTTTCTTATGCCGAAATGGAAGCACTGTTAGAGAAGGCGGGCTTACTCATTTATGAACATTTATCGCCAGATGATATTCATACATTATATTTTGAAGGACGAAACGATTATTTAAAAGCTTTTGAGACGGTACATTATGTGCATGCGGTAAAGAAGTAAGGAATTAGTAGGCATGGGGAGGAATCTCTGTGTCTTTTTTTGTGGAAAACAAAAGGATGGGATTTATTGAAAAAGATAATGATAGGTATATTGCTACATGAGTTACTACATCTAAATAAATATCAGGAAGAATGTGGGGTGTATTTATATAAAGAAACAGAATATTCAACAAAATTAATAATTATGTTATATAATGATTTTAATAAACCATATTTTAGAAATTAACCCCGATTGTGTAGAAATTATATTCTGTTTGGATAAGCTAAAATGTTTAGCTAAAAGAACTTGTAGTGGGGCTTGCTACAAGTTCTTTTATTTGTAAAATTTATATTGGATAAAATATGGGAAAAGGGAGGATGTAAGTTTGATAAGAAATTTAAAGAAAGCAGTACTTAATTCGTTAGATGGGAAATGGGGAGTAAGTATAGGGGGATCGGCGTTATACTATTTTGTACCAACTTTAAGTACATCAGCAATCGCTAGTTTTATATATTTAATATTTGGCCTGTTTATTGGGGTAATTGGTTTGGATGTTTTCTTTATTTATTCAATTGGTGGGCAGCCGCAAGTAGATCCAACAGCACTAGTTTTACTTATTCTAAGTTATTTTTTTATAGGACTGATTTGTTTTTTTATTTACAGTGTCATACAAGGTATCTTTAATTATGGGTATTCTGTTTTCACCTTACGCTTAGGTAAAAATGAAGATGCTAAGGTGGACGATGTATTTGTAGGGTTTAGGAAGAACAATTTGTTTAGATCAATGAAATTAGGAGTATTGCAGGCTATTTTTCTATTTTTATGGAGTCTGTTATTAATTGTTCCAGGTAGTATTAAATATTTTTCTTATTCAATGGCATATTACATTTTAATAGAGAATCCGGATTATACAGCAAGTGAAGCATTAAGGGAGAGTAAAAGAATAATGAAAGGACATAAGTTCAAGTTATTTGTTCTTTGGTTATCTTTTATTGGTTGGTTTTTATTAACTGCATTTATAGGCATATTTACATTTAATCTATCATTCATATTCATTTCCCCTTATTACAACACAACTGTCTCGCATTTTTACTTAGACTTAATTAAGAAACAGGATGATAGAGAAGCGAAGGTAAGTATATAAAGAATATAAGTAGTAAGAAAATATGTATAATGTATCTTTTCTCGATTGTGGACATGCAATTAAGCATATCCCTTTTTAATGTGATATTGAAAGAAATAAAGAAGCTGCAATTGGATATGTTTTACTTATAATAATTTGGATAAGGATGTTATAACATTGGAGGAATTTAAAATGGGGAAGAGTGAGATGTTTCAGGACTTTAATTTTAAATTAGTAGTAATTGAAGCTTTATTAGATAAAGAGCCATTATTTTTAAAAGGATTAAAAGACTTAATAGATAAGTATACGAATAATTTCGAATGGTATTCAGGAGCTGGCCCAATTGTTGAAATTAGAGATTTTTTAGAAGAGTTAATTTTGGAAACAAGTGATTTGGAAAAGATTGAATCCCTTTGCTTTGATGGAGGAAATGAAATTTATCATATCTTAAAGCCAGATTGGGATGGTGAAGACAGTTTATTTGATGTAATATCTGTTGAAGGATTTCAAAATTTAAAAAATCTAAAAACAGTGGAATATATTTCAATGTGTTACCCAAAAGTATTAGAACCATTTAAACAAGCTGGAATTGAAATTGAGGATTAATGAGAGATGATTTGTATAATAATGGAAGTGATTCTTGTTAAGAAAGACTCACTTTTTCTTATGCAACGAACAAAGTAGAATGGAGGATACTTTGATAATAATCGATAATGATGGTGAAGGCTACTGGAGTAAAACTGTTGATTTAGGCATTTTAGGTAAATTCAATAGCATTTTTATAGATTTAGATGGATGCGATATAACAGGGGCGACGGACAATATGACTCAAGAAGAAAAGGTAGAAAAAGCTACAAAATATTATGGTAATAGATTCAAAGAGTTAGAAACAAATGTTGGATGTATCATATTTCAATCTCGATAGAATAGTAAATAGGTAAAAAAGATATGGAGATACATACTTTAGGTTTTAAATTACAGTAACTTTTGTGGAATCAAAAGAGAAAATAGAAGATGTTTAAATTACATGTATATACGCTCCATATATTTATATTTGCTATTCAATAAACTATCATCTCACATAAGTTTGTACCACATATTCACTTTTATTTACAAAAAAATACTATTAATTATTTTCGGATAATTGTTATAATATAGTTAAATTGATATAAAAGTTTTTTCTAGATTATGTATTTGAAGAATTCTCATGCAAAAAGAGCCAGTTCTCAAGTAGAGAACTGGCTCTTTGTTGAAGAGAGGTAGGATTATATGTACATAATGGGATAGCAGAATTTTATAAAAAAATCTGTATGTATCCACAACAGTATTTAAATATGACGGAATTTTAAAATTTATAAAAAGATTAAGAGGCGATAGAAAATGAAAAGATATATTAGTATAAAAGGCATTGGCACCTATCTTCCAAAACGAAAGGTAGATTCTTTTGAAGTAGATCGTATGTTACACGTACCAGAAGGCTGGACGTTAAAAAAAGCTGGGGTGAAAACAAGATATTTTGTTGATGGAGAAACGTCTTCTTATATGGGGGCGGAAGCTGCAAAAAAAGCTGTAGAAGATGCGAAGTTAACTTGGGATGATATCGATTGTATTATTTGCGGAAGCGGAACGATTCAACAGGCGATTCCTTCTACTGCATCACTTATTCAAGAACAGCTCGGGCTACAGCATTCTGGTATTCCATGTTTTGATATCAATTCAACATGTTTAAGTTTCATAACAGCACTTGATACAATTTCATACGCAATTGAATGCGGGAGATACAAAAATGTTGTTATTATTTCTTCTGAAATTTCTTCTGTTGGATTAAATTGGGGACAAAATGAAAGCAGTATTTTATTCGGTGACGGTGCAGCAGCTGTTGTCATAACAAAAGGCGATCATTCATCTTCTATTATTGCTTCCCATATGGAAACATATAGCTCTGGTGCGCATTTATCAGAAATTCGTGGCGGTGGAACGATGATTCATCCTAGGGAGTATAGTGAGGAACGAAAAGAAGACTTCTTGTTCGATATGAATGGAAGAGCCATTTTTAAACTATCTTCTAAGTATTTAATGAAGTTTATCGACAAGCTCCTTATGGATACTGGTTATTCTCTAGCCGATATTGATTTAATTGTTCCTCACCAAGCAAGTGGACCAGCTATGAGACTTATTCGTAAAAAATTAGGGGTAGATGAGGAGCGCTTTATGACCATTTTTGAAGACTACGGTAATATGATTTCCGCATCTATTCCAATCGCTCTTTTTGAAGCCATTAAGCAAAAGAAAGTGCAACGCGGAAATAAAATATTATTATTAGGTACTTCTGCAGGACTTTCTATCGGGGGCATCCTTCTTGAATACTAAAAAAACAGTATTAATTACAGGGGCACGTGCACCAGCAACTTTGCATTTATGCAGACTGTTTCATAACGCCGGACATACCGTTATTGTTACAGATAGTATTCCGTATCCGTTAAGTAAAGTTTCAAAAAGTACGGATTACTTTTATGAAATCCCATCTCCAAAGTGGAAAACAAATGAAAGTATTCGTGCGCTACTATCCATTATTCAACGTCACAATGTAGATTTGCTTATTCCTACTTGTGAAGAAGTATTTTATATATCTAAATATAGAGAGGAATTAAGTGCATTTTGTCATGTATTAGTAGATGATTTTCAAAAACTTTCACTACTGCATAATAAGTGGGAATTTATTCAGTTCGTAGCGAATTTAGGGTGGCAAGTACCTGCAACATATAGAATAGATGATAAAGAAGCGATAAGGTCAATGATGCACAAAACAACAGCACATACTCCTTTTGTATTAAAGCCGATTTACTCCCGGTTTTCTGATAAAGTGGAATTTATTACAAAAGAGGATGCTCTAAAAGAAAGCATGATACATAAGTCGAATTATATTATGCAAGAGTTTATACAAGGGACGCAGCATTGTTCCTACAGTATTGCACAATCTGGGGAAGTGTTAGCTAACTCTACGTATAAAACGGAATTTACGGCAGGCTTAGGTGCTACCATTGCGTTTCAGCATATGAATCATCCTAAAATTGATCAGTTTGTGAGACATATTGTAAAAGAGCTGAATTTCTCAGGGCAAATTGCTTTTGATTTTATCGTTACAGAGGATGGAGATGCAATTCCGATTGAATGTAATCCACGTACTACAAGTGGATTACATTTATTCGATGAGGAAATATTGCCGGCTTTCTTTCATGAAACAGTAAACAATACACGTATTCCAAGACCAAACTCTGAGTGCGCAATTCGGTTAGCGATGTTTTTATATGGACTTCCTTATTTAAAAAGTAAACAAAAACGTAAGCGATGGTTAAAAGTTCTATGCTCTTATCCAGATATCGTTTATCGTCACAATGATTGGAAACCATTTTTTTATCAGTTTTTTAGCATGTATAAATTATGGCGTGAAAGTCATAAAAATGAACGGACTATTTTAGAGCAAACAACATATGACATATCGTGGGATGGTGAAGATTTATGAAAATGCTAGTAACTGGTGGAACGGGCTTTCTAGGACAAAAACTCGCCTTTCGACTGAAAAATATGGGCTATGAAGTAACGGCAACGGGAAGAAATAAAACAATCGGTAAGGTATTAGAACAAAATGGAATCGAGTTTGTTTATTGTCCTCTTGAAGATAGGGATCGTGTGCTACAAGTTTGTAAAGATAAAGATTATATCTTTCATAGCGGCGCACTTTCTTCCCCTTGGGGCAAATATGAAGATTTTTATAATGCGAATGTGTTAGGAACGAAACATATTATCGAGGGAAGTCAAAAGTACGGTATAAAACGCCTGATCCACGTATCAACACCAAGTATTTATTTCTATTATGATGAGAGACAAAATGTAGTAGAAAACGCGAAACTTCCTGCTACATTTGTAAATCATTATGCAACAACGAAGCACATGGCTGAACAAGCTATTGATCAAGCTTTCATGCATGGTTTACCAGTTATCACAATACGTCCGCGCGCTTTATTCGGACCAGGAGATAACGCGATTCTTCCGCGTCTTATTAAAGTATGTGAAAAGGGTGCTTTACCGAGAATTGGTACTGAAAATGTTCTTGTTGATATTACGTATGTTGAGAATGTTGTAGATGCTTTACTTCTTTGTATGCATTCCCCAAAACATACATTAGGTCAAAAGTACAATATAACAAATGACGAACGTGTAAATTTATATGAGGTCATAGAAAATGTAATGAAGCGTCTTGATAAGGAAGTAAAATATAAAAAAATTTCCTACAAAACCGCTTTTTCACTAGCTGCTATACTAGAAGGAATCTCAAAAACTATTTTATTCGGAAAAGAACCTATTCTTACAAAGTATACTGTTAGTGTCCTTTCAAAAAGCCAGACATTAAATATTGATAAAGCTAAAGAAGAACTAGGATATGCTCCAAAGATCAGTATAGAAGAAGGAATTACAAAATTTGTAGACTGGTGGAAAATACAATGAAAATCAAATCTTTAAAGCTATATGATACAGGATATTGCACACATCCAGAAAAAATCGCATACTCCAAGGGCAGTTGGAAACAAATATGCTTTCCTGCTACAGTAGGGTTACTCGAGCATCCAGTATTAGGATATATTTTATTTGATACTGGATATGCAGGACATTTTAAAGAGGCGACAAAAAGATTTCCTTACTCTGTATATGCAAAACTTACGCCTGTTCATTTCACGGAAGAGCAATCGATTAAACAGCAACTTCTTCTTGATGGTATTCAGCCAGAAGAAATTAAATATATTATTCTTTCTCATTTTCATGGCGATCATACTGCTGGTTTACCTGACTTTCCAAAAGCGAAAATACTAACCTTCGCAAAAGCTTATGAGGATATTAAAAAGAGAAGTAAATTTGGTGCTCTATTAAAAGGGTGTCTAAAAGATACACTGCCGATGGATTTAGAGAAAAGAATGTCATTCATTGATCAAACTCCATCCCTTAACTTACCTTCTACATATGGAAAGTTTGAAGAGGGGTATGATGTATTTGAGGATGGCTCATTATTTGCTGTTGATTTAACAGGACACGCAACGGGACAATTTGGTTTATTCGTTCATTTACAGAGTAATAAAATTGTCTTTCTTTGTGCAGACGCAGTGTGGCTAAGTAAAACGTATCAAAACCTTGTATTTCCTAGTAAGATTGCCAACCTTTTAACGAGCGATCCAAAATCTTACCGAAAGAATATCGAGAAGCTACACCATTTATCACAAACATCACCTGAGATTGAAATTGTACCAACTCATTGTGAACATACATGGGATAAAATTAAAGCAGGGGTGTACTATGAATAAACTACGAATTCTCAAGCAATACTTGAAAACAAAATATGGCTCGAGATTTTCAAATCGTAAACAGTTGGAACAGTTTCATAAACAACAAATAGAAAAACAACTTTTGTTCACGATAGAGGCGTCGCCTTTTTATCGCCAGTTATATACGCCGTTTTTACATGAAATTCAAAAGGGGAATTTGGCTGCACTCCCGATTATTGATAAAGAAGTAATGATGGAACATTTTGATACATTAAATACAGTACATATTTCAAAGGAAGAAGCGTTTCATGTAGCATTTGAAGCAGAAAAGACCCGGAATTTCTCACCAACCATTCGTAATATAACTGTCGGTTTATCATCAGGCACTAGTGGAAATCGTGGGGTTTTTCTCGTTTCCGAGGAAGAACAAACGTTGTGGGCTGGCTCGATTATTGGAAAGGTGCTTCCTTCTAGCATTCTACATAAACACACGATTGCTTTTTTCTTACGTGCAAATAGCAATTTATATGAAGCGACAAAAAATAAGCGAATCTCATTTCATTTTTTTGATTTACTAGATTCGTTTCAGCAGCATATCACGCGATTAAATGAAATACAGCCATCTATTTTAATTGCACCTCCGTCTATGTTACGGAAAATCGCTTACTGGCAGCAAGAAGGACTGATTACAATTTGTCCAAAGAAAATTATCTCTGTAGCAGAAGTGCTTGAAGATATTGATAGAGACTTTATTCGTGCAACTTTCAAGCAGACAGTACACCAAGTTTACCAATGTACAGAAGGTTTTCTTGCTACCACCTGCGAGCAGGGGACATTACACATGAATGAAGATCTCGTTCATATTGAAAAAGAATACTTAGATCAAGAGAAGGGGATATTCGTTCCCATTATTACTGATTTCATGAGGAAAACACAGCCGATTATACGCTATCGTCTCAATGACATATTAATTGAGGAAAAAACGCCGTGCAGCTGCGGCTCACCTTTCTTAGCATTAGAACGAATTGATGGTCGATGCGATGATATATTTATTGGAATAAGTGAATTGGATAATAGTGAAATATTTATTTTTCCAGATTTCATTAGAAGAGCAATTTTGTTTGCATCTAGTGACATTCAAGAATTTAAAGTAATACAACATAGCGTAGACAAAATTGAAATTAAACTTAAAGCACTACCTGAAAATCTCGAATTATGTCAATCAAAGGTAATGCAAGAATTACATACACTATGGTCTACTAAAAAGTGTACGATACCACAGTTCTTCTTTTCGCATTACGATATTCAAGTATATGATAAAAAATTAAAAAGAATAGAAAGCCTTGTAAGACGTGGTGAACATAAATGATTCAGTTACATGATGTTCATTCCTTGCATAGTATTGATTGGGAATCAAAAAAAGATGGAGCATATGTGCGAGATAGTTTCCTGCCTCTTTTTCAAAAGGGCGTTACAGCATTTATTAAAAATGTTAACACGGAGCTCTTTCTATTAGAGATTGATGATCTCATCTTGCCAGTTACTCTTAATAACGCAGAGTTCGAAAATTCATATGTATGTTCTCCTTATACGCATTACGTATCTTATGCGTTAGAAGAACTATGGGAGTTGAAAAAACCATGGCTAGAGAAGCTATTAACCTATCCGATTCATCTTATGGGAAATTGGCTAAGACGAACGAATATAAATAAAGTCATTGTCGTAAATAATTGGATGCTTTCAACAAATCTTTATCACTCTATCAACGAACAACAAATCGAACAAATAACGAAATTATTAGTTGGAAAATTTCCAGAGCATACCATTCTATTTCGCTCTTTAAATAACAAATTATATCCCGCAACGACAGAAGCACTAGCTACAGTCGGTTATAATAAAATTATGTCTCGTTCTATATACTTATTTGATCCGAAACACTATAAAAAAATGAATAGAAAAAAACGAAAAGACTTATTAAATGATAAAAGTTTATTAGAGAAAAGCAATTATGAAATCATTACGAATGAAGAATTAACAAAAGATGATATTTTACAAATTTACCAGCTATACAACCAACTATATATTGAAAAATATTCCGCCCATAACCCAATGTTTACACCCGCTTATTTATGGAATGCTCTTCAGCATCGTTTATTTGAGATAAAGGCCATAAAAAAAGGGGATACAATTGATGGTGTCATTGCTTATTTTATTCGGGATGGAGTTATGACAACGCCAATCCTTGGCTATCATACAAACTCTGATCAGCAACAAGGTTTATACCGTATACTTTCCCTCCTTATTACAATGGATTCTATCGAAAAAGATTTAATTTGTCATTGTAGTGCTGGGGCTGGAGAGTTCAAACGAAATCGTGGTGCAACACAGCAAATTGAATACAGTTATGTGTATAACGCTCATCTCCCACCTAGCCAACAAAAGGTATGGAAAGTATTAATGTGGATATTAAATACATATATAGAACCGATGGCAAAAAAACATCGCTTTTAAACAAAAAGACTTTTATGATTGCTTGTTACCAGGAACTCTTTATTTTAGTGTAGCTGCAATACCCACGTTATGGAATTTATATAGTATATTTTTTATAATTTATTTTATATTTATCGTTTGGATGAAAGAGAGAAGTGCTTGAAGAGTAGTTCTCTTTTTTATTATGTTTTTGAAACAGCCCATTATGTACATACAGTAAAGAAGTAGAAGATTAATAGGCATGGAGAGAAATCTTTATGTCCTTTTTTATGAGGATTTTTAATTTTTAAAATATATTGTAAGAAATAATTTACAATTTGTAAAAAATAAATTACAATTATCTAAAGAGGTGTTACTATTGTTACATAATAAAATTGTAGTTTGTCGAGCAGAAAAAGGTTGGACTCAAGAAGAACTGGCAACAAGAGTGGGAGTTAGTCGTCAAACTATCGCTACTCTTGAAAAGAATAAATATAACCCTTCTCTAATTCTTGCCTTTAAAATCGCAAATGCATTTGAAAAGCCGTTAACCGACGTATTTGATTATCTAGAGGAGTGATACATATGTTTTTATTAAAAATTTTATTATTTGTTTTAATAGTGATCAGTAAGATGTATGTAATAAAATTTCAATCAAGTGATGAAGCAAATGACGAAAGAGGAAGAGAAATTCTATATAAAACAAATAATGCTTTGTACAATATTCTATATTTAGGTATCCTTGCCATTATTGTTTTACAATTAATTGATATTATTCCTTTGAAATTTCTACCTGATTTGTTATTATATTTTGCACTTTCATTAAGTGTGTTAGGCAGTATTTTTATATTTATCAACAGAAACAGTAAAAATTACTAATACGAGTTAAGTGTTTAATCTTGTTCTGTTAGCTGATTGAACAAAATGTATTTTTTAAAAAGAGAAATCTCTATGTTAAACATGAAGGAATATAGTTAAACGAATAGTTACGTTTACTTAAGCAGACTGCATAAAATAATTAATCTTTTTCATAAAAACTTAAGGAAGCCAAAAGAACCCAAACATTTTAATCAAAATGTTTGGGTTCTTCTTTTTATAAAATGAATATTTGTAGTGTGGAATATATCCAATTGATTAACCGAACTAGTATTTTAGGGGGATTAACTGAAACAATACATATAACTTCATATCAATCTTGTTAATGAATTTCATTGCCCTCGGATAAAGGACAATAGTAGATCTTTGATTTTTATTACAATTTTGTAAGGTTAAGTAATAAAAATCGGTAGAACGGGATATTAGAATGGGATACTCTGATTTATGGGTAGAATATTCTGAAAAGAGGGTGAAGCAAATGAAGAATAGGCAAAAAGCATCGATAATATGCAAAAGTATTTTATGTTTAATGATTTGTATATTCATTACGAATGAAGTATGGTTTACAAATGTGGTGAGGGCAGAATCGGGCACGCTGACTGATAGGAGTATAGAGGATTTCAAAAAAAAGATGGATGAACAGGTACCAAAATGGCAGGAGAATTATGAGGTACCAGGGGTTGCAATAGGTATCGTACATGAGGGGCGTATTGCTTATACACTTAACTACGGTTATGTAGACAAAAAGACAAAAAAAGCGGTGAATGATGATACATTGTTTCAAGCTGGTTCCATATCTAAAAACCTTACAGCGTGGGGAATCTTGCATCTTGTAGATGAAGGACGTTTATTACTAGATGATCCCGTTGGAAAATATCTGACCAAATGGAAATTACCTAATTCAGAGTTTAATAATAATGAAGTCACAATAAGAAGATTGTTAAGTCATACAGCAGGGCTGTCTGCACATAAAGGATACCTCGGGGTTGCACCAGGGAAACATCTTGACTCTATTGAGGAATCTCTGTCTGGAAAAGGATGGCTTAATGAACTAGTGGAGGTTACCAATAAACCAGGTTCAGAAACAATTTACTCTGGTGGCGGATATACAATTTTACAACTTGTAATTGAAGAGGTTACCGGAATACCGTTTGATCGTTATATGGAAGAACAAATTATGAAACCTTTAGGAATAAAATCTAGTTCATTCTTACAACGTCCTGAAAACCATAACCTTTCGAAAGCTTATGGATATTTTGGAGAGGAGCTCCCTAGTTACCAATTTACCGAACAGGCTGCTGCAGGTCTTAAGACAAATGTTACGGATATGATGACATTGATACTTGCAAGCATGGATGCAAATAATAAAGGGAATGGTGTCATCAAAAGTGAACATGTTGAAGAAATGCAAAAGCTAGTATTAGGGGAGAATGGTTTAGGTATATTTGAAAAAAAACTATCTAATCAATGGAAATTACTTTATCATTCTGGTGACAATCGAGGCTGGCATTCTTTTTATGGTTTCATTCCTAATACAAAGGATGGATTGGTAATCCTTACAAATGGTGAAGGTGGTATAGACTTACGACAGGATATTTACCACGCATGGATTGAATATGAAACGGGAAAATTACCTGAAAGTTACTTCTCTCTAGCTGAGCAGAGAAAAAACAACTCTATTACATCAATTGTTATTGGAGCCACACTTGGTTTATATTTGCTGCTATTTGTGATTAGATTGTACAAAGGTAGAAGAACTTTCATTTTTAAGCAAGAGAAGAGATCCTACATCGGATTAGTAGTTAGGACATTTTTACTTATTATTACTGCTATCCTCGTATTTTGTGCTGCCTATTTGTGGAGAGTTTTCAGCTTGAATTCCGGTAATACAATAAATTTTATTCTAATAATGGTATGGATTATAACATTATTAATTAGTGGATTTTTCCCGAAAATTAAAAGTAATAAAAAACAACGTATGAAACGAAAAGATTTAACATCAAAATTTACATGTATGTAATGTTAAAGGCTAGAAAGCTAGATTGGCGCGAATCTCGAATTGTGGAGTGCAATGAAAAGACAAAATCTCTTAAAAAACAATTAATTTTTCACTCCATTAGCCTTTACAATCTCTCCCTATAATATGAATTGGACAAGCACCTAAGAGAAAGCAGAACATGTCAGTTTGTACATTCTATTAGTAGGGGGAGAATTTGTATGAAAAAGACAGTTGCTTCATTAGCTGTTATGGCGGCATTATTACCGACATTTTCAGCACATGCGGAAGGGAAAGAGCAAGTCCGAAAATCAGCTACAACTTTTAACGTTATTAGTGATATTCAAGGGGATTTAGGGGACTTTGATCACGTGTTAAAAGATATGAACAAAGTGACGCCACTTTCTAGAGCGCTTATTATGAATGGGGATATAACGCCAACTGGACAGCAGTCACAATATGATGATGTGAAGCGTGTGTTAAACAAAAATAAACATTCGGAAAATGTATGGTCAACTGTTGGGAATCATGAGTTTTATGCTGGGAAATGGACAGTTGACGGGAAACTTTCTCAAAATACATGGCCAAATGGTGTAACTGAGGAAACGCTATTTAACCGTTATCTGAAATTCAGTGGGCAAGAAAAGGTATATCATAAAAAAGAATTAGACGGTTATCCGCTTTTATTTTTAGGAACTGAAAAATATATGAAATACCACGATTCAAAAATGTGGGACGAAGTATATATGAGTGATGAGCAATTAGGTTGGCTTAAACAAAATTTAGAAGAGTATAGTCAAAAAGATAAAAATAAACCAATTTTCATTTTCTCTCATCACGTTTTACCTGATACGGTATCCGGATCGAAACAATCACCATATTTACAAGATTATTTAAACGTGGATAAATTGTATGATATATTAAAAGACTATCAGCAAGTTGTTTTCTTCACGAGTCATACGCATTGGGATTTAAACTTACCTGACTGGGCTGGTAAAAAGAAAATTAAAGGCGGAGATGAAAAAGGTTTCACTGTTGTAAATACAGGCGGGATTGAAACAGGCTGGATGTCAG
Organism: Bacillus sp. EKM202B; assembly: GCF_011066025.1. NCBI lineage: Bacteria > Bacillati > Bacillota > Bacilli > Caryophanales > Bacillaceae > Bacillus > Bacillus sp. EKM202B. The sequence continues at coordinate 170,563 of NZ_JAAMNK010000007.1, read as the reverse complement.
CAGGACCAAATGGTGGAGAGAAAACTGCTCCTGATGGATATTCATTTAAACAAGGACTGCAAGTGAAAGCATACGGTAACGATGTTGTCGTAACGGCTTACGATTATAAACGTGATAAGGATATTAAGAAATTATTAGTTAGTGATTCAAAAGTTGCGCAAATGGCACCAGATGTAACAGCTGATGATAGTAAAAACGTAATTGCCGATGCAACTGAATACATGGAGTACTCTATAGAAGGAACGAATGAGTGGTATACGTATAATAAAGCAAATCCTCCGAAATTTGATGGAGAGAAAACTGTATACGTACGTCATAAAGGTGAAATGAATTTAGAGCCGGGATTAACGCAGTTACTTCGTTTTTCGGTAAATAAGTGATTGGAGGGAGTCCGCATTTGAATGTGTGGGCTCTTTTTATTTTGTCACTTTTTGTCGGTAAGTCGATATATTTGAGAAATCGCTGATATAAATTGAGAATCGCTGATATATTTTGAAAATCGCCGATATAAATTGAGAATCGCTGATATATTTGAAAAACCGCCGATATAAATTTCATGTACCGAATTTTGATATATTTTTCACCTCAGAAAGATGACTTCACCATTTTTACGTGTAATAATAGTAACGTTACATATATTGTGAAAGAAGTACAAAAGGAGCGTTACAATGAATTTAGCTAGATTCCCAAGAAAAAAATATACAGAATCATATACACCAATTGAAAAGTTAAACAATTTTTCTGAAGTACTTGGTGGGCCGACTATTTATTTTAAACGAGATGATTTACTTGGTTTAACAGCTGGTGGTAATAAGACAAGAAAGTTAGAGTTTCTAGTTGCGGATGCACAGGAAAAGGGTGCAGATACGTTAATTACAGCTGGTGGTATTCAGTCAAATCATTGCCGCCTGACGCTGGCAGCTGCGGTAAAAGAAAAAATGAAATGTATCCTTGTATTAGAGGAAGGGCTTGAGCCAGAAGAGAAGAGAGACTTTAATGGAAACTATTTCTTATATCACTTATTAGGTGCTGAAAATGTAATTGTTGTACCAAACGGAGCAGATCTTATGGAAGAGATGCAGAAGGTAGCAAAAGAAGTAGGTGAAAAAGGTAGTACACCATATGTAATACCGGTTGGTGGATCAAACCCTACTGGCGCAATGGGATACGTTGCTTGTGCGCAAGAAATTATGGCGCAATCATTCGAGCAAGGAATTGATTTCAGTACAGTTGTTTGTGTAAGTGGTAGCGCGGGTATGCATGCTGGTTTAATTACTGGTTTTTCTGGAACGCAAAGCCAGATTCCTGTAATCGGAATTAACGTAAGTAGAGGAAAAGCTGAGCAAGAAGAGAAAGTAGCAAAACTTGTAGCTGAAACTTCAGCTCACGTTGGTATCCCAAACTTTATCCCGCGCGAAGCCGTTACATGCTTTGATGAATATGTAGGACCAGGATACGCTTTACCAACACCAGAAATGGTTGAAGCAGTTCAGTTACTTGCGAAAACTGAAGGTATTTTACTTGATCCAGTGTATACAGGTAAAGCAGTGGCGGGACTCATTGACTTAATTAGGAAAGGTACATTTAATAAAGAAGATAACATTTTATTCGTACATTCAGGTGGCTCTCCAGCTTTATATGCGAATACATCTCTATTTGCGTAAGTGTAAAAAGCATTGGGTATCCAATGCTTTTTTTGTTATATAGCGAAATTGTTAGAAGGTGAGAAGTGGATTACATGGGTTCAAATGTAAAGTAATTCAGATATCGTTATAATCGATTGTTTAAAAATGTTATGAGATGGGCCTTAGTATGTATAAAGTTCGTTCTGTTTGCTACTGTTTTGTTTGATGTTCAGTATTTTATTACTAGATTAGCAAGTGATAAATTCAATAAGTTTTAAAAAGTTATAGGTGTTAGTTTGATTAAAGTATTGCTACAAATATTGACTTTATAAATAGAAGAAACCCAAACAATTTAATCAAAATGTTTGGGTTTTAATTTTAGATTCTTTACATTTTTATAAAAAAGATTGATCGTTTTATGTGGCCTACTTAAATATTTTGTCATTTTTAAAAAAAGTTCATTTATATATTCCTTCAAAATCTTATTTACATGTGTATAAAGGATTTAGTCAATAAAGAAGATTTAAAATGTTATGGTGAGAAAAGGGAATTGTTAAAAAGAGAATATCTATTCGAAGAGTTTGGCAAAATACTGCAAGGATAAAGTATTCTTGTGCAGATATGCAAACGATTTAAACGAATCAATGAAATTTATAATGAGGGAGCAAACAAATATATGAGTGAAACATTACATAAAAGAAAACCACCATATTTAATGCTTGTAATTCTTTTTATTGGGGCCTTTGTTTCATTTCTAAATAACTCGCTTTTAAATGTAGCTTTGCCATCAATAATGAAAGATTTAGACATTCAAGATTATTCAACAATCCAGTGGCTTTCTACAGGATATATGCTTGTTAGTGGTATATTAATTCCGGCATCAGCATTTTTAATAACCCGCTTCTCAAATAGGAGCTTATTTATTACATCCATGGTGATTTTTATTCTTGGTACTGCCTTAGCGGCTGTAGCACCGAACTTTGGCTTATTACTTACTGGTCGGATGGTTCAAGCGGCAGGCTCTTCAGTTATGGGACCTTTGTTAATGAATATTATGCTAGTAAGCTTTCCGAGAGAAAAAAGGGGAACAGCAATGGGGATTTTTGGACTAGTTATGATTACAGCTCCAGCAATTGGACCGACACTATCAGGTTATATTGTAGAGTATTATGACTGGCGTTTGCTTTTTGAAATGATTTTACCGTTAGCAATCATTAGCTTACTATTAGGGATTTGGAAATCTGAAAATGTCATGAAACAAAACAAAAATGCAAAACTTGATTATCTCTCATTATTATTATCTTCTATCGGTTTTTGCGGTTTGTTATATGGGTTCAGTTCTGCAAGCTCAGATGGTTGGACGGATACAGTTGTCGTAACAACTTTAACCATAGGCGCTATTGCCCTAACTGCTTTCATTATCCGTCAATTAAAAATGAATGAACCGTTATTGGATTTACGTGTTTACAAGTACCCAATGTTTGCACTTGCATCTGTAATTGCAATTGTCAACGCGGTGGCCATGTTTTCAGGTATGATTTTAACACCAGCTTATGTACAAAACGTCCGTGGCATTTCGCCGCTGAACTCTGGGCTGATGATGCTTCCGGGTGCGGTAATAATGGGGGTTATGTCACCAATTACAGGTAAACTATTTGATAAATATGGCCCTCGGATTCTTGGCATAGTAGGACTTTCCATTACAGCTGTTTCAACTTATATGCTGGCAAACCTGCAACTCGACTCTAGTCACACGCATATTATTCTTATTTATACACTGCGGATGTTTGGGATGGCGATGGTGATGATGCCGCTTATGACAAATGGTCTTAATCAATTGCCAACTCGCTTAAATCCGCACGGTACAGCTGTTAATAATACAGCTCAACAAGTGTCCGGTTCGATTGGTACTGCTATTCTTGTTACGATTATGAATTCTGTAACAACAACAAAAGCTGAAAGTTTAATGTCTGATGTAGATCCAACAACCTTCACAGAAGCTACGAAGGCAATGTTAACGCAGAAGGCTTTATTATCCGGAATTCAGCATTCATTCTATGTAGCGCTTGGCATGAATGTTGTAGCACTACTATTAGTTTTTTTCGTTAAACGTGTAGATACAAGTGCGGAAGCTGTCGAGAGGTTAAATCGTTAAAGCAAAAAAACTCTTGATAATGATTCCTATAAGTTTCTTGCTGATTAGTTAGGCTGTGAAGAAATACAATTTTTTGTTGCTAAGGCGTCGGTATTTAAAGTTGGAAAAGAACCAGTGAAATAATTATATATAGTAAAAAGGATCTGATATTCATATCAGATCCTTTCAGATTGAAGACAAACACATTGTTCAATTAAATAATGTGTTTGTTTTTTATCTATTTCTCTATCCTTCTCAACCTTTTTATTCGGTGTTTTTTTATTTTTACTCAATATTTTCTACATGTAAACACTTAGTTTCACAGTAATAGCCTTTGCCACCAACATAAACTTTTTCTATTTCATTCTTGCTATTGGTTGCTAATTTAACTAATATTTCGGAAGGCGAGTGTAAAGAATAACCTTGTTCAAATACATAGACTTCTTTTTGTAAGTAGTGCTGTTCATAAAGGTAGCAAGCTAATGCACCGTTTGAAGTTCCAGTCGCTGCTTCTTCATTGATATCGTATAGTGGAGCAAAGTTTCTGCATATAATTCGATTGTCATTAAAAGTATATAGATGCATCCCGACAACATTATAATACTTGCTGATTTTTTTAATTTTTTCAAAATTAGGTTGCATTGTATGTAATTGTGTTTCGCTTTTTATAGGAATTAAAATATCTTTTAAGCCCGTGGAGACAATTTGAATTGGGTATGTATTGTCTATATCTTTAATGTCAAAGCAGTCGATAAACTCATTTGGAGATATAACATCATAGAATATCGGTTCGTTTTGTTCCATGAATATGATGTCCTCTTTTATGGTAATAGTAAGAACACCGCTGTTCGTTTCAATCGTATAGCGATTCTTGAAAAGTTTATTTAAATGCATCAGTATCGTGAAAGAGCCAATTGTGGCATGCCCACATAAATCAACTTCTTCTTTTGGTGTAAAATACTCAATTTTATAATCAGCAATTTCAGATTCTGATATAAATGCGGTTTCCGCATAGCCCAGTTGTTTGGCTATTGCCATTTTTTGAGTAGTGGTCAATGTATTCTCCATAAATACCACTCCTGCTTTATTTCCGCCTTTATGATCCTTGCTAAATGCACTTGCAACATAAACAGATATTTTCATAAGACACCTTCCTCACTTATAGTAAATTGTAACATGGAAAGCACTACGTATAAATGTTGTTGGATAAATTTACTATAAAGCAAGAGACAAACTATTTTTTAGCATCGGAACTCTCTGGAAATAGTTTCACTAGTCAAACATTACTTACTTATCGTATTTGTTTGACTGGACATTAAAAACTATGGGCTTTCCAAATACTACAATCTTAAGCTCATCAACTTCTTTGTTTTGGGTATTCGCTTTTCTTAGCTTGACGGATATGTAGTGCAACTGTAGCTGTAAAATAAAGTGTGATCAAAATATGTGGGGAGTTTTTAGATTATCTTTTAACACCAACATTATAATGCTCTAATTATAATAATTTGCTTCATTGTAAGTTAGTATTTTTTTCTGCAAATTATAAATCTAATGTCAACAAACAACTTAGATTACCAACCTTATAAGCAATATAATAATCATGAATAGTTAGGGAAAAGATAAAATAAGGTAATCAATTACATATCTTTATCCCAGGCGATTGCTTGCTATCTTCTCTTTATTGACTGGGGTATTTTATCCCGCTATTTGCCGGGCAGTAAGACCCCCACCTCAAAATTCAGCGGAAGCAAAGAAGTTAGGTGGGGGTCGGGCTGCCCGTAAAAGCCCGATTGGTGAGGGCTGATTAAAGTTTCACTTTATTTTATGCTTTTTGAAAGGGTGTTTTTAATGGATAAAAAAGTATCTGCCATTCCTCAGCCGAAAACATATGGACCGCTGGGGAATCTCCCATTAATCGACAAAGATAAACCGACCTTATCTTTTATCAAGATAGCGGAAGAGTATGGTCCTATTTTTCAAATTCAAACTTTAAGTGATACCATCATTGTCGTTTCTGGACATGAACTGGTAGCAGAAGTCTGTGACGAAACAAGGTTCGATAAAAGTATAGATGGTGCTTTAGCAAAAGTTCGCGCCTTTGCTGGGGACGGGTTATTTACAAGTGAGACTGACGAGCCTAACTGGAAAAAAGCTCATAATATTTTGATGCCTACATTCAGCCAACGGGCAATGAAAGATTACCATGCCATGATGGTCGATATTGCTGTACAACTCGTTCAAAAATGGGCAAGACTGAATCCGAATGAAAACGTAGATGTTCCGGAGGATATGACCCGCCTTACATTGGATACAATTGGTCTATGTGGTTTTAATTACCGATTTAATAGCTTTTATCGTGAGACCTCTCATCCTTTTATCACTAGCATGAGCCGTTCTCTAGATGAAGCGATGCACCAATTACAGCGACTGGATATAGAAGACAAACTCATGTGGAGAACGAAACGTCAATTTCAGCATGATATCCAATCCATGTTTTCTTTAGTAGATAATATTATTGCTGAACGTAAAAGTAATGGAAATCAAGAAGAAAATGATTTACTTGCCCGTATGTTAAATGTGCAGGATCCGGAAACTGGTGAAAAATTAGATGATGAAAATATTCGTTTTCAAATTATCACTTTTTTAATAGCTGGGCATGAGACGACAAGTGGATTGTTATCTTTTGCAATCTATTTTTTATTAAAGAATCCGGATAAGTTGAAAAAAGCCTATGAAGAAGTAGATCGGGTATTGACAGATCCTACTCCAACATATCAACAAGTTATGAAACTTAAGTACATACGGATGATTTTAAATGAATCGCTACGTCTATGGCCTACTGCTCCAGCATTCAGTCTCTATGCAAAAGAAGATACAGTAATTGGTGGGAAATATCCAATTAAGAAAGGAGAAGATCGTATTTCTGTTCTTATTCCACAGCTACATAGGGATAAAGACGCATGGGGAGACAATGTGGAAGAATTCCAACCTGAACGATTTGAAGAGCCGGATAAGGTTCCTCATCATGCTTATAAGCCATTTGGAAATGGTCAACGAGCATGTATCGGTATGCAGTTTGCACTTCATGAAGCCACTCTCGTAATGGGAATGCTTCTTCAACATTTTGAATTAATCGATTATCAAAACTATCAGCTGGACGTAAAACAAACATTAACGCTAAAGCCCGGTGATTTTAAAATTAGGATTCTACCCCGAAATCAAACTATCAGTCATACTACTGTTCTTGCGCCTACAGAGGAGAAACTGAAAAACCATGAAATCGAACAGCAAGTTCAGAAGACTCCTTCTATTATTGGAGCTGATAATCTTTCGCTGCTTGTTCTGTATGGCTCGGATACAGGGGTAGCAGAAGGTATTGCAAGAGAACTAGCAGATATAGCTAGTTTAGAAGGTGTTCAAACGGAAGTGGTAGCTCTTAACGAGCGAATTGGAAGTCTGCCAAAAGAAGGAGCAGTTCTTATTGTAACTTCATCTTATAATGGAAAGCCGCCAAGTAATGCAGGGCAGTTTGTGCAGTGGTTGGAGGAATTAAAACCGGATGAGCTAAAAGGTGTTCAATACGCAGTTTTTGGTTGTGGAGATCACAATTGGGCTAGTACTTATCAGCGGATTCCAAGATACATTGATGAGCAAATGGCTCAAAAAGGAGCAACAAGATTTTCTACACGCGGAGAAGCGGATGCAAGTGGTGATTTTGAGGAACAACTCGAGCAATGGAAACAAAGCATGTGGTCTGATGCGATGAGGGCATTTGGACTAGAACTTAACAAAAATATGGAAAAAGAGCGCAGTACTTTGAGTCTGCAATTTGTTAGTCGTCTTGGAGGATCTCCTCTTGCCCGAACATATGAAGCAGTTTATGCATCTATACTAGAAAATCGTGAACTCCAATCATCCAGCAGTGATAGAAGTACGCGGCATATCGAGGTATCCTTGCCAGAAGGGGCTACGTATCAAGAAGGAGACCACCTTGGAGTGCTGCCAATTAATAGCGAGAAAAATGTTAACCGAATTTTAAAACGCTTTGGATTAAATGGGAAGGATCAAGTCATACTGAGCGCAAGTGGGCGCAGTGTAAATCACATACCTTTAGACAGTCCTGTTAGTTTGCTTAACCTTATTAGTTATAGTGTCGAAGTGCAAGAAGCAGCCACTCGAGCACAAATACGAGAAATGGTGACATTCACAGCATGCCCTCCTCATAAAAAGGAATTGGAATCATTATTGGAAGAAGGAGTTTATCATGAAAGAATATTAAAGAAACGTATTTCAATGTTGGATCTGCTTGAAAAGTATGAGGCTTGTGAAATCCGATTTGAACGATTTTTAGAACTTCTTCCTGCGCTCAAACCGCGTTATTATTCTATTTCAAGCTCGCCACTCGTTGCACAGGATCGTCTGAGCATTACGGTTGGTGTTGTTAATGCACCTGCATGGAGTGGGGAAGGGACATATGAAGGCGTCGCTTCTAATTATTTAGCTCAGCGTCATAATAAAGATGAAATTATCTGTTTCATTCGAACGCCACAATCAAACTTTCAATTGCCTGAAAATCCAGAAACACCAATTATCATGGTGGGACCAGGTACTGGAATTGCACCATTCCGTGGATTCTTGCAAGCGCGTCGTGTTCAAAAGCAAAAAGGTATTAACTTAGGACAAGCGCATCTATATTTTGGTTGTCGTCATCCTGAAAAAGATTATCTTTATCGTACAGAACTAGAAAATGATGAAAGAGATGGATTAATCTCTTTACACACAGCTTTTTCTCGTCTAGAGGGACATCCAAAAACATATGTACAGCATTTAATAAAACAAGATAGAATCAATTTAATTTCGTTATTAGATAATGGAGCTCATCTTTATATATGTGGTGATGGAAGTAAAATGGCTCCGGATGTAGAAGATACCCTTTGTCAAGCATATGAAGAAATTCATGAAGTTAGTGAACAAGAAGCAAGGAATTGGTTGGATCATTTGCAACATGAAGGACGATACGGGAAAGATGTTTGGACTGGAATATAAATGATCCTTAATTAGATAAGTAATCTGTAACGAATGAACTTCTTTCGACTAAATGTTACTTTACAAAATAAACGTATGGATAAAAATCCCGTATTTTTTATGGAATACGGGATTTTTCTATTTTTTAATAAGCTGGACTGATATTGTAGAAAAAGAAAAAATCTCATATGAAACTAAATTAGAGTGTTACACATAGAGTAGGGCCGTTCTATTAAAAAACTAAGTTTGATTAAATAAATGCGATAAAATCTTGTCAAAAATAATGAAATTTCAGGAAAAATAAGGTACACTAGTCAATGGTTTTGGTTTAAAATCGATTGACGTTAATGTCTATGGGGGAAAAATTGATGAACAACAATACAGTAAATGAATCAGTTGAAGAAGTTCATAAAAAACGAGTAAGATCAAGAAAACGTTTTCCAAATTGGAAATTTATCGCAGCGGGTGTTGGTATAATTGCGCTTCTCGTTGGTGGAGTGAGTTATTATCAGGCAACTCACTTCAATTCGAATGTTACGATTAATGACACCAAAGTTGGTGGTATGAGTGCTGATCAGGCAATACAGAAATTAAAAACATCTGGACTAGCAAATAAAGTCTATGTCGATCAACAACAAATTTTAGATGAAAAAGAGACAAAAACAGAACTTACGGAAAAAGATTTGCCTCAAGTTAAGAAACTATTAAAAAGCCAGTGGACATTTTTCCCTTCCTCAAAGGAAAAAAATTATTCAGTGCTACCGGAAAAGGCGGATCAGTATCGTAGTGAAACGATGAAAAAACTTGTAGAAGAAAAGCTCGTTTCTATGAATAAAGAATTAAAAGCACCTGAAGATGCTATGGCGAAGCTTGAACAAGGAAAAATTGTTATTTCGAAGAGCGTTGATGGAAAACAGTATGACGTTACTAGTCTATTGAAAGATTACGACAAACAGAAATATAAAAGCGAAATTCATCTGAAGTCTACATACATACAGCCTATTAAAGAAGACGATCCAATTATCAAAAAAGAGGAGCAAGCACTACAGAATCTTCTTGGGCAGTCCGTTGAATATAAAGTACAGAATGAAGTGTATCCTTTAAAAGCGAAAGATTTAATTCAAAATGCCTCTATGTCAAAGGATATGAAAGTGACAATCGATGCGAGTGACATTAAGAAAAAGATTACTGAAATTAATAATGCTAAATCAACATTAAATAAAAATTTCAGCTTTAAAACCCATTCCGGTTCGGTTATATCAGTAAAAGGACAAGGCTACGGCTGGGCACTAGATGTTGAAAAAGAAACAAAACAAGTTCAACAAGCTTTTGAAAAGGGTGAAAAATCGCTATCTGCTTCTAATATTCACGGAAATGGTTGGGAGAAGGAAGGTATCGGTTATGAAACAACAGCGAATAACGGTATTGGAGACACGTATGCGGAAGTTTCCATTGCAGATCAACAAATTTGGATTTATAAAGATGGCAAATTAGCAGTCACAACAAATGTAGTAACTGGTAAACATAGCACGAGTGAAGATACATCACCAGGTGTGTGGTACGTTCTGTATAAACGAACACCATACACGTTGAAAGGCAGCGCAGTAGGTAAAGCTGATTATGCAGTTAAAGTAGATTACTGGGTACCATTCACAAATAGCGGTCAAGGATTCCATGATGCTGGTTGGCGAACAAACTGGGCGAATAATGCCTATTTAACAGGGGGATCAGGTGGGTGTGTTAACCTTCTTCCTAATGTTGCAAAAACTGTGTATGATAATTTGAACACGTATGATCCAGTTATCGTGTACTAGAAAATAGCAATCTTGCGTGAAGCGATGTATGTATGAAGAACTTAAATTAAAAAAAGAAGCAGAAAATCGTGAGTGATTTTCTGCTTCTTTTTTATTATGTATACTATGTACTTCTCGTGTGCGGGGGGAACTGTTATCTAGGTACATTTAAACATAACATGTGGTTATCAATTCAGAGAAAGGCATCTTATGGTATCTTTTCTTTATTTCCAAAAGGACTTGCTCAATATCATCATGAATTTTTATTGATGGCATTTATATATATTTTTACTCATAAGAATAGAACTAGCTTAGTATTTACTGGGGGGATTAAGAATGAATAGGGATGAGACCTCATTACATCCTGATACGGGTGTTACGTCTGTCATGTTTGTTGAACGATCATTAAATGAAATTCGTTTTTGGTCTAGAATCATGAAGGAACATTCTTTTTTTCTTCGATTGGGGTTTAGATGTGAGGATATCCAACTAATCGAAGAAGCTAATCAATTTTATCGATTGTTTGAACATATTGAACAAATAGCGTATTCCTATACAAATGAAACAGATCCTGAGCAAATAAAAAGATTTAATTCAGAAGTACAACAAGCTGCAACTAATATTTGGGGATTTAAAAGAAAAATTTTAGGATTAATTCTCACATGTAAATTGCCAGGGCAAAATAATTTCCCACTGTTAGTTGACCATACAAGTAGGGAAGCTGATTATTTTAGAAAACGTTTAATTGAATTAAATGAAGGTAAATTAGATGCCCTTCCGGATGCTATTATTAAAGAAAATGTTTTCTTTTTAAGGATTATGGCAGACCATGCTAAATTTATTGGTCATCTTCTTGATCCATCTGAAAGAAAGCTTGTAGATACAGCACGGAATTTTAGCAATGATTTTGATGAATTAATGTATCAAGCAATTGACTTAGAATCTATGAAACCACAATCTCAAACAGTTCCTCTTTTAGATCAATTTTTAGATCAAAATCGTGTGTCAGTCACATCTCTTCGGGATTTTAAGAAAACGGCACGTGATTTAATTGAGCAATGTAAAATAAAGAGTATCATTCATCCATTATTAGCAGATCATGTATTTCGTGAAGCGGATAGATTTCTTGAAATCATTGATATGTTTGATGCTCATCTTACCAATATTAAATCACAACCTAGATATTAAAAAATAAGGAAAGATACTATTTTTCCTTAAGCTGAGAAGTTAACAATTTATTGTTAGCTTCTTTTCCTTGTGATTTTTAATATTTCCAAGCAATGTAATGAAGTATAATTAGCATATAAGCTACAAGAACAAGGCAAACAGCTTGTGAAAATAGATAAGTGATTTCCTTCTGCAAAGATGTGTCGCGGTTGTAGAAACAAAAAAGAAATGTCACTATCTGAAAGAACAATGTAGACGATCGGAATTAAAAATGTTGAATAAAATTGACAATGAATATCATTTGCATTTATTATGGAATCGTCCCATGTAATTGGATATGATTTTTGTGAAAAAAAGTCTACTTTTTTATTAATGTAATAGATTTCAATTAAAATGTCACTTTCAAGAACTATCACTAATTTTTTTATGAATTTAAACGTAGGAAAGGGTAAGTAAAAATGAACTGGAAAAAAGGCGGATTATGGATTATTATTTTTTTCATTGTAAAAGGTACGATTTCTACACTTTTACTTGTTACAGGTGCTAAATATTTTAATTTATCATATATGCAACTTTTCGTACTAGTACTGATCTTATTACTGATTTCTCTCATAAGTCGAAAATTGCTTTATAGACATAAACAAAATAAAAAGCAAAAAGAGCTAAATATATAATGAAGCCCCAGAGACCTTTGGATTTCTGGGGTTTTACTTTTGGAAATTCATCCCGCTATTTGCGGGTAGTAAAACTCCCATCATTTACAATCTAGTAATAATTCATATAACCAAGAATACTTGGGCTAACAGATTTCGTTAGAGTGCCATTATCTTTTGGTAACCGAATAGATTCATTACCGTTTCAGACTTATGTATGAATTCATAACCTAACAGTAAAAGGGGGATGATTGAAAATATGGCGATTAATGAGGAATCAATTTGTCGACAGTTTGCCAGAATTATCGGTGGACAAGAAGGATTCGCCGGTGGAAAATGTGTAGCAACAATAAATCGGGAGGAAATACGAGCAACAATCTTAGGAAAACGTTTTAGAGTAACAACTTCCTTCTCATTTGAATCAAGAGATCATAAAACTGGACGGGCATTATGTCTAGGCCGAGTAGCACTCTTGCAAAAGGAAGTTACTGAATTTGTTGCTACAATTATTAAACAAGGTATAATTGTTTCGTCTATACACAATGAATGGTTATGTGATGATCCGAATTTGATTTACGTTAATATCGAAGACGTTGATGATCCACTAAATTTTGCAAAAAAAGTTAGAAGAGCGTTATGCAAGTAACAAATTTCTTTCGTTAAATGTTTGATTTTATTAATTAGAATTTTTTGGAATAGATTTAAGTGAATGATTTTATAAAAAAGAAGGCGTTCCATATTTGGAATGTCTTTTCTTAATAATTTTGCTGCTAATGTCGGCTGTTACATTATTTTAATTGATTATATGCTGCTTATTTTGCAACAATAAGAACTGGGTGAGGTATGTTAACTTGATGGCGATGAGCTTCGATTGTGGAAAACCTCCAGATTTTTATTAGCTGGTTAGTTGAAGAAGAATTTGTTCCACAACCATTAAGTTATTATAATACAAAAAATTCTTCTCCTGTAATCCCTTCAAATCGGTCAATCTCCGCGTCTTTTGAATTCCCTGAAAGTTGCTAAACTTAAGCTAAATAACTATACCCTCTCTAGAGAAATAATTAACATATCCTATGCAAGAAAGTTTAGGTAGCTAATAGCATATGTTTTATTGAAAGGGTGTGTTTGAATTATGGAAAGGCCGAATTGGGGAATTGGAGGATTAGTATTCGTTGGCTGCATGTTTCTTGGTGGAGGAGTGGGATCTATGTTAGGAAGTACTCAAACTGGATGGCTAATAGGAATGGGTACTGGATTTCTTGGGATGGCTTTAACGAGACTGATTAGAAAGTAATATAACGGGGATTCTTCTTCCGGTAAATAATGAAATATGTATGTAAGTAATTAATGCCATAAGAACTTTATAAATTATAGTTAGAAGCTTCTCTTTTGTATTTGTCTTTTCTGATTTTTTCCATACATAGATATGATTCTCAAGTCAGAGGATGGCACCTTAGGGTGTTTTTTTATGCCCTCTAAAAATATCTTAACATATAATAGCCGAGTTTTACCTTCAGTCGCCCAGCAAGCATAAAAGGAAAAACACCTCATAAAGTGAAAGTTTAATCAGTGGGGTGTTTATCCCTCACTGATTATTAGCACTCACCAATCGGGCTGTTACGGCCCGTTACTGCGGGATAAAATAAAAATTCTGCACCATTTAAACTCTGGTAACAATACAAATGATCAAGAATAATTGAGCTAATAGATTTCGTTAGATTCCCATCATCTTTTTTATAATAGCATAGATTCATTACCGTTTCAGACCTATGTATTCATTCATAACCTAACAGTGAAAGGGGTGATGATGAAAGGTATGGCGATTAATGAGGAATCAATTTGTCAACAGTTTGCAAGAATTATCGGCGGACAAGAAGGATTCGTCGGTGGAAAATGTTTGGCTACCTGTAGATATCAAATTTTATAAAATGTTATAAGAACATCATAAAAAGAAAGAGGATGAAGCGCTAAAAATTACTGTGGTCATATTAAGCGGGGAGATCTACGGAACTTCTGTAGAATGGAGAAGAAATAGTCAGCAGAAATCACACCGGAGGAATGTATGGAATAGATTTTGATTTTGAAAACAATAGGTAATTCATTTGACAATTAAAATGACCTAATTTAATATATATGTCATAGCATATAAATAGTGAAACAAATACATTCACTGTGAATAATTGACTGGTATGCTATATCCTTTTATATCTTAATTTATAGAGGTGATCCATGAACTTACATGATTTAATAGGCTATCTTGTTCATCGTACTGATGTGAAAATGACTAATTATTTTACTAAGAAATTAAAGCCTTATGGAGTTACACCAGAGCAGTGGGGAATTATTAGTGTTCTTTGTAGCCAAAGGGGCACTACTCAAAAAGAGTTAGCAGAAGCTATTGATAAAGATCAAACTACTGTCGTAAGAATGATACAGTCAATGGAGAGAAAAGGGATTGTAAAGAAGGCTTTGAATGACCAAGATAGGCGTTCACATAACCTTTTTTTAACTGAAAAAGGTGACGAGTTAAAGAAAACCATCTTGCCTGTAGTGAAAGACGCTCACCATTTCGTTACGAGTAATTTGAGCGAGGAAGAGATTAAAGTATTACAATCATTATTAAACAAATTGTATGATACACGCTATTAATACTTGTTCCTTATTAATACTATGCTATTCATAAGGAACAAACTTTGTTTTATGTATTATATATGCTATAGCATGTAATTTTGTTTGTTTAGAGGAATGAGAAGGTAGCTTTATTTTCTATGATACCTCATTCAGGCTCACTTTTTTGCCTAGTACCAGTCAAATTTATGTATTATATATGCTATGGCATGTAATTTCCATCCCTTTAATATTGAAAAGGATAATGTAAATTGAAGCGACTTCCATAGGGTCAATCTCAGGAAATAGGGTATAGGTAGTGACTACTACCTGAACAATACTGAGTTTTGATCAAATAATAAGAAAGGTGTGATTACTATTTTAATTTTCATCAATATTGTAAAAGTTTTGTTGTTTGTGTTCTTTTTAATGACAGGTACGAAAATTATATCTGGGAAAATGGCAGAGGAGTTCAAACGATTTGGTTTACCTTCGTTTTTTAATTTCTTAACTGGAGCTTTTGAGATTGTAGGAGCAATTGGAATGTTGATAGGAATTTGGATTCCAATAGTAGCTTTATTAGCAGGATTATTGTTAGGCGGTACGATGCTTGCAGCTGCATTAACTCTTATTGTATTAGCGAGAGATTCCTTTAAGAAAGCGATACCTGCACTTGTTTTGTTTGTCCTTAGTATAGGAATAAGTTGTTATCATATTTTTTAAACATAACCTGAAGCCGTTAAACTGTATGCGTTCAAGTTGCTAACATTTTGTAGTTTTTTTACAAATAGGGGGATTCTCAAATTAATGCTTGAATAATAATAGCAATACGAATTTAGACATTACTATCATTCGAATCATAATCAGTAAAAGAATGGGAAGGATTTTTATACAAAGGAATTCCTGATGAATTTTATATTAAAAATAGGAGTGAGTGAAAATGGCGTATTTATTACAAGTTGATTTTCCGTTTGAAGGTCCTTTTGGTGAAGAAATGGAAGAAGCATTTTGGGATTTAGCAAATAGTATTAACGAAGAAGAAGGATTCCACTGGAAAATATGGACTGAGAATGAAGAAACAAAAGAAGCTGGAGGCATTTATGTATTTGAGGAAAAACAAGATGCTGAAAAATACGCTGAAATGCACAAAAACAGACTTGAAGCAGTTGGTGTTAAAGATATTAGAGTAAGAATTTTTAACATCAATGAAAAGTTAACGGAACTGAATCGTGGGTATATTAAATAATTTCGACAGTCGGAGCAAGCGTAAAAGGAGGGGGATAATCCCCTCTTTTTTAAATTCTTAAATTGATGGTGAGGGGATTTGTGTATCGGTATATTGTTCCTTGGAAAAGGATGTATGAAGTGTAATATATGAGAGTTCTTACATTTGTGAAAGTGACGTGAAAGTACTTTAAAGAAATTTTATTGAAATAATTTCTTCTCCTTTAATTCTTTCAGTCTGCTTTTCCTTAACGTCTCATGCCCATCAAGCTAAGAAAACAGATGAACCCAAAAACAAAAAAATCCTTCGCAAAATTTGTGAGAGAAAAGGAGAGATAAAGGTATTTTAACCTTATCTCTCTTTTTCTATATTAATTTATTTTCAGGTAAGGAGTTGATTAGTTATTACTAGTTATAAGAACGTGAAGAAGTGTTGATGCCGGTTGGAACTGTTGTAAAGGTTGAGGGGGGGGAATCCAAGGAAATATCAGAGATGTGCATGATGATTTGGCGCAGGGTTATTAATCCATCTTCTATGAAATCGTGGGATTATATAAGCATTTATTATCCTGGAGATTTTAAAATAAAACCTACCTAATTATAGAAGTGATTTGAACGTAAGGAAATTGTAAGAAATGCATAAGAAAAAAGAAATTTTTATTATGTAGGATACAAATATAGAGAAGCACAAAAGAGGGAGGATAAATAGGATTTATTTATACGAAAACCAAACTAGTAATAAGCACATTCTAAATAAAAAAATCATTTATGGTACTAACATACATGTGAAAAAGAGAGATTTTACCGTTTGTTACGACAGTATGGTGCTTGTAAAAATAAACAATATGAAGATGATTTCTGTGTAATTAGTAAGAAATAATATACAACTGCCGATACTCTTTATTATACCTAACACCAACCGCAATGATAAAAACAGGCTCCACTCAAAATATACTTAGTTCATTACAAATAAGTACTCAACGAGATCGTACTTCCGTCGAACAAGTAATGCGAGATACATTGCAACTTGGATACCCCCGGGGTACTCGCTAAAACTTCCCAGGGTAGAAAAACGTAGGGGTATGCAGCTGGTGTATAGGATATAAGAACTAAGAACCGATGAAAACAGATTTTTACTTTCGCATTGGAAGTGTAACGACTTAAACAAATTTTTTTCTTATTTGCTTGGTGGCAATTACTGAAAGAACAGCAACTAAAACAAATATTCACTACAGTTTCTACAGGAAAGGGAGGAATCAATGGATATGGTCTAGGAATCTATGAAATTAAACTTCCTAACGTTGTCTCGATAGGGGGACATACAGGTGTTATTCCAGGATTTAATACTTTTGCTGGAGGGACACATGGAGGGAGGCATATGTTGACGGCAATTTGAACAGTATGGGTAGAGCCGAGAATCCTGGTCTTTTTAAAAGTATTTTACTTGTTGAATTTAGACAGTAGGGATAAAGGCGGAATAGTAGTTTATGTGATGTTTGTAATTGTACAAATAAAAGATGAAATCGATCATTTATCTAAGGAGGTATTTTTCTTATGGAAAATAAATTATCTGGGGTGTTAGCCGCTACCTTGGCTCTAACGATGAGCCTACCAACAGGAGCGCTAGCGTCTTCTAGCAGTAAGACTCCAGTTGTATCTAGTCAAGAAGTTGCTAGCCAAGATTTGGAGAAGATTGCTGCAGAGAACGCTGAACTACTCACGAAGTCCTATGAGACGACTAGCGTGCAGTATGCGCTGATTGATAATGGTAAACTTATTTTGTCGGGGCAGACAGGCAAGAATGACATAGAAGGGAAAGAGCCACTAACCAAAGATACTCTATACGGAATTGGTTCAACCAGTAAAGTATATACAGCTGCGGCTGTTATGAAACTAGTAGACGAAGGAAAAGTTGATTTGGATGCCCCTGTTGCCCGCTATATTCCTGAGTTCAAAATGAAAGATAAACGATATAAGCACATCACACCGCGTATGCTGTTGAATCACTCCTCGGGTTTGCAAGGTTCCACGTACAATAATGTATTTTTATTTAAAGATAACGATGCTTATGCCCATGATATCTTGTTGCAGCGATTGTCCAACCAAAACTTGAAGGCAGACCCTGGTGCGTTCTCAGTATACTGTAATGATGGTTTTACGCTGGCTGAGATCTTGGTAGAGAGAGTCAGTGGTATGAGTTTTACTGAATTTCTACATCAAAAGTTTACAGAGCCATTAAAACTGAATCATACGATAACATCGCAAGACAAATGGGAAAACGAAAAGCGGGCTGGACAGTATTCTCCGAAATACCAGGGTCAGCTTCCAAGTGAAATGGTAAATGCGATTGGTACGGGAGGAATCTCTTCTACTGCAGAAGATGTGGTGCGATTCTCACAAATATTTATGGGACAGGGAAAAGAAATTCTCTCTAATAAAGCAGTCAAGGCGATGGAACAAGAAGAATATAAAAGAGGCATGTGGCCGGAAGATAGCGAAAACGTATTCAACTATGGTCTTGGCTGGGATAGTGTGAAACTATACCCATTCAGTGAATATGGGATAAAAGCGTTGACTAAGGGTGGGGATACGGTACTGCAACATGCCACATTGGTCGTGCTTCCAGAACAGAAGATGGCAGCAGTTGTATTGTCCTCCGGCGGCTCCAGCACGACAAATCAACTGTTGGCAAACAAATTACTGTTAGCTAGGCTTAAAGAGAAAGGGACAATTAAGGATATAAAACCAGATAAATCCTTCGGCAAGCCAGTCAAGGCTAAAGTACCTCAAGACGTGGTAAAAAAAGCGGGTTTTTATGGAAATATCCAAAGCCATTTCAAAATAGAAATTACGAAGAAGGGAGAACTGTTTTTACCAACTAAACCGAAAGAAAAATATGTATATACGGCGGATGGAAGCTTTATAAATGAGAAGGGTACCTCCAAGCTTAACTTCGTTACTGAGAAGAATGGAAAAGTTTATTTGAGAGAGAGCACATATGAATTATCGCCGGGATTGGGGCAAAATGTGTTGACTCAATATTTAGCCCAAAAATTAGAAAGCAATGTGTTACCGAAGAAAACAGCAGCTGCATGGGCGAAGCGTGAGGGGAGCAAGTTCTACCTCGTTAACGAAAAATTTAATTCAATGAACTATCTAGGACTACTAATGCCTCTAAACACACAAATTACGCTCAAGGATGGGTATTGGGACGGCAAAAAAATTACAGGTCCAAATTCGGCGACGCATCAAATTCAGATTCCCGTGATAAATGGGCGGGATACGACGGAAGCTCATTTCTATACAGAGAATGGTAATGAATATATGGAGATGGCCAGCTTTTTATACGTCAGTGAATCTAACGTAAAATCCCTTGATGCAGGTCAATTATCGAAAGTTACACTGCAAGAAAATGGGCATGCCAAATGGTTTACGATTCCGCAAACGGCAGCAGGGAAAATGATGACTGTGAAGTTGCCATCAGGAAGTTCATTCGCGGTGTATGATGAGAATGGAGTATGCGTCAATTTTACCGTCGTTAGTGACAATAACAAAGTGAAACTACCAGAGAACGGAACGGTTGTATTTGCTGGCGCACCGAACTCCGAATTTACAGTTGCATTGAACTAGCTACAACTCGGGATAGACTTCAATAAAACAGTGCGACATGGAAAAGATATTTTATTTGTATCTTAAGTATTACCTTAAATAATATTACACTTAAATTCTTAGCTTAATAGCAATGGGATAGCACCACATGTCTATCAACCTAAGAAAATAAATCAACCCCATGTCCATCAAGCTAGTAAAAATAAATACCCCAAAAATAGTAAAATTGACATCCCCAGAGTAAAAATGTAAAAAATTATTGTTTAGGGGCAGCATAAAACCTTAGTTTGATAGCGATATGGCGCTACTCATAAAAAAAGAAATAGGAGAGAATATCCTATTTCTTTTTATTAATATAATAAAATGTAATGAATAGATCCAAAGTAATGATAATAATTAGAAGTAACAAGTGTATAAGTGCATCAGTTTTTCCGTTTAGTAAAGACTTTACAAAGAAATCCCATTCTGTTTCATAGGGAGGCTCTACCCAATTTCGTTGCAGTCCTAACACCATTCCATTTATGAAATAGACAATGCTTAATAGGATTCTTCCAAGAAATAAGGCAGTTGCTTTTATAGTCCACTTCTTTATCTTTATTATATAAAGGGTTGGAAATAGTATAAGCACCCAAAAAATAAGAATGTAAACAGCATTGATCATTCTCTATACTCCTAACAAAACGATTTTTTCTTAATCTTGGTGAATTTTCAGGGTGAAAGTTAATGGTGTTCAAACCGTTTCTGCACTTGGGAAAAAAGGAGACAGAATTCCGGCTCCTTTTCCTTTTCTATCTCTCCGTCTCAAAAAACTCAATCCACTCCCCATCAGGGCCAGCGAAGAATATGTAACGTGTTCCATCTGGTAATGTTTCGATTTCTTCTCCTAGTAAAAATGTTACGCCGTGTTTTTGAATTCTTTCAATTTCATCTTCTAATGAATCCACTTTAAAGCAAATATGATGTACTTTTCCTTCTGCTGGAAGAGAAGAGTTATAACCTTCGATGAGTTCCAGTATCGTTTCCTTCGATTCTTCCACACCTAAAAAGGCGAGTTTTAAATCTGGATTCGGGTGCCCCATACGTTTAATGAGCTGTAAGCCGACTACTTTTTCATAAAAAGTAATAGATGTTTCTAAGTTTGCAACCATAAGTCCAACGTGTTCTATTCTTCTAACTGGCATGTAGATTCCTTCTTTCTGAAAATTTTATATGTAAAATGATATTGAAAATTAAGAAAATAAGCAAGATAAAAACCTTACAAATTTTAGCGTGTTATATGGTATAGTGAGAAAGTATGTTTGGGGAGAAGGAAGGAGATTATACGATGAATACACCTACTCAAACTCCTTCATTATCGGCAACGATGAAAGAGTGGCATTATGCATTAGCATATGAAATTAAACATTGGAAAACGATAGGTGGTAGTAAAATTTCTATCATGAACGGTCGTTTTTTATATACAGATTATGAAAATACAGTGTATGTATTTCAGTTTATTTCGGAAGTAAGCTTACCTGAAGGTTCACCAATTCGAATTGAGTTCGATGGTGAGGAAGCGACAGGGGAAGTATTATCTGTACATGGATTAGAAATAGAACTGAAATTAAATGATTATATACAAGGTGAAATAAGAGAAGCGGTTTTATATAGTGAACCGTGGCAATTGTTAGAGCAACTGCAAGAGAGATTGAAAGAAGCACATAAAGATAAGCTAAAACGTAATCGTATAAAGCGTCTTGTTGATGGGACGAGCAGTCCGAAACATATTGAGAAGATGAAAAATCCGAAAAATGAATTGGCGTATCGTTCATTTTACAATCCGACAACGTACGTATGGGGACCGCCTGGAACAGGGAAGTCGTACAATTTATCACGTATTATTTCGGCTCATTACCAAAAAGGAAAATCGGTACTTGTGTTAGCTCATAGTAATGCGGCAGTGGACGTATTAATGAGTGAAGTAACGAAGCAAATTGAAAAGAAAAAGAAATGGACGCCTGGCGAAATTGTTCGTTACGGTTATAGTCAACATGAACATATACGAAATCATGAAACGTTACTTGCGTCGAAGTTAGTTGAAACGACGAACGGATCATGGGGTGAGGAAAGACTCTACTTAGAAGAAACACGCCAAGAACTTCGTGAAAAAATTTTATCGTATAAAGCAACATCTGCTGATAAGAAGCGTATACAAGAGATTGAAAGTGATCTTCGAAAGCAAAAAGCGAAAATTAAAGAAGTAGAAAAAGAATATATTGAAAATGCGAAAGTAATTGGTGCGACTTTATCAAAATGTGCAATTGATTCACTTATTTATGAGCGTACATTTGATTTAGTTGTCGTAGATGAAGTGAGTATGGCGTTCGTTCCGCAAATCGCATTAGCTGCTTCACTCGGAAAACGTATCGTCGTTTGTGGTGACTTTTTACAGTTACCTCCGATTGCGATGGCGAACCATGAACTCGTTCGCAAATGGCTCGGCGAAGATATGTTTTATCATGCCGGCATTGTTGATTCTGTAAATAAATCAGAAGCACATCCCAACCTTTTTATGTTGCAGGAACAAAGGCGTATGCATGCGGATATATCGAAGTTTACAAACTCATTTATTTATAAAAATAGAGTATACGACCATCCGTCTGTTTCAGAGCGTAAGGAACTTGCGCAGCTACAACCGTTCGCAAATGAGGCAAGTGTTTTATTTGATACGAGCTTAATGGGAGCCTTTTCGTTAAAGGACGCTGCTTCTGGTTCTCGATTTAACATTATGTCTGGTTTAGTAGCGATGCAAATGATGTTAATCGGACTGTTAGATGGTGTTCAATCGATCGGTGTGGTTACGCCTTACAGGGCGCAGTCACGCTTTTTATCAACATGTATCAGGGAAATGTTGCAGAGAACGAAATATCAAAACATACCAGTTTTAGCGGCGACAGTTCATAAGTTTCAAGGTTCTGAAAGAGATATGATGATCTTTGATACAGTTGATAGTTATCCACAAGAACGACCTGGCGTGTTATTCTTTGACCATAAAAACCATCGCCTCGTCAATGTAGCAGTAACGAGAGCGAGAGGGAAGTTCATTCAATTATCGGATTGCCATTATATGCGTAAAAATCTTTCGAGAAAACAAGCGTTATCACAATTAACAGCTCATATAGAACGTCACGGGGATGTGTATGATCGCACGACATCCAGACAAGTATGGGAGCGGAAAATATCGAAACGATTACGCTGGTTTATGGAAATGAATCCGGAGGAAACGAAAGGGCTATTAAAAGATATTTTAGCCGCAAAACGAAAAATCATTATTTCACTTCCAAGTACGAAGCAAGTAGATAAACGAGTATGGCAAGCGTTAATGCGTACAAATGCACAAATAACGGTTTATAGTGATGGACCAGTTCCATTAAAAAACATAAAGTTACAAAGACAAAATAAAGCATTCCCATTTGTATTAATCGATGATGAAATCTTTTGGGCAGGGGCACCACTCACATCTCAAATGATGTTTGAAGGTAGTACGGAATTTCCGTACATATGTGCAAGACTACAAGCACCTGAGACAATTGGTGTATTAAAAGGATTTTTAGATATTCGGTAAATTCGGATAGGAATTCCTTGACTTTTGTTTGGAATGAACTTAGAATGAAAATAATTTAATACAATTTTATGAAAATTCTTATCACGAGAGGTTGAGGGACTGGCCCTATGACACCTCGGCAGCGGATTCTTTACGAATACTGTGCCAATTCCAGCAAGGTAACTTGAAAGATAAGAAAGAAGCTCATTTTGACTGTATATACAGAAGCCTCTTTCTATCTTTTAGAAAGAGGCTTTTTTACGTGAAAATAAAAGGAGGAAGAAAAATGGGAGCGACAGGAGTAACGTCACAAAGAAAAACAATTGAAGAGAGCATAGAAAGAAATAAGGAAAAGTACATAAAAACAAGTCATGATATTCATGCGAATCCAGAGATTGGTAATCAAGAATTTTATGCATCAAGAACGTTAAGTTTATTACTAGGTAGTGCTGGTTTTCAGCTGCAGCATAATATAGCTGGGCATGAAACAGGTTTTATCGCACGAAAAAGTTCAGGAAAACAAGGACCAGTTATCGCATTTTTAGCGGAATATGATGCTTTACCAGGACTCGGTCACGCGTGTGGTCACAATTTAATTGGCACAATTAGCGTTGCAGCAGCAATCGCATTATCAGAAACGCTTGAAGAAATCGGCGGAGAAGTTGTCGTGTTTGGAACACCAGCAGAAGAGGGCGGGCCTAATGGTAGCGCAAAGTCGAGTTATGTAAAAGCTGGGTTATTTAAAAACATTGATGCGGCGCTTATGATTCATCCGAGCGGAAAGACAGCGACGACGAGCCCTTCACTAGCAGTCGATCCACTTGATTTTCATTTTTACGGAAAAACAGCTCATGCCGCTGCTTCACCTGAAGAAGGGATTAACGCATTAGATGCGGTGATTCAGCTTTACAACAGTATTAATGCACTTCGCCAACAACTTCCCTCAGACGTGAAAATTCATGGCATCATTACAGAAGGCGGAAAAGCACCTAACATTATTCCTGACTACGCCGCAGCAAGGTTCTTCATCCGTGCAGCTACGCGAAAAAGATGTGCAGAAGTAACAGAAAAAGTAAGAAATATAGCACAAGGAGCAGCGTTAGCAACAGGTGCAAAAGTAAAAATTCATCAATTCCAAAATGAAATCGATGAACTACTCGTAACAAAAACATATAACGACATCGTAGCGGAAGAACTAGAACTACTAGGTGAAGAGGTAAATCGTAAAGAAAGAATCGGCATCGGCTCAACCGACGCCGGAAACGTCAGCCAAGTCGTACCGACCATTCACCCGTACATTAAAATAGGTCCAGATGACTTAATTGCGCATACGAAGGAATTTAGAGAAGCAGCACATTCAGAACTAGGAGATAAAGCGTTAATTACATCGGCAAAAGCATTAGCAAATACGGCGTATCGATTAATTACGGAAGAAGGGTTGTTAGAGAAGGTGAAGGAAGAGTTTAGAGAGGCGCAGAGGAATCAGGGATAAGGGGATTAAGGTGCTCTTTTCGAATAGCAATCTAATTAATAAGTAGAGATATAAAAAAAGAACATTGAAATATCAATGTTCTTTTTTGTTTACTAATCATTGATTTTGTTGGTTTTTCTCATAAAGGAAAAACTTTTACTGTTAGCGGGAGATAATACGTATCCCTTTATCAGAACGACAATTTCTCCTCAAACTCACTCTTTAAAACAATTAAAGGAGATGATAATCCAAATTGCATTAACGAGTCTAAAAATGTAGCGAGAGAATCCATCGAATCGCTCATGACCTTCATCATATAATTAAATTCCCCGCTAATTCGATATAAATCTGTTACTTCAGGAGTGGCATTACAATATTGGATAAAATCAGAGCATTGGCTCGTTTTAAACATGATGAATGCTTGAATGTTTTTATTAATTTTGGAAGGCTCAAATTTTGTTCGGTAAGCTGCGATAACTCCTTGATCTTCAAGTTTATTAATACGCTCCTTTACAGCAGGTTGCGTCATGGATATAATCCGTCCTATTTCTGAAACAGAAATTCTTGCATTTTCATACAACAAGTTCATAATTTTATGGTCGATTTCATCCAATTTTACTGCGTTTTGCATTGTGTAGCCTCCTTATTTTATTTTTTAAGTGAATCACAAATTATAACTATAATATCATAAGTGAACGAACTAAATTACCTATAAATCTATATTTAAAATGATTGGTGTTTGCATGAAAATATAAGTATAGGTTTTTATCAAACGGAAATTTAGGAAGGATGGAAAAAATGAAGAATCTTGATGGGAAAGTAGCGTTAGTAACAGGAGCGAGTCGCGGCATTGGCCGTGCCATTGCAATGAGATTGGCGAAAGATGGTGCATTAGTTGCGATTCACTACGGCCGAAATAAAACAGCTGCAGATGAAACGATTAGTGAGATTGAATCCAATGGAGGAAAAGCGTTCATAATTGAAGCTGAGCTCAATTCAATGGATGGTGTCAAAAAGCTAGTAGAACAATTAAAAAATGAATTACAAATAAGAGTTGGTACATCAGAGATTGATATTTTAGTAAACAATGCAGGGATAGGTACACAAGGAACGATTGAAAATACGACAGAAGAAGTTTTTGATGAAATTATGGCCGTAAATATTAAGGCGCCATTCTTTTTAATTCAGCAAACATTACCGTTACTACGAGCAGAGGGGCGCGTTATTAACATTTCATCAGCTGAAGTAAGACTTGGTTTTACAGGATCCATTGCATACGGTTTAAGTAAAGGTGCACTAAATACGATGACACTTCCTCTAGCTAAACAACTTGGAGAAAGAGGTATAACAGTGAATACAATTATGCCTGGATATACGAAGACTGATATGAATGTGAAATTGCTAGATAATCCGGAAATACGAAATTTTGCTACGAATTCATCTGTGTTTGGACGAATAGGACAAGTTGAAGATATTGCAGATGCAGTAGCATTCCTTGCTTCTTCTGATAGCCGCTGGGTAACGGGGCAGATTATAGATGTTTCTGGAGGGTTTTGTTTATAGGGGCACTACTCCATACCCATCAAGCTAATCAAGTAAATTACTAGATATGAAACAATCCTTGTTTCAGTCTGAACAAGTTATCAAAGGAACAGTAGAGTCTATTTGTGGCGCTTAGTGCGCTCTTTTTTCGCATTATTTTTGTACCAATCATTACAATAATGAATAAGGAGTGTTTTTATGCCATCGATTATTTATTAGCTTTAGTAATCTTTTGTATGACTACATCAGAATTTATGGTTGCAGGTATGATGAATGAACTTGTTCTTGCATTCCAAGTTTCTGTATCATCTATTGGGTATTTAATTTCAGCTTATGCAGGAGCAATGGTAATAGGAGGCCCCATTTTAACTGCAATCCTCTTACGGATGCGCAGCAAACAAGCATTATTGTTTTTAATGTTCGTATTTTTAATTGGTCAATTGCTCGGAGCTATTGCTTGGAACTATAATATTATGATGATTTCACGTATTATAACTGGTATTGCTTCAGCTTTTGGAGTTGCAATTTCCTTTTCTGCAACATTGGTTCACTCTGATTCAAGGGGAAAAGCTGCATCAATTGTACTTGCAGGTTTAATGTTCGCAACTGTATTAGGTTTACCTATAACAACCGTTATTTCGCAATATTTTGGCTGGCGTATTAGTTTTGGGGCAGTTTCGGTTCTTGTGCTAGTATCAGGGATTATGATTCAACGGTTGTTACCATCATCTTCAAATAAAGAGCAATTAAATTGGAAAGACGAACTTCTGCGATTTAAGAATATTCATCTTTGGGCAGCGTACGTAACAAGTATGTTCATTATTGGCGGTACGTTTGCAGCATTTAGTTATTTCACTCCGATCTTTACAAATGTCACAGGCTTTTCAAGTGCAAGTACGCCATCCTTTCCTATGATTCTACAGAAAGAATAGCGTATTTTTTCATTTTAAGGAAATTTAGTTTTACTAACTGTACCACACATCCATCAACTTAAAGGACTATTTTTGAACTTGATTTTTATGAAATATGCACCCGGAAATTTATAGTAATAATTCTAATGTTACCTCTCTAGTTAGTAGGATATTTTTTCTTAATATATGCATACTAAACATACTATAAAAAGTACATAGAAAGTGAGAGAATCATGGCTAAATTTTTGAGGCGTTTAAAATATAGAGATAATCCTAAGTCATTTCCAATACGAGACAATACTCATTTTCAGGAAAAAAATATTGAAGACGCCCTCTTAGACGCTGATTTAACCAAAAACATAGCTAATATTCAGAATATATTTCGTCAAGCACCTGATTTAGTAATTCGGCGGTTTCAAATAACAGTAGATGGATTAGAAGCAGTTTTAGTATATTTGTCTGGATTAACAGATAAAGAATTGATTCAGAATCATGTTCTAAGTCCTTTGATGAATAGTGATTTTAATACCAATACAGAACTTCCAATTCCATTAGGACAAATTAAGATTATTAATACATTGAGTCAGATTGAAAATGCTATTTTTGGGGGAGATAGTGTTTTATTAATTCACAGTCGAACAACAGCACATCAATTGGATACAAAAGGATGGCCACAAAGAAGTGTTGAAGACGCACATAACGAAATAGCTCTAAAAGGTGCACATCAAGCATTCATAGAAACTGGAAGTCAAAATATCGCAATGATTCGAAGATATATTCCCCATCGTGAATTAGCGATAAAAGAAATAGTAATTGGTGTACGGAGCAAAACCCAAATTTCTATTTTATATTTGAAAGATGTAGCTTCTGAAGATGTGCTGAAGGAATTAGAAACACGAATTCAAAATATTACAATCGACGCTGTTGCTAGTAATGGCGAACTTATAGAATTCATTGAAGATCACCCTTATTCACCGTTTCCGCAATTTATATTAACTGAAAGACCCGATTTGGCAGTATCTCACATTTTACAGGGCAGATTTGTAACTGTAATGGATCATTCGCCTAATGTGTTAATTACTCCAACAAATTTTATTTCCTTTTTTCAAGGAGTGGATGATTACGGTACAAGGTGGTTAATTGCTTCGTCCATTCGGGTGCTTCGTTTTATCGCCTTTATGATTGCTTTATTTTTGCCTGCGAGTTATGTTGCGTTTATCTCCTTTAATTTTGAGGTTATTCCTGTAGAACTGTATTTATCTATTGCAGAATCGAGAACGCGCGTTCCTTTTTCTCCAGTTATGGAAGCATTACTCATGGAAATAACATTGGAAACGATGAGAGAAGGGGCTTTAAGGATACCTACTCCAATCGGTCAGACAGTTGGAGTTGTAGGTGGTATTGTTATTGGACAGGCGGCTGTTCAAGCGGGAATTGTAAGCAACATTATGATTATTGTTGTCGCTGTTACCGCCATCTCTTCTTTTGTTATACCTAACTATGATATGGGAGCGGCAGTAAGACTTTTACGCTTTCCATTGATGCTAGCAGCTGCCTTATTTGGAATTGTTGGAATTGTTATCGGGTGGATGACTTTAATTGGACATCTATGCAGTCTTAAATCGCTAGGTACTTCTTACGGAACCCCATTAGCACCGTTTCGCTTTGCAGATATGAAAGATGCTTTTGTGCGCTTTCCTTTATGGACAATAAGAAGGCGCCCTAAGGGGAATGGAACCATTCAATCTATTCGACAAGGAAAGAATCATAATAAAAGGTGAAATTATGGAAAAGTATTCCAATGATAAACTCACTCTTATGCAGTATATTATTTTAATCAATGGGGTGCAGGTGGGCACAGGCGTTTTATCGCTTCCACGTGTGGTTGCAGAAAAAGCTGGAACGGACGGATGGATAGCTATATTGATTGGTTGGATATTCTCCACAATATCAGGAATATTTATAGTGAAAATTGCTGCAAGATATCCTGGAGACACGATTTATGACATTCTTATACGATTGTTTGGAAAAATAGTAGGGAAAGCTTTCGTTATTATTTACATGATGTACTTCGCTTTTTATTCTTGTATCGTTCTTGTAAACGCTATGCTTTACCTTAAGGGATGGCTTCTCCCGAAAACACCTGACTATATCGTTATCTTTTTATTTTCGATTCCTACCTATTTTGTTGCACGTAACGGTCTTAGCATTCTAGGACGATACTCCGAACTTTTTTTTATATGGCGCT
Organism: Bacillus sp. EKM202B; assembly: GCF_011066025.1. Classification (NCBI taxonomy): domain Bacteria; kingdom Bacillati; phylum Bacillota; class Bacilli; order Caryophanales; family Bacillaceae; genus Bacillus; species Bacillus sp. EKM202B. Next base: position 140,971 of record NZ_JAAMNK010000007.1, on the reverse strand, counting down.
TTGGATTCCAATATTTTTTTAAATCCCTCTTAAAGGGCACGGAAGTTGGATGCCCTTCTTTCCAATCTTAAAAGAAGGGTTGAAACCTATTTTAACGGCTGTACCAAGCACTGTTTTTGCCTATTTAGGCTTTGATATTGCTTTCTTTTTATACCCATTTTTACAAAAAAAACAGTATGCAGTCCATGGAATGGTTATAGCAAACACCTTAACGATGTTATTTTATTTATTTGCTACTATTGTTTGCTTTGCCTATTTCAGCCCTGATAGCATTACGCAATATAATCAACCGGTACTAAATTTACTGAAAGTAATTGAATTTCGTTTTTTAGAACGTTTTGACATGATTTTGTTGGCTGTTTACTTAACCGTTGTTTCCACATCATGGATTCCTGCCTTATACTGTTCTGTATTTTGTTCAAGCCAATTACTTGGAAAACAAGATCACAGCTCTCATGTAGTTGTTCTCTTATTGCTTATTATCGGATTCATATTTTGGACTCATCCTAGTTGGAATGAAGCCGAAATTTGGCAACAGGTATTATCCAATGCTGGATTAGGATTAACCTATATATCACCTATTATTTTATGGCTATATTGCTGTCTATATGAGAAGTTTCGCAAGGGGAGGATACATTGATATTGAATAGAAAAGTACTATGTTTAATGTTGTTATCGGTGTTCATGATGACTGGATGCTTTGATCAAACAAATGTTGAAGATGTTTCCCTTACTCTTATTCTCGGTATCGATTTAGATCGTAATGATAATTTATTAGTGTATATATCAAGTCCTGTTTTCAATAAAGAAGCAAAAATAAAGGAAGAAACTGCTGGTGTGAAATCTGCTACGGTTCGAAAATCTAGAGACCAATTTGATGCTACTGTTATGGCGCTTACCGCGGGAAGTAAAACACAGATTTTTTTAATTGGAAAAAGGCTACTGAAACAAAAAAACTGGGAAAAGTACCTCGATCCATTTTACCGAGATCCCAAAAATACAGTTACCGCAAGGGTTATCGCTGTAGATGGACCTGTTTCGGATGTCATCTTCCATAGCCCAAAAGATAAACCGCGGCTTCCTATATATTTAACGAAACTAGTTGATACCGCAGCTTTAAGAAACATCACAGTAAAAACAACGCTTCAAGAATTACATGAGCAAAGAGTAGACAAAGGGGTAACAGCAAATATTACTGAGATGAAAAAAAAGAATAAAATATGGGTGACAGGTACAGCGTTATTAGATGAAAAGGGAAGGTATAAATTAACGCTAAAACCTGATGAAAACAAACTATTACGCATTTTGCAACAAAGAACTACAGGTGAATTTTCATTTACAATGCCAATTAAAATAAAGGCGGATAGCCAAGATAAAGATTGGATAGGTTTTACTGCCTATAATGTTGAAGTAAAGACAAAGACAAGATATGATGAGCATTTTATATTTAATGTAGATGTAAAGATGAGAATTGGTATTACAGAACGACTTTTTTCCTTTAATACAAGAAAGGACGCAACAAAATTACAAAAGGCAATTGAAACCAAGCTTGAAGCTGATTTCAAGCAATTAATACAAAAAATACAAACCGCCAAAATTGATCCTATTGGGCTTGGAGAATATGCAAGAACTTACACATATCCAGAATGGAAAAAAGTCCAAAATAAATGGAATAATGAATTAGCAAAGGGTGATGTAAACGTCAAGGTTAACATTAAAATTGGCGGAATGGGAACGATTAAGTAACATGAATTCAACTGTGATTCGTACTAAGGTTGCAAGTACTGTCTACTTTAGAAGGAGAAATATCTTTAATAGGAGTACCGCCACATCGCTATCAACCTAAAATTTTATAGTATCCCCAGAACGCAATGTTGTGTTAGCTTGTAACAAAAACGCTCATTTTTTCGTTTTGGGGGTATTTGCATTTCTTAGCTTGATGGTGATGTGACGGTACCACAATCGTAATTTATATGAAAAGAACTCCTCAACAGATGAAAGAGTTCTTTTTTATTTTCACATTCATTTTTCATCTTTCATTGATTAATAGACATTCCAACAAATACCTCTAAAAAGAACATAAATTCGTAAATGATCAGAACAAACTTTCAAAAGATCCTTACACAATCTATTACCATGCGTACTACTCAATAGGAAAAAATGCCTGCCACTCCCTGAGAAATGTCGAATCTGCAAAATTCATTCAACATTTCCAGGATAATGACAATGGATTATTTTTATAATTCTATTTTCTGGTCACCACGTTTCTCTAGGTTTTTAGCAGTTTTACTTTGGGCAACATCTTTTTGGTCTTTAAAGGTTCCCATGAGAAAATCATAGGCTGGATTCGTAACACCATACCAGTAATTTTCATTTTTGAAGTGATGCCATAAATGAACTTTTTTCATCCATCGCCCCCATGGTGATATTGGTTGAAGGGGGCGATGCGCGATATAATGCTTCCACTCATAAAATAATAAAAAGAGCATAATACCTGCAATAAATGCGTTTGTCATGACAAAGCTGGATGAAAGAAAATAAAAAATCGCTCCTGAAATTGCAATGTTTGGCACACTATACCATAAGGGTAAAAATAATAAATGTAATTCATTCGGATTTGTATGATGGTCATAATGTAGGCGCTTAAGCGTTTTTAATAAAAATGCATTCTTTGGTGGCTTTAGATGAAAAATAAACCTGTGAGTAGCGTACTCAGCTAAGGAATACATAATCATTCCAAAAATAAAAGCACCCCAAATTCCGATAGAGGTTAAATGTAAAATCATAAATCCAAAGCTAGTGAGGAAAAGACAGCTCATAATCAAAATATCAGGATAGGAAAAATATTCTTTGAAATATTTTAGTTTCATTTATCACGCCTCCAGCTTTCTTTATTTTTTTCTATCTTTCCAAAGAGCCAAGCTTTTCTCCAATGTTGTCTTACACAATCTTTCTGCTTCAATCGCATCTCCCTTTAATGCAGCTTTTAATAAATCGTGATAATAGTTGAAGGATAACTCACGATGATCTTTTACAGAAAAATACCTTTTTGCCATATCTATATAAATGGAATCAAAGCTATTTAAAATGAGTAGAAAGATTGGATTGGCAGCAAGCCCAGCACACCTTTTTTGCAAATCCCAATCAAATGCTGCATAGCTTTCTGCACTATTTTCAAGTTGCTCAAGATTAGCAAGGAGAGCAACCACTTTAGGTTGATTAAACGTAACAGCATTACGAATATAAGTCGGAGTCAACGAACTTCTAAATTCTAATAAATACATAATAAATTCATCTGTAATGGTATGATGATTCTCAACAATATTAATAAGTGTCGTTAGATTACCATTGCTCCAATAATCATTAATGATCGATGGCATTCCTTTTCTCCCTGTTATCCATCCACTTCTTCCTAAACGTTGAAGCGCCTCACGAATAGTTGGGCGACCAACACCAAATTCTTTCGCAAGCTCTCTTTCCGGCGGTAAAGTGCTTCCTATAGAATAAACACCGGCCAATATGGATTTAATTAATTCGTTCACAATTTTATCTGAGGTGCGTTCCTTTTCTTTCAAGTCATCGTCTCCTTTATTTTATGGTAATACATGTTCAAGACATTGGTAATACCAAAATTATATAATGAATTTGAATTTTCTGTCAATGATAAAGGAGTGAATTTTTATAATTAGGATTGTCGAACTTTCTATATATTTCTATGAAAAGAATAGTTTATTTTCATTGCTTTCGCGCTCAATTTCTTTAATTTTAAGAAAATTTATTTATCAATCCGCTATTTTAGAAAAAGGAAAAAACCATCACTATAGAACCAGGAGAAGATCCATTTTATTTATGATTAATGACAATGACAAGATAGAAAATTATGAACTGGAAGGTGTAAAGTTCACCTTTGCTAAGATGACTGGAAGGAATATAAAGGGGATGAAAATGATTGTTCCTGCAAAAGGAAAGGACAATACCTATCAAGTTGTAATTATTGAGGATGTTTTAAATAAAGCTGAATTAGAAAAGAACTTCTAAATTGGACTGAGGAAATTTAAGATTCCTAAAATAACTAAGATCTAATTAACCATAGAAATATAAAATTCCCATTTTGGGCGTACTTCAGAATATTAGCTTGATAGCGATGGGGGAGCACCACATCACCATCAAGCTAATGCTTTCATATCCTCCTAAATTAAAATTTTCTTTCTCTACAGATAGCTATTCTGAGAAGCCGCTCATTTTTTCGTTTTGGGGGCATTTCTTTTTCTTAAGTTGATGGGCATGTATGGTGACTTCTATTAGACGATAGTGAATTAACAATTTCGGGGTTCAGTTCAACTTTATTCAAAATAAGATTTTTTTGCAGTAAAATCAATGTTAGTGGAAATTTTTTATCAAATTTTTTTCTAAATTAACATAAATACTTGCAATGTTTAAATTAGTACTATATAGTTCTAGTTATGACAAAGGTAAAATTAATGAATCAAAAACGTGTGATTGAAGTAGCTGCAACATTATTTTTAGAAAAAGGGTTTGCTTATACAAGTATGGATGAATTAGTACGTGTAAGCAAAGTTTCAAAGTCTAATGTGTATTATCACTTTTCTAATAAGGAAGTATTATTAGAAGGGGTCGTTGATTATTGGATTGAAATGTATCAATCTGCAATTGATGACGTACTTTCTCAGAACCAATTTTTAGTTGAAGATCGTATCCAACTGTTTTTAAAGCAATTATCACAAGGAGTTCAATCGAGAGAGTATAAGGGGAGCTGTCCATTTATTACTCTTTATATTCAAAGTCCTAAACAGGCCACGCAAATAAAAGAAAAAATAGGTCTTTTTTTTACAGGATTACAAAAGAAAGTTTCTCTATTACTTAAACAAGGGGTAGAGAATGGAGAATTCAGAAATACGATTCATATTGATGAGGTTGCATCACTGTTTATTACAAATCTTGAAGGAGCGTTATTTATTTCAGAAACATTGAAAGATGCAACTGTAATCACGAAAACAGCAGATCATTTTTTAAAATTGCTTCGATAAAAGAAGCATTTTTTTTACATCAAATTAGTACTGAGTAGTACTAAAAAGGGGGATTTTATATGAGAACAGTATTTTTAACTGGTGGAACAGGCTTTATTGGAAAGCAATTAGTAAAAGAATTAGCCAAAGAGGATGTTAAAATTCTTCTTTTAGTAAGGTCGAAAAGTAAAGCAATACGCATTTTTCAAGAAAGAGGCATCTTAAAAAAGGCAGTTATGCACTTTATTGAAGGTGATTTGACGAAAATAGATTTAGGTCTAAGTGCTGAAGATAAGGAGAGGGTATTGAAAACGGATGTGATTATTCACGCAGGAGGCCCCATGGATATTCAAGCGACAAGTAAAGAGGCAGCTTCCGTATTTTTAAATGGCGCCAAACATATTAGTGAATTAGCTAAAAGTATTCATCAATTGAAGGGCTTGCAACAATTTATTCATGTTGTAGGTTATATGAGCCCCTTTGATGATAAAAATAGCAAGATTGCAATTGATGTGTTTAAAGAAGGAAACAATTATTTGAAAATAAAAAATCCATATGAGAGAACAAAATTTTTAGCAGATCTTTATATCCGTCACCAGGCATCAGCAGTAGGTTATCCGCTTTCTGTAATTAATCCGCCAACTGTAGTCGGTAGTAGTAAAACAGGGAGTACAGAGCAGATAGCAGGATTAGGTTTGCTTGTGATGAGCATGCGAAGAGGGCTCATGCCAGTGATTCCTGGGGGTAAGGGATATAGGTTACCACTTATTTCAAACGATGAGCTTGCGAAGTTTATTGTGCAGGTTTTCAGATTGGAACAACCGACTATTCAAACATATACACTTGTTGAAGACAAACAGCACGATCAGAACATTGCTGAATTATTAAGTATTATGTCGGAAAGTATGAATATGAGGGCACCAAAAATCTCTGTCCCAATGCCACTTATGAAAGCAATTATGAATAGTGGAGTAAGTAAAATAACAAAAATTCCTTCTGATGGACTGAATTTTATTACAAAACGAAAATTTTCAAATGTTTCAGCGAAAAAAATTATGGGAGGAGATTGGTTTAAGAAGAAGAGTGTAATGAAATTTTTCCCTGCCGTAGTAGCTGATCTGGATTATCGAATGATGTATCAAAATGGCCAGCATAATCATTTATTTAAACGAACATTATGCGATAACAATACCCTTTACCAATTACAAGGAGAGGGTAAACCGTTTATTTTATTACATGGTTTATTGAGTGATGGAGAGGATTTATTTCCTTTAGCACATGAGCTTCATGAAAAAACTGGTCAACCTGTATGGATCTTGGATCTTCCAGGTTTGGGACGTTCTCCTTTTAAACAAGAGAAAAATCTTCTAGGTATCTATTTGAATGTAGTGAAAAAGTTATTGGAGAAAGCTACTAATGGTGCACATCTAATTGGCCATTCATTCGGTGCGTTTATTCTTCTGGAAGCATTGGTACAAGAGTACATAGATAAGAAGTATGCAATCACTTTACTTCAGCCACCTGTTGCTAAAAAAAATGCTAAATCGCTAAATGTTCCTCAATTTATGAACAAATGGACATTAAAATTGGCAACTACTAATTTGATAGGGCGTTATTTATTAAGTAATGGTTTGTTTGAAAGTATGGAGAGCATCCCTGAACATTATATTGAAAAAATAAGTAACAGTTTTACTTCTCCTAGAATTTTAAATACTACGGTTCAGCTTAACAGTTTACTAGTGAAAAACGATCAAGGTGATTTCAATGAAGTAACAAAGTATAATCTTCACATTATTTGGGGGGATTATGACAGAGGCTATTCTGCTCCATCGCATCTTGGTAAGGTTGATTTTGTTCCATATGGCCATCATTTTCCTCTTAGCCATCCGAGTGAAACGGCAACATTAGTAATAAAAAATAGTAATACTAGCAGATGAGAGTGTGGGATAAATAAAAAGTGTGTAGTAAGATCGTTGTGTCTTTGAAATAAAATCGTACTGTTTCGGATCCCACCCCATCACCATCAAGTTAAAATTTTATAATGCTCCAAAACGAAAAATTTGAGTCTTTTATAGCAATGAAGTTCATTTTATCGTTTTGGGGCAACCTAATTTGTTAGGTTGATGGACATGGGGTGGTACACCTTATAGATATTTTTACGTTTTTAATTTTTGTATTGACCTTAAAGTTACTTCAAGGTTTATGCTAAAGACAATTACATAAAAAGCTTTTTTATGTCTATATAATTAATCATAAGGTGAGGAAAGTCATATGGGTATATACAATAGGAAAAATTTAGCTTTAGTTTTAGCATTATTTAATGTATTTATCGTATTTTTAGGAATTGGTCTTGTAGTTCCTGTAATGCCATCTTATATGAGGGCATTACATTTAGGCACTGACACTATGGGATATTTAATTGCTATGTTTGCATTTTTTCAACTATTAACATCTCCTATTGCCGGAATATGGGTAGATATATTTGGTCGAAAAAAAATGATCATAGCAGGGTTAATTCTATTTTCCTTTTCTGAATTTTTATTTGGAGTTGGAAATCAAATATGGGTATTATTTCTTTCTAGAGCACTAGGAGGTGTTAGTGCTGCATGTATGATGCCGGCAGTCACTGCTTTTATAGCTGATACAACATCATTAGAAAACAGAGCGAAAGCATTAGGGTATTTATCAGCAGCTATTAGTACGGGATTCATTATTGGACCTGGTATTGGTGGCTTTATATCTGATTTTGGTATACGTGCACCGTTCTTTTTTGCAGCAGTAATTTCTGGTATTGCTGCGTGTTTTTCAGTATTCATTTTGAAAGAACCTGTATCTAAAGAACAACGAATTAAAATGCAAGATAACAAAATACAAGTTAGTTTTTTAAAAGAAATTAAACAATCTTTTCACCCTTTATATTTTATCCCACTATTACTTGTTTTTGTTTTAGGATGTGGTTTATCAGCTTATGAACATATGTTTAGCTTTGTTGTTGATAAAAAGTTTGGTTTTACACCTAAAGATATATCAATAATTATTTCAGTAAGCGCCATATTAGGAGTAATAGCACAAATCATGTTCTTTGAAAAATTAGTAAAAAAATTTGGTGAAAAAGGAATCATTAAATATAGCTTATTCATAGCTGCTATAATTATAGTTGTATCTACATTTGTCGGTAATTATTGGATGGTCGCGATTTTAACGTTTATCATCTTTTTGGCATTTGATTTACTTCGACCAGCAATTACAACATTACTTTCTAAAATAGCTGGAGAAAATCAAGGATTTATCGGAGGGATGAATTCTACTTATACAAGTCTCGGGAATATAATAGGGCCAGCAACGGGAGGCGTTTTACTTAATGTAAATGTTAATCTACCATATATTTTTGCAGGATTAATTCTTACTATTGGATTTGGCATAACTGTATACTGGTCCAAATATATAACAAAAAACAACAGAGATACATTTCCAATGCAATCCTAATCTTATTGACAGGGTTCTATTTAAACCCAAACCAGAAAGCTTACGTTTTTATTTAATAAATCCCTTAAGTTGATGGGCATGGGGTACCGCCAACGAGACACGAATTTTGCACACTAAACAAAAAAATAAGCTGTCCACATGGCCAGCTTATTTACATAATTCTCGTTCTCGGAAGTTCTACACTTTATGTTCGGGATGGAAATCTAATGAATTAGTTCAGATTACGAAGGTCAGGCGTAGTGTTTTAATATAGAGTTGGAGTCGGAGGAGAACAATGGAAGGAAACAATATCGTTTATAGCAACCGAATAATGATTCCATCTTCCGCCGAAAAACCTATAGCCATAAATTCTTTCGTGCCCAATAGTCGTCAAAAAAAACCAGAAGTTGTCTCCGTTTCTAAGCGACAGATATGTGAATCGAAATAAACAATTTTGAAGACCCCAGGGACTCTGGGCATAGAGTGGCATTTGTCGTATATATACCATGATTTGAAGTTCACTCCTTATTTGAAATTAGACTTATAACTAATTTTATGCTCAGGGTCAAAGTTTAGATTGGATGTATGCCTAGTAGCCTATTTAAATTCAATTTTGAATGTATATAGTATACATGTTAGGTTTACATAACGTCTCATTATCGGTAGCAAGTTTTTCATAGAATCCTTGTTTTTACTAAATTTTTTGTCTCTATGTCTATCTATCTCTTATACAAGATTTTATACATCATTGATATAGCGGGGATTCTAGGGATCTTCGCTATTCTTTTTTGCATAAAATCTTGTATAGAAAAGTAGTTAGACTAGTGTGTTTTACTTCGGTTCATTTCAAAATATAATTGAAAATTCATCTTTAAATTAAAAAAAGAAGGTGTTACCTTTATATATTAATAACTTCGAAATATTGTATAACAGAAAATTTTTATGCATTATGATTAGCATTGTTTATTGTGCTAACGAATCAGGATAGTGTGGCGACCGACTAAATAGTTGCTTATCCTCAATTATTAGAAGGGAAGTTCTATCATTTCGCGAATTGATTAGACATAGACGAGTGCTATAATTTTCTATATCTACATAAAGAGGTGACTACGCATGAATCAAAGACCGTCAGAAGAAGAATACGCCGGGGGCTCCGGCGAATATATCCGTTTGGTGCCGGACGGTAACATCATCGACATTCTGCTCGCCCAGGAAAAGCAAATGACCGAGCTCCTGGCATCGTTGACCGAAAGCCAGGCCGCATATCGGTATGCGGAAGGAAAATGGACGCTGAAAGAAGTCGTGGGCCACATTGCAGACGCGGAACGCGTCATGACCTACCGCCTGCTCCGGTTCGCAAGAGGGGACCAGACGTCTCTGACCGGTTTCGATCAGGAATTGTTCATGCCTCCTTTCGGAAGCTGGACAACCGCGCAATTGGCCGAAGACTACCGGGCCGTACGGCAATCAACGATCACATTGCTGCGCGGGCTACCGGCGGAGGCGTGGACCCGCAAGGGCACAGCCAACAACCTAAGCATTACGGCGCGCGCCCTCGCGTACGGCATCGCAGGACACGAACTTCATCACATGGGGGTCATCCGAAACCGGTACTTGAGTTAATCATCAGCTGAGACCTCTGGAATGGAACAAACACCTCTCATACAACCTTAGATACCGTTCTTATTGGGGTCCCGCCCCACAACCATCAATTTAAGGATTTAGACTATTTTTGAAATTAAAAGCACGTTACTATTCTCTTATGTTAATGAGAAAGGGTGACGTGCTTTTTATGAATATGCACCAAAAACAAGAGTTATATCGATTTTTTTCATTTGGGGGTATTTGTTTTTCTTAGCTTGATAGTGATGGGGCAGTACTCTATAATGGTCAAATTAAAATTAAAAACAGTTATAAAGACTCCATTCCTCCGAAATATTGTAACTATTAAGTTGTAAAAAGAACCGTAGTTTTTCACTTTTGAAAAAGCTATGGTCTTTTTAATTGTAGCAAAGATATGATGCGAGGGAGGTTTTTATAAATCAAAAAAATTTGATGAATCAGTTGCATAAAGAACTAAACAGTGTATATACTATAAACATCAAAAAAAGTTGATGAAGGGAGAGTGAACTAAAGTGGCACAAGATTTTCATCTCTATGAGAAAAAATTTAAAGCGTTGGCAGATCAAAAACGTTTAGAAATCATGTATGAGCTTTGTCAGCGAGGCCAGACGTGTGTATGTGATTTAACTGAAGTTTTTGAAATGACACAATCTAAGTTGTCCTATCATTTAAAGATTTTATTAGATGCAGGTTTAATTGTAAAAGAAACAAAAGGTACGTGGAGTTATTATGATTTAAATGATGCGGAAGTAAATAATTTATTATCAGAAGAATTGTGTTGTATCTTTAGAAAAACAGGCAAAGGTAGCTGCTGTTAAAATTTTAATTTATTAATCAAAAAAAATTGATTAATGATATATAAAGAGGAGGAATAAGGTATGAGATATGTTCACGTTGGTATAAACGTTACGAATTTAGAGAAGTCTATTGAATTTTACGAAAAGGTATTTGGTGTTTCACCAGTTAAGGTGAAAACGGATTATGCAAAATTTTTATTAGAGACGCCAGGGCTTAATTTTACGCTGAACGTACGAGATGAGGTGAAGGGAAATCAGGTAAATCACTTTGGTTTCCAAGTGGATACAGCTGAAGAAATCACATTACATAAAGAAAGATTAGAAAAAGAAGGTTTCTTTGCGCGTGATGAGATGGATACAACTTGCTGCTATGCGGTTCAAGATAAGTTTTGGCTAACAGACCCTGATGGGAATGAGTGGGAATTCTTTTATACGAAAGCAGATAGTGATGTTCACAAAATAGAAGAGTCATCTTGTTGTACGACTTCAAATGAGATAGCTAAAAATTCTTGTTGTTAATAGGAGATGGAAAATAAAATGAAACGTTTATCTTTTCTAGACCGCTATTTAACACTATGGATTTTTCTAGCGATGGCTGTTGGGATTGGTTTAGGGTTTGTGTTTCCTAGTATAGTAGACGGACTGAATACATTACAAGTTGGAACGACGTCTATTCCACTTGCTGTTGGTTTAATTGTAATGATGTATCCACCATTAGCGAAAGTTCGCTATGAGGAAATGGGCCGAGTATTTAAAGATGTTAAAGTGTTAGTTCTATCTTTAGTACAAAACTGGATTATTGGTCCGGTACTTATGTTTGTTTTAGCAATTATTTTTCTTCCTGATAAACCAGAATACATGGTTGGTCTCATTATGATTGGGTTAGCACGTTGTATTGCAATGGTCATTGTTTGGAACGATCTTGCCGATGGAGATAAAGAGTATGCGGCAGGTTTAGTTGCTTTTAATTCGGTATTTCAAATGTTATTCTTCTCAGTTTATGCATACGTGTTTGTAACCGTAATTCCAGAATGGTTAGGAATTGAAGGTGCTATTGTCGATATTACAATGATTGAAGTAGCAAAATCGGTATTTATCTATTTGGGAATTCCTTTTATAGCAGGTATGTTGACACGCTTTGTACTAGTTAAGCTAAAAGGAAGACAGTGGTATGAAAAGGTATTTATACCTAAGATTAGTCCACTTACACTACTCGCATTACTATTTACAATCATCGTTATGTTCTCTTTAAAAGGGGAAATGATTGTTAGCGTACCACTAGATGTAGTAAGAATAGCAATTCCATTACTCATTTATTTTATTGTAATGTTTTTTGTTTCTTTCTTTATGGGAAGAAAAATTGGTGCAAATTATCCGGTGACTATAACATTAGCATTTACAGCAGGTAGTAATAACTTTGAATTAGCGATTGCTGTAGCAGTTGGTGTGTTTGGTATTCATTCGGGCGCAGCATTCGCAGCTGTTATCGGTCCTTTAGTTGAAGTACCTGTAATGATTGCACTTGTAAACGTTGCTTTTTGGTTTAAACGTAAATATTTTAATGACCAACTAGTCTAAATTAAAAAATAAAGGTGGAAAATACCATGGAAAACAAAAAGACAATCTATTTCTTATGTACAGGAAATTCATGCCGAAGCCAAATGGCAGAAGCATGGGGAAAGAAATATTTAGGAGATAAGTGGAATGTGTATTCTGCAGGAATCGAAGCACATGGAGTAAATCCAAACGCAATTAAAGCAATGAATGAAGTAAATATAGACATAACAAATCAAACATCAGATATAATTGATGCAAACATTTTAAATAGTGCTGATTTAGTCGTTACGCTTTGTAGTCATGCAGATGCTGTATGCCCATCTACTCCGCCGCATGTGAATCGTGTTCACTGGGGATTTGATGATCCAGCAGGAAAAGAATGGTCTGAATTTCAACGTGTTCGCGATGAAATTGGAGAACGTATAAAGCGATTTTCTGAAACAGGGGAGTAAATAAAGAAAAGAGTCAATCTTCTATTGTGTTGGAGATTGGCTCTTTTCTTTATTATATATTTCATTAGTTTAAAACAACTATTAAAAAGAATATAGAATATTCTGTCATGGTGGTAAAGTTAGAATAAAGTGGTTTCATAAAGGTGGTTTAACTTATGATTTCTGAATTAAGCAAGAATGATTTTTATAAATGTAGTAGTTTAATAAATGAACAAGGCCAAGTAGAAGTCAAAGCTGTAATTGCAGGGATGAATCCTGGTCGTATATTTGTAGATAACATATCTTCTCCTAATTCGGGTCTTATTTGGTTAGGCAATAATGATGGCTTCTTTTTTATAGGAAGTGCAGAAAATGAAAAGTTTAATAATGAAATTAATAGTTTTATTGATAATGTGATAGAGCCTGAGGCGAGAAAGGTTGGACTAAATTGTTTTGAAGCAATTGGTAATCATTCAAAGTGGAACAAAACAATTGAAAGAATATTTCAGCACCGTAACTTAAAGAGTTGGAATCAAAGAGTGTATACGCAAAAAAAGAAGATTATGAAGATCATTATGGACCTAAAATTGAAGAAGGATATACAGTGCTAAAAATGAGTAAAGCTCTCTATGAAAATAAAGGAAACATATTGAAGAATATTGAATTTTTACAATCAAAAATTTTAGAGTTTTGGTCTTCACCGGATCGTTTTTTCAATGAGGGAATCGGTTATTGCATTGTCTATGATGATCTAATTGTGAGTGTTTGTTTTTCAGGGTTTGTATTTGAAAATATACACTGCATAGATATTGAAACAATAGAAGGACACCAAGGGAAAAAATTAGCTCAAAAGATAGCTCATAGTTTTGTGAAAGATTGTTTAGAGAATAACATTACTCCATATTGGGACTGTATGGAATTGAACAAGCCTTCTGTCGCAGTTGTGGAAAATGTAGGGTTTACAAATGTATGTAACTATGTAGGATATTATTTTCTATTTGATGAATAATTTGTTGATGCGATGAAACGATAGGCATGAGTTAGTTCTATAAGTTTATGAGCCGCAAATGCGGCTTTTTTATTTGTGTCGTAATTAGTTTTAGGATTCTTTTTTGAAAAACTGAATGATTTTTTTAGAATTATCCTCACGTAGATCATAACCTTCGCCGTGCGTTTCATCGCTCGCTTTTGCTATTACGATGTCACCATCAGACTCTATCCAAACAAAGAATTCTTGTATAGAATTATCTTGATAAGTAACCTTCATTTTTGAATGTATATAGTTTTTGGCCTCTTGATCTAGAAGGAGTGTTTTTTTCTCTGCGCTTTCCATACTTGTAAAAATTTTTTTCATATTTTCTTTATTTACTACTGGATTACTACTTTTTGAATTCACAGGACTAATCTCAAGTTTTCTCACTTCTTTTTGTTCAAACATAACGTTTTCATATACAATTTCTTTTTCTTTCACTGCTGTGGATGCTTCTTTATTGGAAGCTTTCGTTTCATTTGAATTACTTGTACATCCAATTAATAAGGTGATACTTAATGCTCCAATTATACCGAATGTTAAGGTCTTCAATAATATGCCTCCCATCTACTATTTTCTATAATTCTATTTCCTATTTGAAATATCCTAGCTATGCTTAATTAAGTGAAATAAATTTTGCTATGGGGAATAGGATGAATTGCTTGTACCCTAATTTTTTGTATGGAAGGAGAGAACGGGGTGAAACACATAATTAGGAATGTATTAATAAATTATTTTAAAGAAATCGACTCATTAGTACTCGAAGAAGAATTACATAATAATAGTTGGAATACAGATTTACACTATAAAATTAAGGTGAATGGAAAGCGATATTCCGCAAGGTTTATAAATAGCAAACGAACAATCAATCCAGCTTTTGGAACGTTATCAAATGAACAATTGAAAGAGCAAGTACGCTTTACATATTATTTACGTGAGCATGGAATTCCTTTTATGAAAATTAACAAGAATAGGTCAGGGGATTCATTTACAGTAGTCACTTGGAATGATGAACAGTACCGATTTGTATTGGCAAATTGGATTGAAGGAGAGCATCTTACACACGGCACAGAATCTATTGCAGAATCGTTTGGAAAGACGGCAAGAAAGATTCATGATATTTCTAGTACATTTCAAAGCTCGATTTTTCAAAAGAAATCTCATTTGGATGGGTATGCCCAGTTTAAAAGTATGTTAGAAAGTAAGGCAAGCGCATGTAAAGACGTACGGGAGTATATAAATCTAGCTAAATATCATATAGAGTGCGCATATACGAGTGAATTAGAGTTTATCGTACAAACAGACTTAAATCCTTTGAATGTTTTATGGGACTCAAATCAACAGGTAAAAGGAATTGTAGATTTTGAATCAATTGGATATGTAGATCGCATTGAAGGACTAGCCTTTTTAATAAAATGGTATTCTCGAACAGAAGGAATACAGTCACATGAAGTGTGTTCAAGTGTTACTAGTTCATTTTTAGAAGGATATAAGGCTCATAATATTTTAACACCAAATGATTATGAGAGACTTTCTTCATTGTTATGGTTATCCGGTAGTTTGAATTGGAATTTTGTAAAGAAAACGCTAAGTGTATTAGATGATGCGAGGCGGTTAGAGGAGCATTTGAAAGTTTATAGAGTAAGGGGAGAGAGGTTGTCTTCATTATTAATTTGTAGATAACCTTTCTTCTCCTTTGGGATTTATAAAACAAAACATATGAGGTGTTCTAAAAATGAAAATACAAATTGTATTGTTTGATGGTTTTGGAGAGCTTGTCTCCTTTGCACCTTTTGAAGTATTAAACAGAGCCATAGAAGAAGGAGCTCCGTTTACAGTTGAACTCGTATCAAGTGAACGAAAGCAAGAAGTTACTACTTCGTTTGGAGTTACAGTTAAAGTACATGATTTTTTACGGATGGATAATCGTCCAGATTTGTTAATTGTACCTGGTGGTGGCTGGAATCATAAAGCTGAACATGGGGCACGAAAACAAGCAGAGCTTGGTACTTTAACCAAAATGATTAGGGCGATGCACAATGAAGGAACAATTGTTGCTGGCGTTTGTACAGGAGGGATGCTACTAGCTGAATCCGGTATGTTGAATGATAAAAAGGCAACAATGCATCATTTGGCGCAGAGTGAAATTAATAAATATGGAGCAGAACTTCTTCCTTACAGAATTGTGGATCAGGGCGATACGATTACTGCAAGAGGGGTCACTTCAGGAGTTGATTTGGGACTTTGGATCACGGAAAGATTCGCAAATCCTAAAATTGCAGCTGCCGTTGAATATAGAATGGAATATGAGAGGCGAGGCGTTGTTTGGAAGTAATTTGACTTCTTTTTTATCCTATTTTAAATGGTAGTAAGACTCCCACCTCAAAATTCAGCGAATGGGAGGGAGGGCTGCCCGTAAAAGCCCAATGGATATGTACTAATAATCAGTGGGGATGACAAAACTCATACTGATTAAAGTTTCATTTTATAACTTTTTACTTTATTAATAGTAGATTTGTTAGAAAGGATAATCATTAATTGATATAATGAATGGATGTGAAGCAGGAAATAGATAGAAAGATACTGCTAGTAATTTATACTTAAAATGTTGGGAGATTGAACAGAGTTATGGGGACAGAAAAAGAAATTAGTTCCGCTAAATTAATATGGAAGATGACGCGCCCGCATACATTAACGGCGACGTTTTCTCCTGTAATTTTAGGGACGGTGGCATCACTTTATGTTGCCGAAATTGATTGGCTTTTATTTATTGCGATGATGGTTGCATGTTTAGCATTGCAAATCGCAACGAACTTATTTAATGAGTACTATGATTTCAAACGTGGATTAGATACAGCTGATTCTGTTGGAATTGGTGGCGGGATTGTCCGTCATGGATTGAAGCCGAAAAATGTTTTAACAGTTGCGCTTTTATTGTACGTAGTAGCAGCATTAATTGGCATTTATATTTGTATGAATAGTAGCTGGTGGTTAGTCGTCATCGGTTTAATTGGAATGGCGGTTGGCTATTTATATACAGGTGGTCCATTACCTATTGCGTACACTCCGTTTGGAGAATTAGTTTCTGGGTTATTAATGGGGACATGCTTTGTACTAATTGCTTTCTTTATTCAAACGAATACTGTAACAGTTGAAAGTATATTGATTTCCATTCCAATTGGAATTTTAGTCGGTGCAATCAACATGTCCAATAACATCCGAGATATCGAAGAAGATATTAAAGGTGGAAGAAAGACATTAGTAATCCTCCTTGGGAGAGAAAAAGCAATAGTAACACTAGCGGTAGCCTTTTTCATTGCTTATTTATGGATCGCTATAATTGTATTGATGGGTTATATAAGCCCTTGGGCATTAGTGATGTTCTTAGGTTTGAGAAAGCCAATTTCTGCAATTCAAAGTTTCCAAAAAGGAGCAAAAGATCCCGGTTATATGCGCATCGCCATGAAATCAACAGCGATGACAAATACGATTTTTGGCTTCTTATTATCAGCAGGATTATTAATTAGTTATCTGTTTTAGATAAAAAATCTTGTTAATTAACTTAACCCCAATTTCTCAATTTTTATATAGAGAGAGATTGGGGTTTTTATTTTGACTTTGTTTCATGTTGAAAACAGTTTCATTCGAAATGCAAATACCAATAAATTGCAACTTCATCACTTGTCTTATCCAAACCTGTATAAACAAGAAAATCAAACCCACCAATTACAAATCCACATTTTTCATAAAATTTACATGCTGCGACATTATTAGTTTGCGTTTCAAGCATGATACCTGGCATATTGCCTTCTTTTGTCCACTTCTTTGCTTGAGCAACTAATCTTTTACCAACCCCGAGTGTACGATATTTTTTATCCACCGTTATATCTTCTATGTAAGCATAGTTATTCCAATTCTTTTTCAATACTATGAATCCAATGATTTGGTTATGTAACAGTGCTATGTAAATTATTTGATGGGGCTTATTTATATATTCATTGTACGCCAGTTCTTCATGATCATTTTGTAAATAACTTTTTTCATAACTCGGAACGTCTTCTACTGTATATTCTATGCGTCTATTTACTTTTGAAAGAGAAAGCATTAACCGAGCATTCACTATAAAACTGTCATCAATCTCCGGAAAATTATCTAAATCATTTGTTTCTAACTCTCTAATTAAAAGGTTCATCGTGATACCTCCAAATTATATTATTTCTTCTGGTTCTTTATGTAATTCAAATTCATTCCAATTACAAAATTATAATAGAATTTCATTAGTAAGGCTATCATTACAAGTTCTTCCTGAAATCATTAAATTTTATAAAGAGAAAGGGTATGAATTTAGGGTATACAATGATGAGGGGCATTTTCGTTTTAACTTTCAGAAAAATCAACATCTATAGTATAAGCTTATTTCTTTTAAAAGTGTTTTTATTACTAAATCAATAACTAAGACAAAAGTCGATTTACTATTTTATAAAGAAATCGGCCCTTTCGTTTATGTATTACGTTACAAGAGATTTCTTATTTTCTCCGGAATGTTTTTTAGAAATCTGTGCAACAGAGCCTTTTTAGTAGGAGTAACTTGTTGAGGATAATTGAAAAATACTATATTAAAATTACACTATAATATTAAAGAATTCCTGACTACAATTCCTATAAATTCTTCTCAATAATTGAAAATAAAATCAATCCAGATTATTATATTGTTATTGTAATTATAAATGTAATTACATTTTATTGAAGGAGGATACATAGATGAAAAACTCAAAAGGCTCTATTGAATCAGAGATAAGCAAAGCAATTACTCATTGGGAAAAGGACTACCTAGGACGAGGGTCTATATCCGTTAAGACAGATATATTACGGGATATAATTATCGTAAATTTACAAGGTATTTTAACGCCAGCTGAATATACTGTTTGCGAAACAAAAGAAGGTATGCTAACTATAAAGAAAAATCGTTCGGAGCTAGTTGAATCTGGAATTGAAGATCTTAAAGAGATTATACTGGAATTAACTGGAGAAAAAGTGAAGAGTTTTCATACAGATATAAGCTCCCGTACAGGTGAACGAGTAATGATTTTTAAATTGTTTCATAATCTTGAGGAAAAGTTTTAAAAATTAAAACCACCGTAGTGTTAGTGGGAGATAATTAAGAAACCTAAAAGTTTTGCACTTTATTTATATTTATTAACATGATAATAATTAAAAACTTGAAATTATTTACGTATAATGAATTTTGATTGAAATAACGCTTGAAAAAATGGATAAATAAATTGACAACCTGCTTAATATAGTTTATCTTATAATTGTTTTAAAAAATTAATAGATGCTTATTTTAACTGTTTGCTATAATTAAGGCTTTAGCATTTTTTTAATATGTAATATTGACTAAATGAAAAAGTTTCTTAATTGAAAGATAGCGCATAACATAAATTGATATATTGATTGCATAATCTAGGAGATCAGAGATATACTGTTATTTTTAATAGGAGTAATACATACATTACTATCCTCTATAAAATGGGAGCTCTTCAAAAAACTTTATTGAAGTTAGTTGAAGTGAAACCGACAATCTCCATAATTCAATGATGATATAAAATCATTGAATTATGGAAGTTGTCGGTTTTTTTTATGGAAAAAACGATGTACTAAAAAGAGTGAATAAAAATTGAAATTAAAAAACTATCGTAATTAAAAGGAATTTTTATAGGTTATTTTCGTTTGGAAGGGAGTATTTTACATGTTAATTTCGCTAAGTTCATCAACACTGTTAACTTTATTTTTTATGGCACTTAGTGCTTCTTGGCTAAGTGGATTATTGTTTTTAAATGCAAGGATACCTTTACGTTTTGTTCATATCCATATTGGTATCGCTGCTGTGCCTTCATTGGTTTCTTTACTCGCACTTGTTAATAACAATGGAGATAGAGCTGTGGGGCCTTGGCATCTAGATACTTTAGCTTGGTTAATGGCTTTCTTTGTTCTTACAATTGGTTTAATCATTCAGCGTTTTTCTGTACGTTACTTAATGGGAGATCGCTCATATCGAAAATACTTTGCACTTTTTACATTTACTACAGGTGTATCTTCGGTTGCATGGTTAAGTGATGATCTTCGCTTCATGATTATTTGTTGGGGCGCAACTCTTATAGGATTGGTTCTACTCATAGGGCTAAATAAAGGGTGGAAAGTAGTTAGTGAAGCAACTAAAATCTCTGGATATTTATTTACAATAAGTTGGATTGCTTTGCTATCAGCTATCATTTGGCTGTTTCAAATAACTGGACAGTGGCAGTTAACATCAGTTTTAGCGAATGAAAATGTAGTGCAACATGGAACATTGGAAAGAACAGCAATCAATTTATTAATTATATTGGCTGTGATGATTCCAGCAGCACAATGGCCTTTTCAAAGGTGGTTAATTGAGTCTGCTGTTGCTCCAACTCCTGTTTCTGCTATTATGCATGCGGGTTTAGTAAATGCTGGCGGTATCATGTTAACTAGATTTTCACCTCTTTTTCATGATGATATTGCACAAATCATTTTACTAATTTTCTCTAGTATTTCTGTCTTAATAGGTACAGGAATTAGTTTAGTCCAAGTTGATTATAAACGTCAGCTAGTAGGTTCAACTATTGCGCAAATGGGATTTATGCTTATTCAATGTGCATTAGGAGCCTATTTAGCGGCTGTTATTCATTTAATTTTACATGGTTTGTTTAAAGCTACACTGTTTTTACAAGCTGGTTCTTCAGTAGAACGTTTTGGGGTAGTGAAGCAGTCTAATGAAAAGATGTCCAATTTATGGATTATAGTCGGGCGTGTTTTAGGATTATTTATAGCAATTACTTTCTGGTTTATGACTTCTGGAGAGGGGTATCAACTAGTTAGTGCGTTAATATTAGGGTGGTCACTATACTTTTCATGGAAACAGCTTGTTGTTTTTGGAGAGGGAAGAATGGGACGAATTGCTGGCTTAATTGTTTTGATTGGATTCTCTCTCATTTACTTTACTGTTCATAATTCTCTTTATAAATGGTTGCATACTGATATTTATCAAAGTGTTCAATCTTCAGCTTCAGCCGTTATCTTTGTTATATGTATTTTACTATTTAGTAGTGTTATTAGTACTTTCGTTACTCGTCATCAATCTTCTACTTTATTCGCTGTACTTTATCTTTGGTTAGTTCGAGTAGGTGAGGCGAGACGAAAGTCAGTAGAAAGTCACCCAAGCTATCTGAAACATTATGTATCAAAGGGAGGTAATTCGTGATGAGCATACCATCAATATTAAAGAAAGATACAAACATTGATATGCAAGAAAATACTATAAATGATTTAGTTGCATCTGCTAGCCGAGTGATTGCACCACTTTGGCCTATCTCTACGTTTGCAGCTCACCACCCTTGGATGGGACTTGAAAAGCAATCATTTGAACAAGTCGCGAATTGGTTAAAAGAAGGTCGTAATGTGGATATTTATCCTAGTGCCTCCATGATTCATTCGGCAAAAGCGAAAGGTGAGATTGAGGAATCTTTTTTACAAATGAGTTTGTCTCGTTGGCTGGATTCACAATCTTTTCATATCCCGCGAGAGAAAGCAGAGCGATTTTGCCAAGCCGCTTTAAAGTTAGAAAAATTACCTTCTAGTCTATTATCATCGCCAGAAGTAAATAAATTGGCAGAAGAAATGAGTTATATAAATACAGCAAGTATGAAAGCCTCTGTTATGCAGCCAATAAGTTCGCTTATAGAGAATCAAAATAGTGAAAACCTATCTGATGTTCTTAATTATCATATCATTAAATGGTGTAAATTATATCTTGATGACTCCGGATCAAGTTGGAAGATGCCAAATCGAGAGAAAGGTTTTTATCGTGCATGGCACCACCTTATTAAATTTGATCCAGCGCTCAGTAAAAATGAGCGTAAAGTTGTAAAAGATTGGCCACAAGATGCCGAAGTAGCTTTAGCGAGAGCATTATCTGAACTAGGAATTTCTGAATCTAATATACAAGCTTACCTTGAAGGGCACTTACTTTCTTTGCCTGGGTGGGCAGGAATGATACGATGGCGCTCACAACAATCAATTCAGGAACAGGAACTTCTCATAGAATATTTAGCAGTTCGAATTTCTATGGAGCTGGCTATTGCAAAACCTTATTTACCTTTAAAAAATCAAAAGGTTGAGAAAAAAGTTTCGATCGTCCCACTTATAGCTTCTTGGATCTATTGGGGGAATATTTCAATAGAGGAATGGTTACAAATGTCTGCTGCTGAACAAAGTGAATTATTAGTATTCGCTTATCGTTTTGATGAAAATATTCGCAGGAAACTTTGGCTCGAAGCTTGGGAACAGACGCATGCAGAGCAATTAAGGGAGAAGATTGCTTCTAAACAATGTGCAACTAATGATAAAAAGCGTGTATTAGCTCAATTAGCATTCTGTATTGATGTACGTTCAGAACCGTTTCGTCGCCACCTTGAAAAATTAGGTCCGTTTGAAACATTTGGAATAGCTGGTTTCTTTGGATTACCAATTGCAACTAGTGAACTAGGTAGTAATAATAATAAAAACCATCCTTCTTTGCCAGTTATACTCAAACCGAAACATCAAATAAAAGAGCTCACAAATGAAAATGAACTTAAATCTTATGAGCAACGTAAGAGGATAGGTAGTTCGGTGCGTTATACATTTAAAACGATGAAACAGAACGTACTAACAAGTATGGCGCTACCTGAGTTAAGTGGTCCATTACTTGGTCTACAGATGGTGACAAGAAGCTTTGTCCCAAGAGGAGTTGGTGGTTTCATTCGTAACCTTCGTAAAACTATGTTACAAAAACCTGATACAACATTCTCGCTTAATCATGTTCGTGACACAAAAGGTGAGATACCTATCGGTTTTACGAAAGAAGAAAAAGTGAACTATGTGCGTCAAGCTTTAAAAATGGTGGGACTGACAGAAAAATTTGCTCCTTTAGTTGTAATGTGCGGACACAGTAGTCAAAGTACGAACAACCCTTATGCTGCAGCACTTGAGTGTGGTGCTTGTGGCGGAGCAGCAGGAGGATTCAATGCAAGAGTTTTTGCTACTTTATGCAATCTGCCAGAAGTGCGAGAGGCGTTGTTTGCTGAAGGTATTAAAATTCCTGAGGATACCATTTTTGCAGCAGCTGAACATAAAACAACAGTGGACGAATTGGAATGGATTTACGTCCCAGAACTTTCGGAAACTGCACAAGAAGCATTTGATTGTATCGAGTCGATTATGCCAAATGTGAGCCAACATGCAAATAGAGAGCGTTTAACGCAATTACCAAATTTTAAAACGAAAATAAAAAATGCGAGTAAAGAGGCACATCGATTTGCAGAAGATTGGAGTGAAATACGTCCAGAATGGGGATTAGCCCGTAATGCATCTTTTATTATCGGGCAACGAGAATTAACTCAGGATTGTGATTTAGAAGGTAGGGCTTTCCTCCATAATTATGATTGGAAACAGGATGAAAGTGGCGATATATTAGCTAACATTATTGCAGGACCAGGAACAGTAGCTCAGTGGATAAATCTACAATATTACGCTTCAACTGTAGCTCCACATTATTATGGTAGTGGAAACAAAACAACACAAACCGTAACGGCAGGTCTCGGTGTTATGCAGGGAAATGCAAGTGATTTGTTGCCAGGCTTACCTTGGCAATCCGTTATGCAGTCAGATAGTGAGACGTATCATTCACCACTTCGTTTACTAATTGTAATTCAAGCGCCTATTGAATATATAGAGCGTTTGCTAAATAATGATTTCGCATTTCGAGAAAAAGTTCAAAATAGATGGGTTAGACTTGCAAGTATTGATCCAGAGGGACGCTGGAAAAACTGGTAACAATCATGCAATGCATAATCAACTATTGTTACTAGCTTAAAAATTTCATAAATACAATAATGAAGAAGGAGTGCTCCATATGAATTCAAAGAATAAAAAAGTTTTATTGTTAACAGACATTGAACATGGAATAGAGCCTATTATCCAACAAGTAACTAACATTCAACAAGAAAACATGTTGACTATACACAGCTACGATTCTGTAATTGTACATCCTTATGGAGATATAATGAGATCTATTATTATTGCTATTTATCAAGAAAATGTTGAAGAAATTTTTGTTGTAGGAATAGAGGATAAAGAAACTTCTTCAGTTAATCTACAAACTCAACATGATTTCATAAAAGATAATATAGAATTAGACTATCTCTTTAAACATTGCATGCCTGAATTTTCAAGTGGTAGCCTGAATGCATGGCTAAGTGGACAAGAAAATGTTAGTGAAAATATTAAGAAGAGTATAGATATGATTCGTCAGCATCCGTTAGTACCTTCTGATATTAAAGTTCATGGTTTCATGATTGATAGAACAGGTGGAAAAGAAACGGTTGCAAAAGTTTCTGCTAATAAAGTAGTTGAATACATTAACTAATCTATTAGGGACAAATAAATTCTTAGGTATAAATTACTGTTATATAATAAAATTTAATATGTTTTAAGAATTAGAAGGGATAGTTATGCAAAACAAAATTATTGTTATGTTTCAAAAAGATTTTCGCTTATATGATAACCCAGCTTTATTTGAAGCTGCTCAGTCCGGTGAGGTTGTTCCGGTATATGTACATGACGAAACTTTTTCAATGGGAAGTGCATCAAAGTGGTGGTTGCACCATGCTGTAATAGATGTAAAGAAGCAACTTGAGGCATTGGGCTCTACTTTAATAATTCGTAAAGGACGTACGGAGGAAGAAATACGTTCTCTCATAGAACAATTACGTATAACGGCTGTATATTGGAATATTTGTTATGATCCGGACAGATTACAATCTAATCAAAAAATGAAAATGATGTTAGAGGATAAAGGTATTATCTGTAAGGAATTTAATTCGCATTTATTATTAGAACCGTGGATTATTAAAAAGAAAGATAACACTGAATATAAGGTGTTTACGCCTTTTTATAATGCATTTCAAAAGCAGATAATACCTAAACCTATTAGTAAAGTGCAGAGTATAAAGGGAGGAAACTCTTTACCAGCAAGCTTATCTGTTTCAGAATTACACTTGCTGCCTACTATACCGTGGACATCTCATATTGAATCAATATGGGAGCCTACAGAAGAAGGGGCATACAAAACATGTAAGAAATTTTTCTCTAGCAAATTAGCCTCTTATAGTGAAGGAAGAGATTTTCCAAATCAAAATGCTCATTCGATGTTGGCACCTTATCTTTCATTTGGTCAAATATCAGTGAGGTTGATGTATCATTACTTAATAAATAAAAGTACCGAAAGACAATGTAGTCTTTTTGAAAAACAAGTGAATAGCTTTATACGTCAATTAATTTGGCGAGAGTTTTCTTATTATTTACTATATCATTATCCGTTTACAGTATATAAACCTCTTAATAAGAGCTTTGAACATTTTCCGTGGAATAATGAAGGTGAGTTATTAACAGTATGGCAGAAAGGTGAAACTGGTTATCCGTTTATTGATGCGGGAATGCGGGAACTGTGGCAAACAGGTTTTATGCATAATCGAGCAAGAATGGCTGTAGCTTCTTTTCTTGTAAAGCATTTATTAATCCCATGGCAAGAAGGAGCAAAATGGTTTATGGATACACTATTAGATGCTGATATTGCAAATAATACAATGGGGTGGCAATGGGTTGCTGGAAGTGGAGCGGATGCATCACCATACTTTCGTATTTTTAACCCGATTACACAAGGAGAAAAGTTTGATAAAAATGGGGAGTATATAAGAAGATGGGTGCCAGAATTAAGAGATATACCGAATAAATATATACATAAGCCGTGGGAAGCACCTGAGCATATTTTACAAAAGGCCAATATACAGCTTGGTCATACATATCCTTTGCCAGTTGTTGATCATAAGGCAGCGCGGGAGAGAGCACTTTGTGCATATAAAAGTATGAAAGAATTTATATAAAATACACGAGTCAATATGAATTTGATATGTAAAGGGTATAATGAAAAGTATAAGAATGTCTATTTGTGTATTAAAGTTGTATTCATTGAAAGAACATACGAATCATATAGAGTTTCTAAAACCTTCTAGTAAAAAAGGAGAATGTTTATGAAAAAATCTAGCATTATAGTGTTCTTACTAACATATGGTTTGTTTTATGTTTCTAGTGTTTTATTCCCTATTGATCGTACTTGGTATAATGCGTTAGAAAAGCCGTCTTGGACACCTCCTGGTATGACAATCGGAATGATATGGGCTGTATTATTTGGACTTATTGCATTATCAGTTGCAATTATTTACAACAACTATGGATTCAAGCCAAAAACATTTTGGTTTTTATTCTTTTTAAATTATATATTCAATCAAGCGTTCAGCTACTTTCAATTTAGCCAAAAGAATTTGTTTTTAGCAACAGTAGATTGTTTACTAGTCGCTATTACTACGTTACTTCTCATTATGTTTTCTTCCAATTTATCTAAAGTATCGGCATGGTTGCTAATCCCATATTTTTTATGGGCTGCATTTGCTACATATTTATCTTGGACAATTTATAGTATAAATTAAAGACGTAAATGAAAACTTGAGCATAATAAAAATGCTCGAGTTTTTATGTTTATCCCGCATTAACGGGCAGTAAGACCTCCAGCTCAAAATTCAGCGAAAGCAAAGAAGTTAGGTGGGGATCGGGCTGCCCGTAAAAGCCCGATTGGTGAGGGCTGATAATCAGTGGGGGATGAATAAAACCCCCACTGATTAAATTTTCACTTTATTAATGATAATCTAAAGTATAGAATATACACATCTTAGGGAGGTCATATATGTGAAGAAATGGATAAAAATTGTTCTGTACTCTGTATTAGGTATTTTAATTATCGGAAGTATTACTTTTTTGACTTGGTCTCAGTTTACTTATAAACCAACGAAAGAGGCTTTGTCTCTAGTAGATAATAAAAAAGATGAAGAGAATATAGTTTTTGGAGAGAAAGATGCTAAAATAGGAGTTATTTTTTATCAAGGAGCTAAAGTAGAAGCTGAAGCTTATAGTTATTTAGGAGAAGCTCTTGCAAAAGATGGGCATTTTGTAGTAATGCCTAAGTTACCATTAAATTTAGCGATACTTGGAATCAATGCAGTAGACAGTGTAATGGAACAGTATCCTGAAGTTCAGAAATGGTATGTTGCAGGGCATTCAATGGGCGGAGCTATGATTTCTAAATATGCTTTTCAGCATGAAGAAAAGGTAGACGGAATCATTTTCTTAGGTTCTTATCCCGCAGATGATTTCTCTACCAAATCGATTCCAATGTTATCTATTTATGGAGAAGTAGATGCTTTAGCAACTGTAGAAAAAATAGAGAACAATAAAAAGTTAATGTCAAAGAATACAACTATGCACATGATAAAAGGGGGGAATCATGCTAATTTCGGCATGTATGGCGAGCAAAAAGGTGATAATGCTAGCTTAATTACGTCAAAAGCACAACAAGATGAAACAGTTAAAGTAATGGAAGAATGGTTGTTAAAACAATGATAGACGGGAGAGGTAATAAAGAGCCAACTCATACGAGTGGGCTCTTTTATTTAACTTCTATCTCCAATTTCCCTCTTAGTTTCTCCGGAATGTCCTTTTCAGAAATAACGTCGTAAGAATAGACATACTTGCCTTTCACATGAACCTTTAAGTACGTTTTTCTTATAAAATCATTAGGAGTGTTTGTTCCTACTGTATATTCTATCTCATTCCCGGATTCATCAATACCTTTTAGTGAGTATATAGCTCTTCCTTTATGATGGTAATCTGGAACACCATACCCTTTCGCAACGGCATATACATGTTTTTCTTCAGCAAGTGGATTAAATCGGTCCAAATCCCCGCGTAATATGAACGGTAGTAAGTATATAAGGAGGCCTATTCCTAATATGCAAAGTAAAAATTTCTTCATGATTGTTTCTCCTTTTGTTAATTTACTTATTTTTAAGTATAGGAAAAAATTCTTATGAATATAGAGGGAAATTCCTTAATGTTTTCTTAATAAAGTTTAACCGTGTGAAAAAAGACTAACTTGAGCATTAAGCTTACGGAATGAATAACCAAATAACCTGTTTTCTTTATTTTTTGATGGTAGGTTATTTGGTTTTTTATTTTTCTTGGATTTAATTAACGAAAAAAGTATCTTGTACTCCTTTTGTAACTTTTTCTATATAGAAATTTTCTATAAAATAAAGGGCTTGCCTTCCAAACAAATCGTTATTTGTAACACTTTTATCAAAGCAAAGTTCTCGTGACATCACTTTGATATTCAAAAACATTAATAACCTATTGTATTAAATTTTTTGAAAATTTAGGTTTAACATCTTTAAAATAGGTGTATTACATATTACATAACAACTAAATAAAAAAATAAAAAATCTAAAGGAGGAAAAATACCATGAATAAGAATGAAAGAAACCCGGTGGTTCATGAATATCAAAATGAGCAGGAAGTAGTTATGAAAGTAAAAGAGCTAGAATTGCAAGGGATTCGCCAAGATGATATTTATGTTTTAGCACATGACAAACATCTAACAAAAAGGATTGCGGATGATACAAACACAAATACGATTGGAGTAAAAGAACAAGGATTGGGCACAAGTATTATTAACTTTTTCTCCAAAAAAGGGGACGAACTCCGAAATCAAATGGGGGAAATGGGGTTGTCGAAGGAGGAAGCTAACTTATATGAAGAAAAACTAGATCAAGGGAGAATTTTACTCCTAGTAACAGCTGAAACACCAACGGCGAGTGATAGGCAGACGCAAAACTATCATTCTCTCTAATAGATTGGCAACATCTGATAAATAGGTAAGGTAATTATTTTAGGTTGTAGCATTGAAAAAAATAAAAGTAGAGAAGGATGAGGAAAATGAAACATACAATATTTAAATATGCTGTGATTGGGATTACGACTGGAGTCATGGTCTCCCTATTAAAAAAAGAAAACCGGAAAGCTATACAAACTACAGGAAAAAGCGTAAAAGACAAACTACAAGAAGGAAACATAAAGGAAACATTAGAGAAGGTAACTGAGACAAGTAAACAATTCTCTGTAACTGCAGCTAATGTTGCAAAACAAACATTACCACAACTGCTTACAGCCACACCAGTTGTCATTTCTACCATTAAAGATTTAACAGAAAACGAAAATAACAAAAAGAAAAAAGATGAACAGGATTACGAAATAAATGAAAATAGTAAGGACATAGACGGAGAAAAAACGAAAAATGAAAAGAAATATATGAAAGAAGGGAAAGAAGAGAGTGCTTAGATTTAATTCTAAAAAGAGAAAGTGAGGAAAAAAGTATGAAATCTCTGTATGCGATTGATGTAGGAATTGGTTTTACCAAGCGGGCATATCGACAGGATGTAGATTCTGAGGTGACGATTAAGAGTGAAGCTTCCACGCTAGCCCCTGTACCTAATCATGCTGAAAGTGAAGATTTAACAAAAGTAAGTTTTATAGACTTAGATTTTGCATACTACATGGGAAATGAAGCACATCAATCTGACGCATCATTTCTTCCTCCATTTGATGAAGAAATAGAAAATTATTATGAAAGCGAACGGTTCAAACAACAAATATTTGGTTGCATTGCAAAGGATTATAAAGAAAATGTCGTGTTACCTTTAGTTGTTACTGGGCTTCCCGTTACTTGTTTTGGTAGTCAGCATGAGCAATTACAACGTGCACTAAAAAAAGAAACTTCCGTGCAAATTGATGGGAAATTTATTAATATTACGGTGGAAAATGCTTTGATTCTTCAGCAACCAGTCGCTTTACATGCCTATTTCTTAAAAGAGGGAATCATTCAGGAACGAGATCGTATCTTAATTATTGATGGTGGATTTCGTACATTAGAAATGACAGATATGAAACAGAATGTCATTTTAAATCATTATGAGACGGAACTAGGATGTAGCAAGCCTTTGAAAAATATTAAGAATATCCTGCAGAATCATGCGGGTGAAAGTGATCACTTGCATATTAACGACATGCCAAAAATATTAGAAAAAAGATATGAATGTCGAGAAGAAAATCATCAGACAAGTCAGGTTCATACTTTGATTCAAAAAGAGTTGGATGCACACTTCCAAGACGTCATGCGTGTATTACAAGAACAATTTAAGTTAGAACAGTATGATACTATTATTTGGACAGGAGGAATAGTAGATCTCCACAAAAAACGAATTGAAAAAATGCAAGGTGAAATTTCTTCTTTCCGTATGGTAGACGCTTCGAAAGAAGCTGCACTTCATGGATACTACATTATTGGAAGTCAAGTATTTGACGACATCACCAATCAATCTGCATATGAATCTAAATTTTAATAACGACCGAAATGGAGTTTGTTGAATAGACGTACCAAATTATGTAGCTTCTTTTCCACATATAATAAATTCTTTATAAGAAAAGATAAAAAGTGCTTGTATAGAGGAAATGTTTAAAATTGAGAATAAAAATAGCTAATATATAGGGGGTCTTCCTTTTAACAGAATAAGACCTCCTATGCCATTTATTTTGTAATTTAGTTGATCAAAAAACTTTTCCTCCAAGACATGAATACCTACATACAAATTTCATATTACGGATATGATTCGATCAAACATAAAACTATTTAGAAAGGAAGAATAATATGGAATGCCTAAAAATGCCGAAATGGAGTTGGTATCATGTGAAAACTAGTGAGCTTGAAAATCTTTCTTCTATAATCCCTCGTGATGTAACATCTCATTTCTCTCAATTTGTAAAGAAAATAAGTTCTCCCTGTGAAAATGGATTATATGTTTATACGTTATCACCAAGTCAAACTTGTGTATATGGTTCGTTTTTATATGATCAAGATAAAAAGGACGCCAAAATTCAAAACTTTCTTCATTATTTCGTAGCTCATGGAATACTGATAACGGTCCAAGAAAAAGAGGAAGAGGATTTTCAAAAATTAATACATAATTCCTCTTTTAGTGTAAAAAATTGTAATAGTTCCGCTGAAGGATTATGTGCTATCTTATCAATGTTTATATCTCACTACTTACGAAAGGTTGACTATTTCGAAAACAATTTCAGAAATGTATTATGGGATTTTTATCATCATAATAACATAGCAGTTTTAGAAAGAATTTATCATATTCGTCATGAATTATTTATGAACACACATGTGTTTCGCTTAATACAAGAAGTGTTACAAGGCCTGAAAGAAGCTTGGTTAGAAAACCTAACAAACACCCTTTGTTATAAACAAACACAGGTAAAATTAGAGCGTGGATTACAACTTGTTAAAGAGTATCAAGAAGAATTAGACACGATGATTCATTTACAAGAAGTTGTTTCTTCTCATCGTGGGAATGAAATTATGAAAGCTCTTACTGTATTAACTGCTGTGAGTACGCCTTTGACAGCCTTAGGAGCATTATGGGGTATGAATTTTAAATACATGCCTGAACTAGAATGGAAATATAGCTATTTAATCGCTCTCTTATTTATTATTTTCACAACAGGGGGTATGTATATGTATATGCGATTCAAAGGATGGACAGGTGACTTATTACGAGTAAAGAAAAAGAAATCTTTTTTTAAATCTAATTAATCCTGTTTATAAAAAATATGATAGATATTAACCATAGATATATGGTTTGTAATATTTATTAATTGAGGTAGTACCATATCCCCATCAAGTTAAAGTTTTGATGTCCCCGCAATGATAAAAATGGTGAATATTTATATGAAAGATTAGAGCTCTCCCTCTTGTAGGAGGGCTCTAATTTTTGTTTAAAAACTATATCATATACATGGGGGCAGACTCATCATCTGAAATTTGTCCGGATTCAATTTAGAATATGGCAAAAGAGAACTTGCGATTAAAAACAAGCTCTCTTTAAAAGAAATAACGTAATTGAGATACTTATATATTAACAATTGTTTTCTTCTAATTCCATATGTCATATGTTGAGAAATAAATTATAAGTGGGTTGATAAAGCTAAAATGAATGATTGACATAATATTTTGACGATAATATAATAAATCTCGAATTCAAGATAACTTGTAAAGGATTGGTAATTGTGAGGTTGATTAACGATGAGAGCCTATCTTTAAAGTTACTTGTTATATTATCAAGGGAATTACAGTCAATCACTAAACGTATTGAAAAGGATATAAAAATTTATGGACTTAATCCAACAGAATTTGCAGTGCTTAAGCTACTATACAGTAAAGGCGATCAGCCTATACAAAAACTTGAAGACAAAACATTACTTGCAAGTAGTAGTATCACGTATGTAGTGAATAGGTTGGAAAAGAAGAGGTGAAAACCATGTCCTAAAGACTGCCGTGTCATGTATGCGTCAATTACTTCAGAAGGTATTGAATCGATGATATTATTTTTCCTCAGCATAAAGAGGAGATTCGGCAAATATTTGGTAGTTTGGACTATATTGAGAAAAAAATGATAATGAAACGGTTGAAAAAGTTAGGATATTACGCACAGAAATTGTAAGTTTGTAGAGGCTATTTCTGTTTAGTAATATCCTAATTACATATAAATTAAATAAATAGGAGGAAAAATTAATAAGTGGTAGTAAATGTATTATAATACAAAATGAATAAATCATATTATTTAAATCAGTACAGTAGGGAATAAAGTTGTTATATTAACGTATACATATCGTCCTTTTCATTATAAATCTTTCATAAAGCGGAGAGTGGGTATCAAGAATGGAATTACGTCATTTAGAGTATTTTATTCAAGTTTGTAATAATAATAGTTTTACTAAAGCTGCGGAAGTTCTAGGTATTTCACAGCCGACTTTAAGCCAACAAATCCGTGTGTTAGAAGGTGAACTTGATACACCCTTGTTTCATCGAGTTGGAAGAGGTATCAAAATGACAGAAGCGGGTAAGTTGCTATTTGATAAAGGAAAATTTATCATGCAACAATTTGATGACGTTTATAATGAAATTTTTGAATTAAAGGGGGTAAAAAGAGGGGTAATTACTATAGGAGGTTTATTAGAGGATCTCACTTATTTAACACCTTATATTATGAAGTTTCAACAACATTATCCTAACATCGTAGTAAAAATTATAGAATCTGAAGTTGCTGTAAATCAAATCGTTGATAAAAATATTGATATAGGCATCACGCGTAGTGCTCAAATTCCAGACACATTAACAAGCACCCTTTTGTATAGCGAAGAGCTTGTCCTTGCCATTCCAAAAAATCATCCTTTGAATGAAACATCATTTGTTTCTTTTCGAGAATTAGTAGGACTGAGTAGAATAATGGTTTCATGTAGTTGTCGTGAATCTATTAAAATATATTGTGAGAGTTTAGGGTTATCTTTATCTGAAGCAAATATAGAAACAAAATCTTCTATTTCTCTATTGAGTCTTGTATACAATGGACATGGGGTTGCCATAATACCTCTTTCACTGGTTAACTTCGTTAATAATGATACTTTGAGCATAGTTCGTATTATTGAACCAACACCAAGTCAAGATATTAATCTTATTCACTTTGATGATAAATTTTTAAGTTTTGCAGCACGTATCTTTATGCAGAAGTTAAATGAACCTAAAAAAGTATTAGTATAATAGAAATAATAATGATTATAGTGTGGGAATTAAAAATGATACATAATTCTTAGGATAAGACCTAAATTACAGTTAAAGGGCAAGTAGATTTATATGTGTGGTGTAGTCGCTTCAAAAGGGAATATCATGGAATTTTACTTAAGGGGAGAAGGCTGTTAAAAACAAGTCAAGTTAATCAATTAACTCTTCGGTCTTATCGCATAGTAATAGATTCCATTAGGGATATACTGCTATTTCTTTTTACATATTCTTATTGCATAAAGAAAACCACCGGGCATTATACCGGTGGTTTTGACTTAGAAAGCAAAGCAAGTACAACCAATACCCCATTTAGTTCCATCTTTTCCTATTATGGTATGAGTGTGTTGATGGAGAGGGTTACTGCAACTATGTAACTTGTGATCATGGGCATCGTGAGAAAGTATAGTGTGGGCTAGGTTAGCACCACCATAACCATAAACTCCCGTCGGTGACCAATTAGGTGATGCTGGCGGCAATTCAGGTGATAGCCTTTTAAATTCATCATTTCCATAAACAACCTGCCCACCCATAATAGTGAGTAATGATTCAAGGTTCTTGATTTCTTCTTCTGGCACAGTAAAGTAGTCAGCAGACAATACAGCAATATCAGCAAATTGACCTACTGCAAGGATTCCCTTTTTACCTTCATCACCAGAGAACCACGCACTTCCTTTTGAATATAATTCCAGGGCTACTTTTCTATCAAGTTTATTTTTTTCGTCGTATATCGAAAGACCACCAATGGTTTTTCCGGCAACCATCCAGTAAAGAGCGACCCAAGGGTTATAGCTGGAAACCCTAGTTGCATCACTACCTGCGCCAACAGGTATACCTAGGTCTAACATACGATAAATCGGAGGAGTACGCTTTGCAGCTTCCTTTCCGTATAAATCAACAAAGTATTCACCTTGAAAAGCCATGCGGTCTTGGATAGCAATACCGCCATTTAAAGCCTTAACACGTTCCATACTACGATCTGAGATTGTTTCTGCATGGTCAAACCACCATCGTAGACCATTAAAAGGAATTTCTTTGTTGACTTCCTCAAATACATTTAAGAATCGTGTGATTGACTCGTCATAAGTTGCATGTAAACGGAATGGCCAACGGTTTTCTACCAATAGAGAAATTACTTTCTTTAAGTCAGCTTCCATCATCGTAGCTAGTTCGGGCTGTGGCATTTGAAATTTTTCAAAATCGGCTGCCGAGAATACTAACATTTCTCCAGCACCATTCATTTTATACTTATCATTTCCTTGACCTGGAGAAACAATTTTTGCCCATGAAGCAAAGTCTTCATATTCATGATTTGGATTTTGTGTAAATAGATTATAAGCAATACGCAAAGTTAATTGTTCCTTCTCAGCTAAATGTTCAACAACTTTGTAGTCATCAGGATAATTTTGGAAACCGCCACCTGCGTCAATGGCACTTGTAATACCTAATCTATTTAATTCGCGCATAAAATGGCGAGTTGAATTAATCTGGTCGTCAAAATTAAGTATTGGAGCTTTACCCAAACTTGAATAAAGAATAGAAGCGTTAGGATTTGCAATTAAAAGGCCCGTTGGATTACCTCGTTTATCCCGTTCAATTAAACAACCTGGAGGGTCTGGGGTATCTTTTGTGTATCCCAGTGCACGCAGCCCTGCACGATTTACAAGTGCTCTATCGTAAAGATGTAGCACAAAGACAGGTGTGTCTTCAGAAACAGCATTAATCTCTTCCAAAGTTGGCATCCGTCTCTCTTTAAATTGAAATTCAGACCAACCTCCAACTACTCTTACCCACTGAGGAGCAGGTGTACGCCTTGCCTGTTCTTTGAGCATTTCGAGAGCAATGGCAATTGAAGGCACACCTTCCCATCGTAATTCCATATTATAATGAAGACCGCCACGAATAACGTGTATATGAGAGTCATTCAGACCTGGAATAGCTCTTTTTCTTTTAAGGTCTATTTTTTTTGTTTTTTCTGTGGCGCTATCAAGAAGCTCATCTCCACCTATTGCAGTTATTAAACCATCAGTTATGGCGATAGCAGATACCTCAGGTTGAGAGGGATCAAGGGTAGTAATTTTTCCGTTATATAAGATCATATCCGGTAAATTCATATTCACACCTCGTCTACTTCCTATTATTTTGTAACCATGGATGAAATAATTTACCGAAAATCGGCATAACTACCCATGATAGCAAGGACACTATACATACAGAAACAAAAAAAGCGGACATAATAGGATTCATATGTTTTATGATAGGTCCTATCAATTTAGGAACTAACATGCCAAGAGGCCATACACCCAGAAGGGTAACGATAGA
This sequence comes from Bacillus sp. EKM202B, assembly GCF_011066025.1. Classification (NCBI taxonomy): domain Bacteria; kingdom Bacillati; phylum Bacillota; class Bacilli; order Caryophanales; family Bacillaceae; genus Bacillus; species Bacillus sp. EKM202B. The sequence goes on along the minus strand of NZ_JAAMNK010000007.1, from coordinate 105,035 downwards.
CATTTTCCATTTTTGAGGTGGGACTGGCGTTTTCGGAGTAACAAACCAATAAGCCAAACTGCTTTCAGTTTTATAACTTGGATTAGTAACTTGAAATTGTTCGGCCGTTTTTAACAAATCTCGGCGAATATCTGATTCTTGCCAAGCACGTAGATGCTCATACGTATCAAAGCGAAAAATAACAGTATACTCTCTGAATTCGTTATTTGGGACTATTAGATTTACACCTAAATGTCCTGGGAATTTAGTAGCGGCAGCTTCAATTTCATGTCTCCATGTTTCAAACTGTTTTTCTTTACCCTGTTGAATTTCCCATGTAACAATCGTTGTTACTGGATCGGCAGCATCCATCGCGTTCCCTGTATAAGTCTCTTCGACAGCTACTCCTTCTTGTTTCATATTTTCCTGCTTGGAAGCGCACCATGCACCATAGTATATGCGTATTCTACACCTTGACCATAAGCACCAGTGTGTTCCTTTACAATCTCCATTACAGCATCATAAGTATCTTTGTGTGCCCAGTCACGTTGGTATTCAAGTAAAACTTGAATTGCTGTCACTGGAATTGCACCAGCTTGTTCTACACGGCGCATAGCAGCGTTATGTGCTGTCAAACTAGTACCACCTGAAGCATCATCAACTGCATACACCTCATAGCCAGCTTTCATTGCTTCAAGCACAGGGAATGCAAGGCAAACTTCAGTCCAAAGTGCTGCAAATATTAATTTCTTTCTACCTGTTGCTTTAACTGCTTCAACAAATTTTGGATCTTCCCAAGAGTTCATTGAACTGCGTTCTATAATTTCATGGTTTGGGAATATGTCAAGAATTTGTGGCCAAAAATAACCAGAAAAGCTACGTGTCTCAACTGTAGTAAGAATAGTAGGTACGTTAAAAGTTTTTGCTGATTTAGCAAGCAACATAACGTTATTAATCAATGTTTGTCTATCAATACTTGCAACTCCAAAAGTCATTTGAGGCTGAAAATCAATTAAAATTAAGGCACTGTTCTCTGGATTTAACAATTCTAAATTACTCATAATAAAACGCTCCTTTTTTTAATTGTTGAAAATAATATATTTTCAACAATTAAAACTGTAATCGTAAAAAAAAAAATTGCTATACCTTTTAATTTAAAAGAGAGTGCTGATTTAATCAGCACTAAATGTATACTATCCATTTTTTTGAAAGTGATTTAAAGTCATTTCTTTGAAATACATTTATGCATTTTGTTTACTAAGATCTCGCTGCGCGCCCATATAGCTTCCAATTATATTTTGATAGCCTGGAAGATTACTAGCAAGCAAATTGCCAAAACCTTCGACATCGTTGCGCCAATCGCGTTGTAATTCGCAAGCTACGCTAAACCAGTTCATAAGTTGCACGCCACTATGTGCCATGCGAGTATTTGCAGCATCTGCAACTTGTTTACTGAAAGTTCCCGAAGCATCAGTAACAGCAAATACTTCATATCCAGCTTTTATAGCGGAAAGTGCTGGGAAAGTAACACAAACGTCCGTAACTACGCCCGCGATGATAAGTTGCTTCTTTCCAGTTTCTTCGATTGCTTTTACAAAATCATCATTATCCCATGCGTTAATTTGTCCAGGGCGAGCTATTTTTTGTGCGTGAGGAAAGAGATCAACCAATTCTTGCATTAAAGGTCCGTTAGGTCCGTTTTCAAAGCTTGTTGTTAAAATAACCGGTAAATCAAAAAACTTAGCAGTATGAGCAAGAGCTAAAACATTGTTCTTAAATTCATCAACACCATAGTCACGTACTAGTCCGGACATAAGACCAGTTTGATGATCTACTAAAAGCACGACAGCATCATCTTTGTTAATACGAGAATAGAGATCAGTCATTATGTATTCCTCCTAAAAATTAAGTAATCGAAGAAAAGTTAAATAGTCGAATACTATCATAAGTTTCTTCGTTTGTTACGATTCGTTTATAACTAAGCTGACCAATAATATTAGTTATAGCAGCATTCACAGAATATGAAGTGCTATACAAATTTATAGTATTTGAAAACTGATTCGTTAATCAATTCTAAATTATCTATAATTCGTATAGGTCGTAACTATAGTTGTTTTCACTATAAAATAGATTGATTTTACCTATACATTCTATAGATAGAACGATATTGATAGTCACCTATTTTTGTTATTACAATTGAATATGAGTAATGTTCAGTAAGTATTTTATGATGAAAAAGATATTAGAGGGGGGATTGTTCCAAAAGGAGAAAATGAATGCATTGGAACAATAGAGTTTCATACTTAGAGTTCACAACATAAACGTGCATGAATAAGTTATGAGATTCATCCGGATTATTGAAGAAAAGGATACATATTAGAATATTTTTTGGAGGTAGAAGCATGGCTAAAATTACTGTAGGAACCGAAAACCAAGCACCAATTGAGATATATTATGAGGATCATGGCACAGGAAAACCAGTTGTACTAATTCATGGTTGGCCGTTAAGCGGTCGATCTTGGGAATATCAAGTTCCCGCTCTTGTTGAGGCTGGATACAGAGTTATAACATATGATCGTCGAGGTTTTGGAAAATCATCTCAGCCGTGGGAAGGGTATGAATATGATACCTTTACTTCTGATTTACATCAACTATTAGAACAGTTAGAGCTTCAAAATGTCACACTTGTTGGTTTTTCTATGGGTGGAGGCGAGGTAGCCCGGTATATTGGGAAATATGGAACTAATAGAGTAGAGAAGGCTGTATTTGCAGGAGCTGTACCACCATTCCTTTACAAGTCAGCAGACCATCCTGAGGGTGTATTAGATGATGTAGCAATTCAAGGTTTTGAAAATGGAGTAAAAAGTGATCGCCTAGCATTCCTTGATGAGTTTACGAAAGGATTTTTTGCTGCTGGAGATCGAACTGACTTAGTTAGTGAACCATTTCGAATTTACAATAGGGATATCGCTGCGGGTGCATCGCCTAAAGGAACACTAGATTGTATCGCTGCTTTCAGCAAAACAGACTTCAGAGGCGATTTAGCTAAGGTTAATATACCTACCCTTATTATTCATGGTGATTCAGATGCAACTGTACCATTTGAATATAGTGGGAAATTAACACATGAAGCAATTCCTAATTCTAAAGTAACGTTAATAAAGGGTGGTCCACATGGGCTAAATGCAACGCATGCCAAAGAATTTAATGAAGCACTCCTATCATTTTTAAAGGACTGATTACAACTATATAATTGTTAATTGATAAATTATAAACAAGTTAAAATAAAGTTTTATAAAAGATGCTCTTGGATAAATCCAGGAGCATCTTTTTAAATGCGGGAGTAGTGCACCACTGTAATCATCCATTACGAAATTTCTACTTATTTTTAAATTTTGATATTGAGACGTTAGCATGAAAAATACTCATTAATTTCGAATTGAATAATCTTCTTAACAGCTAAAATGTATTGATTAGAGTTTTTTAGGTCTCTTAAATGCATTGATATATTACTATCAAGATAATATTTTGAATAATCCTCAAAACAAAGAAACGTACATTTTATTGTTTTGGGTAGTGAAGTCTCTTAAGTTGAGTGGGGGCCCCTATATCTTAATCAAAAAGTGTAGGCTTAAGCCTACAAATATTCATCTCCCACTTAAAATTGTCGTTTTACACCTTCACATTTTTGAGGAAGGAGTATTTTATCAGAAAACAATAAAATCTTATTATTTTTTATAATTAGTAGAATTTTATAGAAATAATCCTCTTAATATATTAAAATAACATCGTATTATGTCAGATTTTAATTAGGGGAGAGAAATTTTATGTTGAAAAAAATCATTCCAGTTGCTTTAGCATTAAGTACAGTTACTTTTACTAGTGTATTTGCTGCCCCTTCAGCCCAAGCAAGTACAGAACAAAACCGCTACATAGATGTGCAAATGCTCGGTATTAACGATTTTCATGGGCAACTAGACACTGTAAAAAAAATTAACAATAAAGATGCAGGGGGAATCGAGTACTTAGGGGCTTATTTACGTGATCGTGAAAAACAAAATCCGAATACATTAAAGGTACATGCTGGCGATGTTGTTGGAGCAAGTACTCCTGTTTCAGCATTATTACAAGACGAACCTACGATTGAATTTCTAAATGATTTGAAATTCGATGTTGGAACTATAGGAAATCATGAATTTGATGAAGGTGTTGAAGAAATGCACCGTCTTATTTATGGTGGATACCATGAGAAAACAGGGGATTTTAAAGGAGCAAAATTCCCATATGTTGCTGCAAATTTTTATAATAAATCCACCGGTCGTTTATTTTTACCACCATTCACTATAAAAAAGGTGCAAGGAGTTCCTGTTGGATTTATCGGAGTCGTAACAACGGATGTTCCTAACCTTGTTATGCCTACTATGCTAAAGAATGTAGAAATTACAGATGAAGTTGAAGCTATTAACAAATCCGTAAAGCAATTAAAAAAACTTGGCGTTAAATCTATCGTTGTTCTTGCGCATAACGGAGGTACAACAGATGGAAACGGCGTAACAAATGGTGATATCGTTCGATTAGCAAATGAGACTGATCCAGAAGTCGATGTTATTTTTGGTGGGCATAGCCACACCTATGTAAATGGAACTGTCAATAATAAACTTGTCGTACAAGCAAATTCTTATGGTATGGCTTTTGCTGATGTTGATGTAAAGATTGATCGTAAGACACAAGATATTGTTGAGAAAAAAGCAGAAATTGTTACAACTTATCATGAAGGCATAGAGCCTGATAAAAAAATCAAGAAGAAGATGGAGAAATATCAAGCAAAAATCGCACCTCTTGTTAATGAAGTTGTAGGTAAGTCTATTGCTCCACTAGATCGCAAACTAAATACGGCTGGTGAATCTACTCTTGGAAATTTAGTTGCTGATGCCCAGCGTACAACAATGCAATCCCAAATTGCACTTATGAATCCTGGTGGTATTCGTAATGACTTAGATGCTGGTGATATTACATGGGGAGAGATATATGGTATTCAACCATTCGGAAATCAATTAATAAAGGTAAATTTAACAGGTCAAGACATTCGTGATATTTTAAATCAACAATGGCAAAAAGACATAACAAGAATGCTTCAAATTTCAGGGATCCAATACACTTGGGATGCGAATAAGCCTAATGGAGAAAAAGTAACAAGTATTCGCTTAACAAATGGAGAAGAAATCATTCCTTCTAAAACTTACAGCGTCGTTGCGAACGCATTTCTAGCTTCAGGTGGAGATGGATTTGTATCCTTTAAAAACGGTAAAGATGCTGAAACAGGACCAACCGATTTTGAAGCACTAGTAGATTATATAAAAAAATCAAAAGAACCAATTCAGTCTATTATTGATGGAAGAATTCAAAAAATAAATTAGTTTTTTATTAATCTCAAAAACAACTAGATTACCTGTGCGCTATACTTTTTAGTGTGCAGGTAATCTATTTTTTTGATTTGAAATAGTCTAACTGTGGCCAATGGGTATACCGTCTAGATGCAGAGTGCCGAAAAAAATTGAAATAAACAAAAGTCGATATCCTGGACGTACAGGGAGTCTTTTTTTGAAAAAACGGGACATAGCGAACATCAAACGGCTTAACGATGGATGTTAAAAGTATAAATAATGAACTAGAGTTATCATTTGCTAAGACGAAGGAAGGGGAAATGGCTGAAAGAAAATGCGCATCGTGCAGGATTTATTATTCGCTATCCAAAGGAAAAAGAGAATGTAACTGGTTATGCGTATGAACCTTGGCACATTCGCTATGTAGGGGATGATGCTGAAAAAATATACAAGGAAAAACTAACTTTAGGGGAATATATGAGATAAGAAGGCTAAAGTGAATTGGAAATCTGTATTTTTTGTTTGGAGAATAGTATTTTATAAAATAGTAGGGTACTTTATTTTAATAGATTGAACAATTGCCTATCTAAAAATTTGATAGGCAGTTGTTTTCTTTTGAGTAAAAAGTGAAATGATTTTATTATGTTCACACATATGAAAAGTGTAATGTATAAATATATCCTAAACACCAATTATTGCTCCTCATTATTAGCGATAGGATAGCTACTTAAGGACAAAAAAGAATTGGCTAACTTTTGTGCAAAATGTAATGGAGGCTCTACAGATTGGATATGAATATACATAATTAAGGGATTCATGTAAAGCCAGTGATTATGTAAAGCACTTACAATAATTCCTTGTTGTACAACTGATTTCATAAATGCAGGAGTCTCTTCTTGTAGAATAGCGATTTCGCCTAAATTTAATGCATTACCATTTTGATCCAACGATTCAAAACTTACTCCGACGGGTACTACATAGGTACTCGGTTTTCCTTGAACAAGCACCCTAAAATTGCGGTGAAAAGACACCGAACAACCACCTTGACTTATTTTACTTTTCCCTTTAAGTATTGTAGCAAATTGTTCACAAATGAAATTAAAATTTTGCATAAATTCAATCCCTTTCTCGTACAAAATTATGTAATTAGAGATTTGATTGATGAAATACAGATAAACAATCTTTCTTCAATATTCAAAAAACAGGCTGTAATTTTAATTTATTTAATGTTTATTTTAAAAGAAATGCACGTTATATTATTTAAATATTTAGAATTCAATCGAAAATGATTAGTATATTCGAGTTATTAAATTTATGATTCATGATAGTCCGTTCGAGATATTGTAGTAAAAAATCTATAAAGTATGTAATTATACGCTTTTAGTCTATGTAGGTTAGATAAATATGTGTCTAAATTTGAATGATAAAACTAGAAAAACAACGGTGAGAAAATAACCAATAATATTTTATTTTCTATAAAAAGTACTGCTAAATAGTATTTTTTTCGAAATAAGTCTTTCTTATATAAGTATATTGCTACTATGAACATATCTATTTAAAAACAAGACTTTTTTGAATACAAAAGAATGGGTTCTAAAATACCTTGCTTATTCACGAAGAATTCAGTTGTTTCTCCTTGTATCTATTTATATTTTTAAGTATAGAAAAAACCTCTTATGAATATAGAAGGGAATTCCTTATGTTTTTCTTAAACAAATTATTAAATTACGGTTATTTTAACCAAAATTTTCATAGAAATACCTTTTAAAAGAACGTTAGTTCGTATATAATAAGAACAAATGTTCCTTGTTAGGGGGTGATAACCTTGTATGATTATTCTCTTTTACCGAATCGTATTATTCTTTGTGTAGACCTTCGTAGCTTCTATGCAAGTGTGTCATGTATTAAAAAAGGACTGGATCCACGTTATACAAAATTGGCTGTCGTAGGAGATGTAAATCGGAGTGGATCAATCGTATTAGCAGCAACACCGCCATTAAAAGCGTTAGGGATTAAGAAAATGGCAAGGTTGTACGAAATACCGAAGCGGCCAGATATTATTATTGTAAATCCGATTATGCATACGTATATGAAATGTTCAACTTTCATAACTAGTTTGGCTTTGCAGTATGTTGCGCCGGAAGATTTTCATCAATATAGTATCGATGAGTTTTTCATGGATATGACTGCAAGTATTCATTTGTTTGCGAGTAATCCGCGCGAATTCGCATTAAAGCTCAAGCGAGAAATATATGAACGTACACGGATTGAAAGTACGATTGGTATAGGGCCTAATTTATTATTGAGTAAAGTAGCGATGGATATTGAAGCGAAAAAGAGTAAAGATGGAATAGCGCACTGGACGTATGACGATATACCCGAGAAGTTATGGAGTATTAGACCACTCAGTAAATTTTGGGGTATATCGTACAAAACTGAAATGAAATTGAATCGAAAAGGTATACATACAATTGGAGAATTAGCTCAGTATCCTTTGAAATATTTAAAGCAATCTTTCGGTGTAATAGGGGAAGAATTACATTTACATAGTAACGGGATTGATTTTAGCAGAATAGCAGAGAAATACGTTCCAGCGACAACATCTATAGCGAAAAGCCAAATATTATTACGGGATTATTCGATAGGAGAGTTCGTAGTTATTTTATTAGAGCATATAGAAGAAGTTTGTTATAGGTTGAGAAGAGAAAAGAAATATGCACAAACAATTCATTTTTCAATTGGGTATAGCAAGGAATATGGAGGGGGAATAAAAAAGGCACATACGTTAAATCGGGCAACAAATGTAACGATGGATATGTACAATGTTTGTACATATTTTTTATATGAGCGCTATACAGGAGAACCGATTAGATCGTTAAGTGTCTCATTAACAAACCTTATTAATGAAGGTGAAGAGCAAATTTCGCTTTTCGATAACATTGTACAAAGGGAAAAAGAAATCCGATTAACGAAAGTTATGGATGAAATTCGAACACGGTTTGGTAAGAACAGTATTTTACGTGGGATTTCCTACACAAGCGTCGCAACAGCAAGATATAGAAACACATTATTAGGAGGACATAAATCGTGAAGAATGCTAATATGCCAAAAGGAAGAGGGATGGTAAAGTGGCAACCGTTCGCTAGTATGCCAGAGCAATTCGCAGTTATTAAAGAAATGATACATGCGAAAACGAAAGTCACGCGTCCGATCTTAACAGAGGATGCAAAAGAAGTGCTTGAAAATAAGTTGTTATGTTCCTATTTAGGTGAGGAAGAGATTTTACTTACATATTATAAAGGTGGCTACTTATATAAAAATTACATAACAGTAGTTGATATTAATCCATTAAGAGAGGTGATTGTGTGTACTGATGCTTTTAGTACTAAGCGTACTTTTAAGTTTGTTGATGTAATTGAGATTAATTAAAGTATGTTTCTATGCAGTAGGATTATTTTTTAGCCTACTGCATAGAAAGGTCAGTTACAGTACTACACTTATACTAAAATATCTTATCCTTAACTTCCTACTGCTTTTATCCCGTAAACGCCCGATTGGTGAAGGCTAATAATCAGTGGGGGATGAACAAAACCCCACTGATTAAAGTTTCACTTTATTACCGTTAAGGATGATACGATAATGTGGAAAAATGATGAACTCTCTAAACGATAGAATTAGTACTACCAGAAGTTAAAGGGTTTCTTGAAATTACGAATACGAGCTGTTAGGTAGTACTATATTCATTTAGAAAAAGCCGTTTTAAATAATAGTAGACATAATCAAGGCAATACTTAATAACTAAAGAAAATAAGTAATTTAAACTTCAATTATGATAGGAAGGATCATTGGCTTTCTTTTTGTATGTGAGTATATAAAATGGCCAAGTGTTTCTCTTATTTCTCTTTTTAGAACATTCCATTGGTAAATATGTGCTTTTTGTAATTTGTTGATAGTTTCCACAACTAATTGATTAATTTTCTTTAAGAAATCTTCTGAATCGCGAACATATACAAACCCACGAGAAATTGTGTCTGGGCCAGAAATTATTTTTTCTTCCGTTTTACTTAAGGTGATAACTATTACAAGCATGCCATCTTCAGAAAGTTGTTTACGATCGCGCAATAAGGCGTTCCCAACATCTCCAATACCTAATCCATCTACATATATATTACCGGCAGGTATACGCCTAGTTTGCATGGCGGTTTGATTTTTAATATCAACAACATCTCCATTGTCGATAACATAAATATTATCTTTCTTGACACCAACGGATTCGGCCAATTGACGGTGATGATGTAGCATTCTAAATTCACCGTGTATTGGAATGAAATATTTAGGTTTCATTAAAGTAAGCATCAATTTTAATTCCTCTTGATATGCATGTCCAGAAACATGCATTCCCGTTGAACTTCCAGATCCATAAATAACATTTGCTCCTAATAGGAATAGGTTATCTATAATACGTGAAACATTACGTTCATTTCCTGGTATAGGGGATGCAGACAAAATGACTGTGTCACCCGGTAAAATATCAACTTGTCGATAATTTCCACTAGCCAACCGGGCCAGAGCGGCCATAGGTTCACCTTGACTACCAGTGCAAAGTATAGCGACTTTCTCGGGCTCTAGCTGGTTAATTTCATTTGCTTCAATTAACATTCCTTCAGGTATATTCAAATAGCCTTGTTCTAAGGCAACAGAGACTACATTTACCATGCTTCTTCCAAGGAGGGCAAGCTTTCTATTTGTTTTCAAAGCGGCATCTACTATTTGCTGTACACGATTCACATTAGAAGCAAAGGTAGATATAATAACTTTTCTATGAGCCTTGATAAATGCTTCTTCAATTTTTCCACCTACTAATCGCTCTGATGGAGTAAATCCAGAACGTTCGGCATTTGTACTTTCTGAGAGGAGAGCTAAAACACCGTTACTTCCGATATTAGCCATTTTGTGGATGTCTGGATATTGATTGTTTACAGGAGTTAAATCAAATTTAAAATCACCTGTATGGACTACTGTACCCTCTGGTGTATGAAAAGCAATCCCAAGGCAATCGGGAATACTATGATTTGTTTTGAAAAAGGATAAATTTATTTGTCCAAACTCAATTAAAGACTCAGAGTCAATAATAGTTAATTGTGTCGAATCTTGAAGTTTATGTTCTTTTAATTTAATACCGATTAAGCCTAAAGTTAATTTTGTTGCGTAAATTGGCACATTCAATTGCTTTAAAAAATACGGAATACCTCCAATGTGATCTTCGTGTCCGTGTGTAACAATTAAGCCTCGAATTTTATCTTTATTTTCTTGCAAATATGTAATGTCAGGAATTATTAAATCTATTCCTAATAAACTCTCATCAGGAAATTTAGAACCACAATCAATGATTACAATGTCATTTGAATATTGTATGACATACATATTCTTACCAATTTCATTAACACCACCTAAAGCAAAAATAGATAGTTTTTCATTTATTGTACTCAAATGAATATCCTCCTTTTTAAAACAAGTTTACTTGAAGCTATGTAAAGGGTTATGACCAACCATTGATAAATAATTGGTCATAATTATCTTAAAGATCCATATCTTTTAATCCGGGACTATGCTCATTTGGCATTTCAGGAAGTTCTGGTACAGGAAAACCTTTTGGTGGGTCAGTTACTGTTAATGTTCCTTTGTTTCTACTTGGTGATTCACCTTGGAAAATTTCTCCCATTCTTGTTGGATCTAATCTAAAATTAAATTGTGCATTATGAAATCCCATATCTACATACTTTCTGCACTCTGGGTACTTATTAATATCATAGTTCGGCACAGGGAAAAGTTTCCCCCACTCAACACCCAATGTCTCTAATGCTTTTGCAAAGGCGTTTTGATGTGCATTATCACGTACAATTAAAAATGCAAGTGTCTCTCTAAAAGTTTGATTTGAACTCATTTCATAAATTCTAGTCTTTTGAAGTACACCTGTTGATTCAAGTACTACATTATCTAGTAAATCACTAATTAAATTTCCATGACTGTATACCCAAGATCCATTCCATGGGTTTCCAGCCGCATCCACTGGCAATGAACTTTGAGCACCTACAATAAAGTGATGTGGGTTTGCATGCTTAACTGCCTCATCAAGAGGTGCTTTGTCAATACCAGCATTCCCTGATGTAGGTTCACCAGCTCCATTTAATAGTTGATTAATTGTATTTTGTACAAGTTCTACATGGCTTATTTCTTCTAAAAAAACACCTCGAAGTAAATCACGATATTGCTTCTCTTTACCTCTGAAATTTGAGCTTTGGAAGAAATATTGCATCATTGTACGCATTTCACCATAATGCCCACCTAATATTTCTTGTAGAACTTTTGCAGCAGCTGGATCTGGTTTATCCGGCTTAATAATATTAATAAGTTCTTCTTTATAATAAAACATGAAGTACACCTCTTTTTATGATAGTTAACATTGTTATGATGTCCGCGATATGGTTATTCAATACTGTAATTCATTTTTTTTCCATATGGGGGCTATCTCAAAATGCGTAGATTTAAAATAATCATTTTAGGTGTGAGAGGAAGGAGAAAGTTAGAAAGGAAAGTATGTTGTAATCAAAGTTAACTACTAGAATTTAATAAAAGAGAAGATAATTATTAGGCTAGCCCTGAGAACGTGGATTTGTTAAGTCAAACTGAAATGTATATTTGAAAAATTAAAAAAGATAAGACATGGAATCTTATCTTTATCATTAATAATAATGAATTAAAAAGGATATAGCCTCAAGGCTTCAGAATGACTTTTATACAATCATCTTCACGATTATTAAAAATTTGATAACCGTAGCTCGCTTCTTCAAGGGGAATTTTGTGTGTAATAATCTCTTTTGGATCAAATTCATTATGTGTTATTTTTTCAAATAGTTCTGGCATAAAATGAATGACAGGTGCTTGTCCCATTTTAAGATTAATATTTCTAACCCAAAATGCACCGAGTGGAAATGCATTATAGTTGCCACCATAAACGCCTGTCATTTGAACCGTTCCATATTTTCTTACTGCTTTCGTAGCGATTTGAATAGGGCCGAGGGTTCCACCTTGTAATTTTAATTTTTGTTCCAAAAACTCTAAAGATGATTTTTTTCCATCCATTCCTACGCAATCAATGACTACATCGGCACCACCATGTGTAATTTCCTTTAAATGTTCTCCCATATCAGGAAATTTTGTAAACTCAAACACCTCAACATTGTTAATCTTTTTTGCATAATTTATTCGGTAATCTAAGTAATTGACCGCGATTACGCGCTTAGCGCCTTGCATCCAAGCAAATTTTTGTGTCATTAATCCAACAGGTCCACAACCGAGGACGATAACAGTATCACCTCGCTTGACACCTGCATTTATTACACTCCAATAGGCTGTTGGTAAAACATCTGATAAAAACAGTAGGGATTCATCTTCAAGTTCGCAGGATTCTGGTATAACAAATGGAGTGAAATTTCCAAAAGGAACTTTTAAATATTCAGCTTGTCCACCAGGATGGTTACCAAATTTTTCTGTATAACCAAAGTATCCACCAGAATCATAATGAGGATTGGAGTTGTCACATTGGCTCTCCATTTCATGTTGGCAATAGAAACAATGTCCACAAGCAACGTTAAAGGGAATCACAACACGATCGCCTTTTTTCACTTTAGTGACATCTGGCCCGACCTCTTCAACGATTCCCATTGGTTCATGGCCGATAATGTATCCTGGAGGTAAAGGCATGTTACCTTGATATAAATGTAAATCAGAACCACAAATAGCGGTTGAAGTAATTTTTACAATAATATCATCTTTTTTTTCTAATTTTGCATCATCAACTTGTTTAACCTGTACTTGGTTTGGTCCTTGATAGGTCACAGCTTTCATAATTTCATATCTCCTTTTGAATCATTTCTCAAAACATACTGTATATTTATCCTTTGGCAAAACAGAAATCTTTATTAAACGGCGGTCTATACCTAGTGTTGTTATGAAAGTACGTTATAGCAGCTTTTCTTTCTTAAGTCTTTTGTCCTATTTTAAGAAGAAAATCAACATTTATACATAATCTACTTTCCATAAAAAGGATAACTATTATTTCATAGTTCGTAGCATATTAAAAACATCGGAGGTGAAAATATGGCAAACAGTAATAGTGGAAGTCGTAATGAATTATTAGTTCGAGGAGCTGAACAAGCTCTTGATCAAATGAAATATGAAATTGCACAAGAGTTTGGTGTACAACTTGGTGCAGATGCAACAGCTCGTTCAAATGGATCTGTTGGTGGTGAAATTACAAAACGTTTAGTAGCAATGGCTGAACAACAACTTGGTGGTAGAGCTAACCGCTAAGTGAATTAGTGAAAAATATAGCAAATCTTTAAATCAATTTCTTTTGTATATTTATAAAAAATAAACCCTTATAGTAAGTGGATTCTCACTCAAAGATTATCGATAATTTTTTTCATAATCTTTGGGTATTTTATTTGTAAACTACTTTCCTAAACAATAAACACGCAGTGTTGGAAAGGTGTTTTCCATGCATAGTAGAAAATCTTTTGCAGGAAAAAGCATACTTAAAAATTTGATTTCAATATTGAAATCAATATTCATTATGATATTTTCGAAAGGGAGGAATTTAAAAATGGGTATATTAAGTGGAAATCCTCAAAATGAGCCTTTACATTACGGAGAGGTATTTGACATTTGGAGCTATCTTCTTGCTGCACAAGGTGCCATTGCAAGTCATCAAGTATTTATGAATCATACAGGTGATGAAGACTTGAAGAAGTTTTTAGAAAGCCTAATTGAAAATGATATGAATTCGGAAATAGAAGAATTAAAGGCGCTTTTAAAAGTTAATGGGGTCGCTTTACCGCCTGCTCCTCCAGAACGACCAGTTGCATCTATTGAAGACATTCCTCCGGGAGCACGTATTAATGATGTTGAAATTGCAGCTGCTGTTTCTACAGGGTTAGCAGCTGGCCTTGTGACATGTAGTCAAGTAATGGGAAAATGTCTTCGAGAAGATGTAGGCATGCTATTCGGACAATTCCATATGAAAAAAGCGCAGGCAGGTGTAACGTTGCTACGTTTAAGTAAGAAAAAAGGCTGGGTAGTTCCACCGCCATTACATGTAAGAAATTCTGATCAAGCTTAATAAACAAAAATAAAAAGTGGCCAACGCCACTTTTTATTTTTGTTTACCAGATTTATCCTCAAGTTTGGATTTATTTATTGTGGAAGAATTTATATATTCATCTGACATCTCCATAGCATATTTATCATGGTGAATAGGATTATGTTCTCTTAATTCATTGTCTTTATGCAGTACTAACTTCTGCATATAAATGTGGAAAAAAACTTCTATTCCGCCAATAATTAAAGCGGCTATAAATGAAGAAAATCCAATGTTACGAGTGGAATCTAAATCAGTAAACAACGATGTTAGCAACCAAATTCCAAAGAAGGTTAAGCCAAAATCTGCAATGGTGGCAATCATATTTCCGTATTTAGGTAAAATAAAGAGATCTCCAATTAAATAGGCAGCTCCTGTAAGAAGAAGAGAAATCAGTAATATTCTCGGAATTGAAATATCTTGAAAAATACCGAGTATGATTAATAATACTGCAGTTATAGCTGTATATTTAATTAATAAAGCAACAATATGTTTCATCATTTTCCTCCATTGTTTAAAGGTATATAGAATAAAATATTTCATTGAAAACGGGTTATGCTTTTATATAGCGTAACCCGTTTCATTTTGTGATGGAGGCATATTTATGATATCCCATGGCACGTATGTTGCATTTCGGTCTCCTACACACTACTATTTTTGGATAAAAGTGCATGAATTATACCTTCAAATACGTGGTCATAATTACCAGTTAATTAGATATATATTTTGGCATGTAATTTAACATATTAAAGAAAGAAGGAGGTGAATTAACATGTCAAACAATAAGAGTGGAAGCAACAATCAATTATTAGTACGTGGCGCTGAACAAGCTCTTGATCAAATGAAATATGAGATTGCTCAAGAATTTGGTGTACAACTTGGTGCAGATGCAACAGCTCGTGCAAACGGATCTGTCGGTGGTGAAATTACAAAACGTCTAGTATCATTAGCTGAGCAACAACTTGGCGGTGGAGTTACTCGTTAATTTTATATGTTGAATGGATATAGAGGAGAGGCATATGGCCTCTCCTTTTTCATACATTTCTTTTTCAATTTATATTTAATATTTACAACTATAAAATATTAGAATTTGAAAATCTGAAATCTTATTTATATAGGTACTACTTTTAGCTATGATGCCTTAAATATTTAACTGAAGAGGATTAAATCTTTTATGAAACTAGAAGCTCATTTAAAAAAATGAATTTTAGTACATGGTTAAAGATATATAGTGTTGTATAAGTTTTAAGAATTATAAATAAAAAGCAGTTAGCAAAAGCTAACTGCAATGAGAAAGTTACATCCATGAATTTAAGGAGTATAACCATTTCATGGGTTAAATATAGTATGAATAAAGAAACTAATTTTATGTAAAAAAATTAAAAAAGAGCAGTTATTTATAATGACCGCTCTTTACTGGTAAGAAGTACAACCTGGGTAAGAAGCAGATTATACTACGGATATTATTTGTAGAGTATCGAGTTTTATTCACAAAGGTAGGATGAGTCAACATCTATATACAGGTTGCAATTTTTCAAAGAACAAGATTTTGATTTTTTATTACATTTTAGTTCTTGAATGTGAAAAGTATACAAAATATTTCTTTGTTTAATACATCTTTCGGTCCACATATTTTCCGTAATCAGGTACAGCAATTTTATCAAATTCTTGAACGAGTGTTTTGAGGTTTGTTGATAGCACTTCACCTGACATCGGTAGCCCATGTCCAGTAACAGCGACCAGAGGCTTTAATTCTTCTAATTTAATGACGGATTCTTTAGCAGCTGTCCAGTCTGTTGTTAAATAACGAGGTGGACCGCTTATTTCCTGTTCCTGAGTAATTACCTTATATAGATATTCCTGTTTCACTGTAACAAAAGCATCGCCAGCAATTAAAATTCGGTCTTTTTCGCGGAATAACGAAATATGCCCAGGGGTATGACCTGGTGTATGAATCCATTTAAACCCTGGCATATGTGGAACAGTTCCATCAGCAGGTAGCGTTTTTACGTTATTCCCTAAATCGATTGGTTCGTTAGGGAACAGAGGGGATATTTTCGCTATCATACCACCTTCAACTGTAGGATCTGGTTCAGGGTAGCTTTGTTGCCCAGTCAGGAACGGTATCTCCATTTGATGAGCATAGACTGGAACATCCCAATGTTTGACGAGTTCAATTATTCCTCCAACATGATCAAAATGTCCATGAGTTAAAATAATTGCTTTTGGGCGGCTATTTGCACCAAAGCGATCTTCAGCGACAGAGATAATTTCATCTGCAGATTTAGGCATTCCAGCATCTACTAAAACAAAATCATTTGCTTGCGGACTTCCGAATAAGCAGATGTTGACGATTTGAGTAGTGTAACAAAATAAATCAGGTAATACCTCGATGCCATGACCACTTCCAATTGAAGTTGCCGGAATAAACTTGTAATCACTTCCATAATTCATTTCATTATCCACTTGTTATCCCCCTAAAGTTATTTTAATACCACATTATAGTTCCCTAATTTTGAAAATCCATTTGTGGGGATTTGGTAAAAGGGATTTAGTGTTACAAAAGTCAATTATTTTGGTTTTAGAATAAGAGGAGAGACTTTAACAAATATATATCACCTTATATAAAGTAAAACTAAAAGTGTATTGATTTTAAAGTCGCAGTTGCTACTATTTTTTGAGGAAAGCCATAATCAATTCCACTAAAATAAAAAATAACGGCATTTTTATAACGGAAGGAAAAATTTTGGCATGCGCCGAGGCTAATTATGAAAAAATTAAGGCTGGAATGAAATAACTCATCGAATGCTTTAGAACAAAGTAATGTATGTTATATGATTAAGAGTGTGGGCTTCAAGAAATAAAAAGAAAAGATCTCATTGACAATGATAATGAAAATCATTATCATTTATTTGAGGGATAATTTATTTGTATAAAGGGAGATATTGCTTTGAAAAAAAATAATATGAGAGCGTTAGTAGTAGCTACAACATTAGCGATTCCTTTTGCTGTTTATTCTAGCCCAGTGCAAGCAGCGGAAAAAATAGCAGAAAATAAAGCAGGAGTTATGGTAACAGATCGTGTATATAATGTTGAAATCAAAATATATAAAGATCAAAAAGATGAGCCATCCATGGTGTCTCAATACATAAAAGATCCCAAAGTTAAGATTGAAAATGGGAAAAAAGTTGTTACTGCAACAGTACAAGATAGCGATTATTTCCAATATCTTAGAATAGAAGATAAAAATCAACCAGGTGTATTTCACGATGTGAAAGTATTGTCAGAAGATAAGCGGAAAAATGGGACGAAAGTGATTCAGTTTGAAATAGGAGAATTTTCAAAGAGATATAATATGCAAATGCATATTCTCATTCCTGCTATTGGATATGATCATAAATATCAAGTTCAATTTGAAATTTCAGATCCGACAGCAAATAACAAAGAAACTGAGAAACCAGATGATAATTCTAATGCAGGTGATAAGGAAACAGATCATCAAATTGATAGTCAAAATATGATAACGGACAAAAAATTAAGGGAACTTGTTAATAAAAAAGTATTTAATAGAAAAGATTTACATACACCAATTACGAAAGAAGAGTTATTACAAGTAAAAAACTTATTTTTAAATACGAATGAGATTCTCGACTATAGTGGATTGAAATATATGCCTAATTTAAAGTCCTTAACAGTTGCTAATGCAAAGATAACAGATCCGTCGTTCTTTGCGAACTTAAAACAATTGAACCATTTAGCTTTGCGCGGTAATGAAATTGTAGATGTAACACCGCTTATTAAAATGGATAATTTAGAATCTCTTGATTTAAGTAATAATAAAATTACGAACGTTGCACCACTAACTGAAATGAAGAATGTGAAAAGTTTATATGTAGCAGGCAATCAAATTGAAGATGTAACAGCATTAGAAAAAATGGGACAATTAGATTACTTGAATTTAGCAAATAATAAAATTACGAACGTTGCTCCATTAAGCTCGTTAAAAAATGTAACATACTTAACTTTAGCGGGTAATCAAGTTGAAGATATTACACCGTTATATGCATTACCTTTAAAAGATTTAGTATTAACGCGTAATAAGGTTAAAGATGTATCGGGCATTGACCAATTGAATCAATTAGATGAATTATGGATTGGGAAAAATCAAATTGAAGACGTGACACCACTTACTAAAATGACTCATCTTAAAGTATTAGATGTACCTAATAATGAGTTAAAGGATATTACTCCATTATCAAATTTAGTAAACTTGCAAAAACTTGATTTAGAGGCAAATTATATTTCTGATTTATCACCAATTAGTCAGTTGAAAAAACTAACGTTTTTAAGCCTTGTAGCGAATGAAATTCGTGACGTTAGACCTGTTATCGAATTAAGTAAGCAAGCATACATTAATATTCAAAATCAAAAAGTCTTTTTAGAGGACGTAGAAGTACATAAAGAAGTGAAAGTACCTATTTATGAAAAAGACGGTGAAATCTCTACAAAAATCCGTTTAAAAAGTGATGGCGGCACTTACAATAATGGTGTAATTACATGGAATACGTTAGGTGAGAAAGCATATGAGTTTGGAGTAAAAGATCCATTTGCTGATACAGGCATCTTTTACACTGGTACAGTAATACAAAAGGTTGTGGATAAAGTATCAGGAGAAGTGACAGAACCAAAAGGAGAAGTGACAGAACCAAAAGGAGAAGTGACAGAACCAAAAGGAGAAGTGACAGATCCAAAAGGTGAAGGAATAGATCGAGTGAATTCGCAAATTACTAAAAATAACGCATTGAATAAACAAATTGTTAAGAAGGAACAGATATTACCTGCTACAGGACATGATACGAATTGGTTATCCGTTTTTGGTGGGGGATTAATGTTGATAGGAGCTTATTTATATAGAAGGTTAAAGAGAGTTAACTAAAATAAAAACCTTTTTGCTAACTAATGAATTGAAAAATCGAAGTAATCTGTGCGATACAGTTATTTGAAGGGATTATCCTAAATATAGGATTCTTTCTTTGAGCAAAATTAGATGTGCTATCCTGAATTTTTAATAATGGTAACAAAAATAAGAACAGCCATTCAACGAAGAAGGCTGTTCTTATTTTTATTTCAATAGATATTTTTACATTATCAATCTGTCTGGATTGTCTTTTTTCTTTTAGTAACTTTATATTTTAATAAGAAGCTTCTTAAATAAATAATAGTAAGTCAGCTTAGGTGAATCCATTTTTATTTTCTATATCTCTTCCTAACTTAATTATATCATGTAATTAACGTTCGAAATAGACTGTTTATTCTTATTGACTACTGCTAAAATCAAGAACACATGACTAGTAAGGAGAGATGTTAAATGAGTTCTTTCGTTCTCGATTTTCAGGAAATAGAAAAAACACAGCTTTTTCTCGTTGGTGGAAAAGGATTGAATTTAGGGGAGTTATCAAACATTCAAGGTATACAAGTGCCAGAAGGATTTTGTGTTACAACAGTAGGGTATGAAAAAGCCATTGAACAAATTGAAGTGTTTCATACTTTGTTGAATCAACTAGCCATACTAAAAATTGAGGACCGAGATCAAATTAGTGAAATTAGTAAGAAAATTAGAGAAGCCATTATGACAGTGGAAATTCCAGTTGATGTAGTGGAATCAGTAGCTCATTATCTCTCGCGTTTTGGAAATGAACATGCATATGCAGTGCGTTCTAGTGCTACTGCTGAAGATTTACCGTATGCCTCGTTTGCTGGTCAGCAAGATACGTATTTAAATATCATCGGAAAAGAAGCGGTTTTGCAGCATGTAAGAAAGTGTTGGGCTTCTTTATTTACAGATCGAGCGGTTATATACCGAATGCAAAACGGCTTTGATCATAATCAAGTTTCTATATGTGTTGTCGTTCAAAAAATGGTTTTCCCTGTGGCTTCAGGGATTTTATTTACTGCGGATCCGATTACTTCTAATAGGAAGGTGTTATCAATCGATGCCAGCTTTGGACTTGGCGAGGCGCTAGTATCTGGATTGGTTTCTGCCGATAATTATAAGGTAAAAGAAGACGAAATCGTCGAAAAGGTCATCGCAACGAAAAAATTAGCCATCTATGGACGAAAAGAAGGCGGAACAGAGACAAAGAAAATTGCTCCTAATCAACAAAAAGTTCAAACACTTATTGAACAACAAATTTTACAACTAGCACGCATCGGAAGACAGATTGAAGCTTATTTTGGTTGTCCGCAAGATATTGAATGGTGTTTAGTTGATGATACATTTTATATTGTTCAAAGTAGGCCGATAACGACTTTGTATCCAATTCCAGAAGCGAATGATCAGGAAAATCATGTGTATGTATCGGTTGGTCACCAGCAAATGATGACGGATCCTTTGAAGCCATTAGGAATGTCTTTATTCCAGTTAACATCCTTTGGACCGAGGTTTCAAGCTGGGGGAAGGCTGTTTGTTGATGTTGCACAAAGATTGGCCTCACCTGCTAGTAGAGAATTTTTATTAAATACAATAGGAGAATCAGAGCCGCTTATTAAAGATGCATTAATGACTGTAATAGAGCGAGATAATTTTATTAAATTGTTACCGGATGAAGAAGAAAAAAGTCTTGGTAAAAGTATGCCACCTGCAAGCTCGCAACCACAAATCGAAAACGACCCAGCAATCGTTACGGATTTAATCAAGAACAGTCAAGCATCGATAGAAGAGTTAAAACAAAGTATTCAAACGAAATCAGGATCAGATGTACTTGATTTTATTTTAGAAGATATTCAGCAATTAAAGAAAATATTATTTCACCCGCAAAGTATGGCTGTCATTATGGCAGGTATGAATGCTTTATCATGGATCAATGAAAAGATGGAGCAATGGCTAGGAGAAAAAAATGCAGCAGACACACTTTCTCAATCTGTACAAAATAATATTACTTCAGAAATGGGTTTAGCATTATTGGATGTCGCAGATGTGATTCGTCCGTATCCAGAAGTCATTGCGTATTTACAGCATATAGAAGATGACAGCTTTTTAGATGAACTAGTTCAGTTTAAAGACGGGGAAAAAGTTCGAGATGCAATCGGGGCGTTTCTAAATAAATACGGAATGAGATGCAGCGGCGAAATCGATATTACGAAAACGCGCTGGAGTGAAAAACCAACTACAATTATCCCGATGATTTTAAATAATATAAGAGATTTTGAAGCTGGTGCTAGTAAGCGGAAGTTTGAAGAAGGGCTGCAGGAGGCTTTAAAAAGAGAAGAAGAGTTATTAGACAAATTGCAGTATTTAGCAGATGGCAAACAAAAAGTAGAAGAGACGAAGCGAATGATCAGTATAATTCGGAATTTCGCTGGCTATCGTGAATACCCAAAATACGGAATGATTAATCGCTATTTCATATATAAGCAGGCATTACTAAAAGAAGCCGAGCAACTCGTGCGAAATAACGTTATTACTGAAATAGAAGATATATACTATCTTACTTTTGAAGAACTTCACGAAGTCGTCCGCACGAATAAACTAGATTACAAAGTTATTCATAAACGAAAAAATGAGTACAAATTATATGAAAAACTAACACCTCCGCGTGTTATTACTTCTGATGGTGAAATTATTATAGGTAAATATAAACGAGAAAATCTCCCTACCGAAGCAATAGTAGGTTTGCCTGTTTCTTCTGGAGTGGTAGAAGGGAGAGCTCGTGTTATTTTAAACATGGAAGATGCAAGTTTAGAAGATGGAGATATATTAGTTACGGCATTTACTGATCCTGGCTGGACGCCATTGTTTGTGTCTATAAAAGGGTTAGTTACGGAAGTTGGCGGACTCATGACACACGGGGCAGTGATTGCGCGTGAATATGGATTACCAGCAGTCGTCGGGGTAGAGAATGCTACGAAACGAATAAAAGACGGGCAACGAATTCGGGTACATGGAACAGAAGGATATATTGAGATAGTGTAGTTATATTTTAAATAAAAAGATCGTCCACTAAATATAGCGGACGATCTTTTTATGATTGTAAGCTTGCTGCTATCACCCATCTGAAACTGAAAATTAAAATAAAAATGAGCATATGAATTGGATTTCTTTGAATACCCCTGTCGTAGAAGGAGACATACATGCTACGATACTCATTCACATGCAAGAAGCAACCATGAACATTGATGAATTAGAATGTACATCAATCTAAAACAAAGAATATTTTCAAAAATATTACAAATTCAGACAATATATTTTAAATTGTCTGAATTTTCATTATTATATAAGCGTTATAACGTATTTAATATTGGGGAGGAATAGGGATGAAGAAAAAGCCTTTTAAAGTGCTGTCTACGCTTGCGGCGGCAGCAGTGCTTAGTTGCACATTTGGGGTAGGTAGTCAATCTGTTTATGCGGCAACGCCGTCTAATGTAGGATCTTTAAGTCCGGTTGATGAAAATTTAATTCAAGAGGACCGTCTAGCAGATGCGCTCAAGAAACGCGGTGTAATTAATAGTTCTGCGTCGAAAGAAGACACATTAAAAGCTGTTGAAAAATACGTAGAGAAGAAAAAAGGCGAAAATGCTGGGAAAGAACCAGCAGCAGGGGATAGTGTCTCGAGAGAAGCGTTTGACTTTTTGAAAAAAGTGAAAGATGCAAAAGCAGATGCGAAAGAAAAAGCTGATCAACCTGCTAGTGGCCCGGTAGTTGGACAAGAGCCGGTTAAAGGGGGATTAAACGGCAAAGTACCAACTACTTCAGCGAAGCAAAAACAATATAATGGTGATGTCCGTAAAGATAAAGTGCTTGTATTGTTGGTGGAGTTTGCTGACTTTAAGCATAACAATATTGATCAAGTACCAGGTTATATGTATTCAAATGATTTTAATCCAGAACATTATCAAAAAATGTTATTTGGTAATGAGCCATTTACACTCTTTGATGGTTCAAAAGTACCAACATTTAAACAATATTATGAAGAGCAATCTGGTGGTAGTTATACAGTAGATGGCACAGTAACAAAATGGTTGACAGTTCCTGGTAATGCGGCTGTAGAAAGTGGTATTGATTTATCTGAATTTGACGAATACGATCAATATGACAATAATGGTGATGGCAATAAAAATGAACCAGATGGTCTGATTGATCACTTAATGGTCATTCACGCTGGAGTTGGGCAAGATGGAGGCGGTGGTAGACTAGGTGATGATGCAATTTGGTCGCATCGTTGGCACCTTGGAACACCATATCCAATTGAAGGAACAAAAGCAAAAGTTGATAACTGGGGCGGTAAAATGGCAGCGTACGATTACACAATTGAGCCAGAAGACGGAGCAGTTGGTGTATTCGCACATGAATTTGGTCATGATTTAGGCCTTCCGGATGAGTATGATACGAAGTATTCAGGAGCAGGGGAGCCAATTAACTCTTGGTCTGTTATGAGTGGCGGCAGCTGGGCTGGTAAAATTGCAGGTACAACGCCACCGAGTTTCTCTCCGCAAAACAAAGAGTTCTTTCAAAAGAACATGGGTGGAAACTGGGCAAATATTGTAGAGGTAGACTATGATAAATTAAATCGTGGTATCGGTTTTGCAACGTACTTAGACCAAAGTGTAACGAAATCAGCTCGTCCTGGTCTAATTCGCGTTAACTTACCAGATAAAGAAGTGAAAGGTATTCAGCCTGCATTCGGTAAGAAATATTACTATAGTACAAAAGGCGATAATCTTTATACAACATTAGAAACACCAGTGTTTGATTTAACAAATGCAACACTGGCGAAGTTTGATTACAAGTCATTGTATGAAATTGAAACAGATTATGACTTCCTTGAAGTATATGCAGTGACAGAGGATAATAAGAAAACGTTAGTCGATCGAATTGGCGAAAAGAATGTGAAAAATGGTCTAGATACAACGGATGGTAAATGGGTAGATAGGTCATATGACTTAAGCAAATTTAAAGGTCAAAAAGTAAAACTAGTATTTGAATACATTACAGATGGTGGCTTAGCACCGAACGGTTTTACTTTTGATAACGCTACATTAACTGTAGATGGAAATGTTGTCTTCTCTGATGATGCAGAAGGCGAATCGAAATTAAAATTAAATGGTTTCGTTGTAGCAAACGGTTTTGATAAGAAGAAACATAACTACTATTTAGAGTGGAGAAACTACGCTGGTGCTGACCAAGCATTAAAATATAGCAGCGGTGTACCGTATAATACAGGTCTTGTTGTATGGTATGCAGACTCTAGCTTTACAGATAATTGGGTTGGTATTCATCCAGGAGAAGGTTTCTTAGGGGTTGTTGACTCTCACCCAGAGGCAATTGTTGGAACGCTAAACGGCAAACCAACTGTTCAAGGTAGTACACGATACCAAATCGCAGATGCTGCATTCTCCTTTAATCAGACGCCAGCATGGAAAGTTGTATCTCCAACACGCGGAACATATGATTACAAAGGATTACCAGGTGTAACGAAGTTTGATGATTCTAAATTGTATATAAATGATTTAATCCCAGATGCAGGACGTAAATTACCGAAGTTTGGATTGAAATTTGAAGTAGTTGGACAAGCAGATGATAATTCTGCAGGTGCAGTTCGTTTATATCGTTAATAATGGAGAAGCTGTTGAAGGGGATTCCTTTCAACAGCTTTTTTCATAGAAACATAAATTTCATTAAGCAATTAGTTGATGTCCAGATTGATTAAAATATATTTCTATGCAGGTTGGCTTACTTCTTTAAACCAGCCGCATAAAACGGGCCGTGAACTGCGATAGTTGATAAAATACGAGCAATTTCCTTAGGTGTTTCTTTTTGGCCATTATTTAACCATTGCTGAATGACACCTATATGAGCAGATGCCATATAAGAAGTTAGGTATTCGCTTGGAACAAGCAAACTCTCTTTATCAATAAGAGCCCCATTCGTATCTTCAAATAGTGTTTTCCACATAAAGTCTTTCAGTTTTGTTTGGAAAGATAAATCTCCTTTTGGACTTAACACAGCTTTCATAAAATCACTATTTTCATTTAGAAATTCAAGAATAGAAGCGATAAGTACAAATGGCGTCGTTGGGGAAGGGTTTGAGCCAAGATCGGCAATCACTTCAGGGAATTTTTGTTTGGCAATGCTAGAAAACTCATGCATAATTTCTTCTTGGCATTTCGTCATTAAATCAAATTTATCTTGATAGTGCGCATAAAATGTACCGCGATTTATGTTCGCTTTCGTTGTAATATCTTTTACTGTAATGGCGTCAAAACCTTTTTCTTCAATAAGCTCCACTAGTGCATTTCGTATGGCCGTTTTCGTACGAATAACACGTAAATCTAAATTACTATCACGCAAAGCATGTCCCTCCTTAATTTTACTCAACACATTTAGCAAAAGTGTCTTATAACCGACACATTCACGATTTTTGATTATTGAATAAGATTTAGCTCAAACATATAATTCAAAATATAAATAAACAACACGTTGTTCATTTATTGTAACGAAAATTAAAGGAGGAGAAAAGAAAATGTTTAAAAACAAACTTTTATTGTTAGCACCAGTTATTGCACTACTTGTTGTTTTTATTTTTTCATTAACATTATTCCCAACTGTTCAACCAAAGCCAAAAAACTTGCCAATAGCAATTGTAAATGAGGATCAAGGTGTAGAAGTTCCAAATCAACCGAAAATGAATATGGGGCAAACAATTGTTGATACTATCAAAAAAACAGCGAAATCAGATGAAGAACCTGCGGTGAAGTGGGTAGAAGTGAAAAATAAGGAAGCAGTTCAAAAAGGTTTAAATAATCAAGAGTATTATGCGGCATTCGTCATTCCGAAAGAATTTAGTGTGAAACAGGCTTCATTACGAACACCGCAGCCATCTTCACCAGAAGTAGAAATATTAATTAATCAAGGAATGAATATGGCTGCATCAACTATGGCAGGGCAAATGTTAAATGGTGTAGTGGATAATATGAGCAACAATGTTCGCACACAAATATTAGATGGATTGAAAGCAAGGGGAGCTACTTTAACAACAGATCAAGCTTCAAAATTAGTAACACCTATTGTAAAGAACGTGAAAAATGTGAATGAGGTTGGAAAAAACAGTGCGAATGGTAACTCACCAATGTCATTATTCCAGCCGTTATGGATTGCAAGTTTAGCTAGCGCAGCAATTATCTTTATTGCGATTAGTAAAATGCCGGTACGTACAAGAAAAGAAAACTTTGGATTAAAATTAAAACAAATAGTAGCTGGAGCAGTTGCGACACTTGTAATTGGTTTTGGCCTTACGTGGATTGCAGATGGGATGGTAGGGTTAAATATTTCGAATTTCACGGAGACAGCGTTGTTCTTATCCATCACGTCTTTTAGCTTCTTCTTAATGATATCGGCGGTACTTTCATTAGTTGGGCTAAAAGGTATCGGTTTATTCGCACTCTTACTATTCTTCGGGGCACCGTTATTATCATTAGCGCCTGAAATGTTGGCGCCATTTTATCAAGATTGGGTTTATTCTTGGTTACCAATGAAATTTATGATCGAAGGACTCAGGGAGATCTTCTTCTTCGGAAAAGGGTTAAGCTGGAATACACCTGTTACTGTGCTCGTTTGGATTGGTGTGGTAAGTATGGTTGTTATACTAGCAACTGCATTGAAGCGTAGTGCAGTAAAGGGACATAAAATGGAATTGAATGCTTAAAAGATAAAAAACGTTTCACTCGTAGTGAAGCGTTTTTTGATGAAATCATTAGGAATCGTTAAGGAAATTAAGCAGCGATAGATAGGGTTTTAAAATATGTTATACGTGATTGAAGTATTCGTGTTTGCAGTAATTTTTTTGTATACATGCTCCTACTATTTCAAAGTGCATAAAATGTTATGCGAAATTATGGAGGGGATACGATGTATAATTCGAATTATCATGATTGGTATAGGCAAAATGATAAGTTGATAAGTGATATTGAAAAAGCTATAAACGGAGAATATAGCGCTATAAGCTGCTACGCAAAGTTAGCTAACATGGCTCCAAATCAAGTAGAACGAAATCAGATTCTTGAAATTCGTAATGATGAAATAAAGCATTTCCAAAACTTTGTCCAAATTTATACGAACTTAACTGGCAGGCAGCCTAAACCACAGATTACCGAAGAATGTCCAAATAGGTACTTACAAGGATTAGAATTCGCTATACAAGATGAACAGAAGACAGTAGATTTTTACTTAGAAATTTCAGATGAAACATCGGATGCACATTTGAAAGAGTTATTGCGCAGAATAGCTGCTGATGAACAAAACCATGCGGTGTGGTTTTTATATTATTTTGTGAAGACGAAGTAAATATAAAGAATGATGGCTGATGTGATGAATATATTAGAAATTATTTTAAAGCGCAGTGCAACAATTGAATGAAAAACCTAAATATAAGCAGAAAGAAACCGTTTCATAAGTAGTGGGACGGTTTTTCGCGGTGAAATACAAGTTACATAGGTATCGACAAAATATAGTAGTTGAATTTGGTATATAATGTATGAGATGAAAACGAAAATAAATAAGCTAGGAGCAAATAAATGAAAAGAGGAATTATTGTAGATATTCCAAATGAATATGATAATCTACTTTGGAAAGTGTTAAAGCCGATCGATATTACGTTATTTGATTGGCGAGTGGAAAATGAGGAATCTTATTTCAGATTACCTGATGGATTAGGATCAGAATTATTTTCAGAAGACAACAAGGTAATGAGTGGATTAGAATTGAAAAAATTAATAAAAGACAACATATATTATCTCATTTTTGCAGATTTAAAAGCGTATCCAAAAGGAGAAGTATTAGAAGAGATTGAAACATATGAAGAGTTCACAGAGAGCAAGTATGAAGTAGTCGTATTAGTAGCGGACGGTGATTATATACACATTTACGCTAAAGATCAAAAAGTGATTGAATTGATGTATGAAAACGCACTGAATCAAGGTTTTTATGTTGAATACGTTACAGACGAAAATGACGGTAGAACGCGTTTGTCAGTATAGTAGTAATTTGAAAGGGGAACGGCAATATGGAGAGAAATACAGTTAAAGAATATACAATACGAACTGCTACTGAAGAGGAGAGCGATAGCATTATTACTCTATTAAGAGAAGTAGCAGAGTGGTTACAACATAAAGAAGTAGATCAATGGCAGTATCTGTTAGGAGGAGAGGCTACAGCTGAAATATTAGAATGTATAAGAAATAAATATACGTATATTGTTATGAAAGAAGATGAAATTGTTGGTACGATTACAGCATCTCCTAAACAAAATGAATGGGATGAACATATTTTTGGTAAAGAGGAAGTTTCGGATTCAGTATATATTCATAGATTTGCGGTGAGACGGAAGTATAAGGGGAATGGAATAGGAGAATCGATTTTGCAGTGGGTAGAAGAAAATGTACAGTGTGATAAAGAGTACTTGAAGTTAGATTGTGTGGGACATAATCGTACGTTGAATGATTTTTATAAGAAAAATGATTTTGAGTATGTGGGCAGTACGGATGGGCTTAGTAAGTTTCAAAAGAAAAGGAGAAAATAAATGAATCCAATTAACGTAAGTTTAGTTGAGAAGTTAATACAGAAACAGTTTCCTGAATGGGCACATTTAGAAGTGAAACCTGTAAAGTTTAGTGGACATGATAATAGAACGTTTCACTTAGGAGATCAGATGAGTGTTAGATTACCAAGTGATGCAGCATATGCACCGCAAGTAGAGAAAGAAAACAAGTGGCTTCCTATATTAAATAAGGAACTTTCTTTACCAATTTCTGCACCAATTGCAAAAGGGCATCCGTCTGAAGAGTATCCGTGGCCATGGTCTATTAATAAGTGGATAGAGGGAGAGACAGTTACGAAAGAAAATGTTCGTGACTTACATGAATTCGCAGCGGACTTAGGATCATTTCTACTAGAATTGCAATCCATTGATTCTAGTAACGGACCAATAGCTGGAGCGCATAACTTTTACCGAGGCGGGTTTATATCTGTATACGATGAAGAAGCGAGAGTAGCTATTGAAAACAATAAAGACGCTTTTGATGAGGCATTGTTAAAGCACCTTTGGGATTTAGCGCTCCGATCAAAATGGGAACGCACACCAGTTTGGATTCATGGAGATGTTGCGCCAGGGAATTTACTCGTTAAAGATGGAAAGCTTTGTGCCGTAATTGATTTTGGTATACTAGGAGTAGGTGATCCGTCGTGTGACGCGGCGATGGCATGGACATTTTTTGATGAAAATAGTAGAAATGTATTTAAAGAAGTGTTGAGGATGGATGAGGAAACGTGGGATAGAGCGAGAGGATGGGCGCTTTGGAAGGCGTTAATTACATATGATGCGAATAGAAATAGTAATGAAAAAGTAGCTGAGGAAGCATATCGTGTAATCCAAGTGATTGTGGATGATTATAAAATGAGATGAAAATAGTAATGTGTAGCACAAGTTTTGATTGAAGTTATTTGACGTTTACTATGCAATAAAAAGGAGGGAACATAATTGAAAGTCAGGCAAGGGAAATATGAAGAAATAAAATTGCGTGATAGAATTCCAGGTATGGTTGAATATATAGATAGCACAAGACTTCCGGCTGATTTTCACTACTATATCCCTCCACACTGGCATAGAAGTATTGAAATTAGTTTAGTAATATATGGAGACGTTTTTTTGTATGTAAATGGGCAAAAAAAGAAAGTATCAGCTGGCGAGTTTATTTTTGTAAACAGTGGAGATGTGCACGAATTTGAAAAAGTTGAGAATGCAAGTTGTGCAGTAATGATGTTAATAGTTTCGTATGAATTTCTTAAAGAGCTAAATGCTGATTTTGATAAATATAGATTTACTCTACAAGCATCATTTGTGCAGAAAGAAAAGCTCCAACAAATATTTTATGAATTAAAGGAGTTAGTCACAAATTTTGATGAGTTAAGTTATATAAAAATGAATAGTTTAATTTATGAGATTGTTTATATTCTATTGCGCCACTGTAAAGATAGAAAAAAAGAAGATAATGATTTTCAATTTGGAAATAAACAAAAAGAGATAATTACATATATGTATGAACATTATGATGAAAAGCTTAAAATGAAAGATGTAGCGAAACACTTTTTTGTAAGTGAGGAACATTTTTCTCGGATGTTCAAAAAATCTTTCGGATCAAATTTCATCTCTTTTTTAACGAGATACAGGCTTCATAAAGCGTATGAAGATATTATTAGCAGTACGAATTCTATACAAGATATAGCAGTGAAACATGGATTTCCCAATGTGAAGTCATTCATTTCGCAGTTTAAAGGGAAATATGGGGATACACCATTACAGTATAGAAAAAATATCATATCAAAAAATGACAATAATTGAATCAAATATGAACAACAATAAAAATACGTTCCATGTTACATTTTGTACATGGAACGTATTTTTATTTAGTAAATGGAAATGTATACGGTTATATAATTTTTCGGAAAATGAAAGCGTTAAAAAAGAGATGGGGGAATAGTGAATGTCTAGAAAATATAGCTTAGATTTATTAGAAAAGATTCAAGAAAAACAAGAAACCATCAATGTACAAGGCGCAGAAGTAATAGTGAAAAACATACCAGATTGCGATGAAAAGGGAGCAATGGATCCACGTCTTTATAAAGATATGAAGGTTCAAATGAATATAATGAGGTTTATGCCTAAAAATATGATGAAAATGGACGCTTCTGAAAAATCGGTAAAGAATATGAGAAAGCAGTTTAATGGTATTAAAAGCGTTCCAATCGTAACGAAAGATATAAATATTACGAATGAAACGGTTAAAGCGGAAGATGGATATGACATTCCGATAAGGATTTATAATAGTATTTCAAAACGAGAAAACGCGCCAATTTTATATTTTATTCATGGTGGCGGATTTATGGCGGGATCACCAGATGTGGTAGAAGAACTTGTGAAATTAATAGTAGAAAAAACAGATATATTAGCAGTTTCTATAGATTATCGATTAGCTCCAGAACATCCTTTTCCAACTGGACATACAGATTGTTACACTACTTTAAAATGGATTTATGAGAATGCTGAAGCATTCGGCGGTGATAAGAATAATATTTTTGTTGCGGGTGATAGTGCTGGAGGGAACTTAACACAGTATTGTACAACGAGAGATATGGAAGATGGTAGAAACTTCGTTAAAGGGCAATTACTTCTGTACCCTACACTTAACATGTGTGACTATGAAGACGAGTTTTATTCTTGGAGTATAGATAAATATGAGATTGCTCCGAAATATAAAAAAGGATTAGAAAAAATGCTTAATATGATGCATGCAATGGTCGGAGGGATGGCAGAAATACTTGGTACGGAAGACATTCATTCGAAGTATTTAAGTCCATACGTTGATGTATCTTCAGATTATCCAAGTACATTTATTACGGTAGGAGAACATGATTTTTTAATGATTGAATGTTTAGCGTATGCAGCTAAATTGAAGAAACAAGGAGTGGATACTGAAACGATTCTCTATCGTGGTTTAGGGCACGCGTATGGAGATAATGTAGGTGTCTATCCTCAAAGTGAAGATTTAGCAATTGAGATGGGGAGTTTTATATTGAAGCATAGTAAGAAAGACTCCTACTTTGAGCAATGATTTTAAACTCTACTTTGTGCCTTAAGTGAGAATATCTAAAAAGTATATAAAAAGCCTAATTTGATCGATATGTTTCAAATTAGGCTTTTTCATATGATTAAATATTCAAGATCAAAAGAAGGAATAAAACTATATTATACAGAATATTTAGATAATAGGAGGTGTCGAATTTTGAGTGAAATTGAATTAAAAAGTAATGTAATTAAGACAGGAAGAGAGAGGAGTATGATTCTTCGGTTTATACTCGCTAGTCTCGTTGGGGTGTTTATGTTTTTCGTACCTGTTACGATAAATGGAGCTTCTTCTATTATGATTGATCATATCGTATCGTGGATCCGTACTTCAGTTCCGGGCGTAGTACCTTATTATGCATTGTTTGTTATGGTGATTGGTGCGATTTATCCATTTTATACGAAGAAATGGAATGCATCTATCGTAGACATTTGCTTTTCTATTTTAAAAGTAGTTGGTGTTGTTTTTGGCGTATTATATTGTTTTAAAGTGGGACCAGCTTGGTTTTTTGCACCAGATGTTGGGCCGTTTTTGTATGAGAAACTAGTTATATCGGTAAGTTTACTCGTTCCAATTGGTTCGGCGTTTTTAGCGTTATTAGTCGGATATGGGTTGCTTGAATTTATCGGTACATTTTGCCGTCCGATTATGAGACCTTTATGGAATACGCCGGGACGATCGGCAATTGATGCGGTTGCCTCCTTCGTTGGAAGTTATTCACTAGCCTTATTAATTACGAACCGTGTATATAAAGAAGGAAAGTATACGACAAAAGAAGCAGCCATTATCGCTACAGGGTTTTCTACAGTATCCGCAACATTTATGATCATCATCGTAAAAACATTAGACATTATGCATTTATGGAATGTTTATTTTTGGACTACACTTGTAGTAACATTCATCGTGACTGCTATCACCGTAAGAATCCCACCTCTTAGTAGAAAACCCGATACATATATTACGAAAGAAGGGTTCCCAGAGCCCGTTTATAAGGAAAAAATGTTAGAACGTGCTTGGGAAGATGCATTAGAAGTATCAAAATCTGCACCGAGCATTATGAAAAATATTGCAGTGAACTTAAAAGACGGTTTTATTATGACGATGGGAATTTTACCATCTATTATGTCAGTAGGGTTAATTGGTATCGTCTTAGCGAAGTTCACGCCAATATTTGATTGGATCAGTTATATTCTTTATCCATTTACATGGGTTTTACAATTACCAGAAGCAGACTTAGCTGCTAAAGCGGTATCAGTTGGTATTGCAGAAATGTTTTTACCATCATTATTAGTTGTAAGTGCGCCGCTCGTGACAAAGTTTGTCATTGCGGTTGTTTCGGTATCATCTATTTTGTTTTTCTCCGCTTCAATCCCTTGTATATTATCGACAGATATTCCGTTAAAAGTATCTGAACTTATTATTTTGTACGTGCAGAGAACGATATTAACGTTGCTTATTATTACGCCGATTGCTTATTTGGTGCTTTAATAGGAAACCCTCGCTTTCTATGTGAGCGAGGATTTTTTTGTTAAAATCATTATATATAAATTTTAAGATATTTATTCATATGTTATAGTAACAAAAGAAGGGGGCTTACAAATGGAAATCATTCACGAAAGAGCGAAGTTACGGTTAATGGATAGTGGTGATGTCGAAACTTTGTTTTCGATTGTAGAAGGAAATAGGCAAATTTGGGCGTATTTAATCTCTAAAATGGAAACTGTTCAAGATATGCAGCAATATGTTCAAAAAGCGATAAAGAGTTATGGAAAGGGTACACAAATCCCTTTCGCTGTAGTGGATCAACAGACGAACAAGAT
Organism: Bacillus sp. EKM202B; assembly: GCF_011066025.1. NCBI lineage: Bacteria > Bacillati > Bacillota > Bacilli > Caryophanales > Bacillaceae > Bacillus > Bacillus sp. EKM202B. Next base: position 70,980 of record NZ_JAAMNK010000007.1, on the reverse strand, counting down.
TGTAGGGAGTACACGTTTATATAATATTTCAGTAGAAGATAAAACAGTGGAGTTAGGGCAGACGTGGTACCATCCAAGTGTGCAACGTACGAGTATAAATACAGAATGTAAGTATATGCTTCTCCAGTATGCTTTTGAAAAACTGCATATGCTACGAGTGCAAATTAAGACGGATGTAAGAAATGAAAAAGCACAACGAGCAATTGAAAGGTTAGGCGCGGTAAAAGAAGGTGTGCTAAGAAATGAAAGAAGATTGCCGAGCGGTCATGTGAGAGATGCAGTTGTGTACAGTATTATTGCGAGTGAATGGTCAGGCGTGAAAGGAGAATTGTTAGAAAAATTAGAGTTACACAAAGAAAAGCTATAATTCGTATTTTGTAAGGTATATGATCGTAATTTGCGAATAATATACCTTTTTTTCTTACAAAACACTAACTTATTTAATTTACTTTTGTTTCATCATTCCCTTCTGAGAAAAAATTCGTTACAATGTAGTTGTATGGTAATAAACTAATGAATTAAAATTGTAATGAAAACCGCAAATGAAAAATGAATTGATAATCCTCAATTTTAAATGAAAACCCTTTTATATATAATAAGTAAAATACCTTCTTTTAAACAAACTCAAACAAAACGATTTGATATAAATGTTTTTTTATAGAAGTATGGATGATGTACGGAGGCAATTACAAATGAAAGAAAATAAGAAGAGTAAAAAAAGACGAATCTTTCAAGTGTTTTTATTAATGATTTGTTCTGCTATTTTGTATGTGAGCTATGCAGCTTACGATATTTGGAGTTATCGCTTTAAAACGGATGATGATGTGAAGACAGATGCTGGTATCGTGCTAGGAGCAGCTTCATGGAACGGAAAACCATCTCCTGTATTTAAGGAAAGAATTAATCACGCGATTTCTCTATATAAAAACGGAAACATTAAGAAAATTATTTTTACAGGTGGTACAAAGTTTGAAGCAGAGCTTGAGGAAGCTCGCACTGCTAGAGTATATGCATTGAAACAAGGTGTAAAAGAGGAGGATATTTTAATTGAAACAAAATCCCTTTTCACTGAAGAAAATTTAAAGAATGCGAAGGAAGTTGGAATAGAGAACGGAATACACTCATACACGATTGTAAGTGATCCACTTCATATGAAACGCGCAATGAGAATCGCAAAACATATTAACATTGAGGCATATGCTTCACCGACTCCAACATCAGCATATAAAACGTTAGATACAGAAATTCCATTCTTTTTTAAAGAATTATTCTCGTATATCGGATATGTAACCTCTTTGCCGCTAAAGGCATTGAAGGGGGATTAATATAAGAAAAGGACCTGTTTTTCTATAGGGATTTTTCTTATAATCCAAAAACATTGTATTTTTATCGGAATAGTGAAACAATAGAGAGGTAGCTTCATATAATCATAATGACAAAATGAACGGTTTATGAATCGAGCATTTACGGGCAGCCCGACTCCCACTGAACTTCTTTGCTCCACCTGAATTTTGAGGTGGGAGTTTTACTGCCCGCAAATAGCGGGATAAAGGAGATTATAGTATGGCACTCTCATTTGTTGAAACAGAAGAACAATCTTTCATTATTGAACAAATAAATAAATTGATTCCGAAGTTCATGGAAAGGGAGCATCAATTAAGTGAATTAGGATCATTTCCGTATGAAAATATTAATAATTTAAAAGATATCGGATATACGAAAATAACGTTACCGAAGGAATTTGGTGGTAGTGCGATTTCTTTATATGACTTCGTTTTATTTCAAGGGAAAATTGCAGAAGGCTGTGGAGCTACTGCATTATCGATTGGATGGCATATCGGTATTGTAAAAGAGCTAGCTGAAAATCGCTCTTGGAATGATGGAATGTTCAAATGGTTTTGCGAAGAAGTGCGTAATGGTGCACTCTTTAATCGGGCAGCAACAGAACCGAAAACAGGAAGTCCGACGCGTGGTGGTAAACCAGAAACAATCGCGGTGCAACAAGGCGAGAAGTGGATTATAAATGGAAGGAAAACTTTTACAACGATGGCACCAGTACTTGATTATTTTATTATTTCAGCAAGTATGGAAGGCCGAGAAGAAGTTGGTGAGTTTGTCATTCCAAGAAATACGCTCGGTGTATCAATTGAAGAAACATGGGATAGCGTTGCGATGCGAGGAACTGCTAGCCACGACCTTGTCTTACAAAATGTGGAGATAGAAAACCGCTTCTTTACGAATGTATTGGGCGGGAAAGTGAAACAAAAGGGTATTGGCTGGTTGCTACATATACCAGCATGTTATTTAGGAATCGCACAATCAGCAAGAAATTATGCAGTTCAGTTTGCGGAATCATACAAGCCAAATAGTTTAAACCATTCTATTAGTTTATTACCGAGTGTTAGAAGATTAGTTGGAGAAATAGAGCTTGAGCTTATGCAAGCTCGCGTCTTTTTATATCAAATTGCGAAAAAGTACGATGAGGCAGAAGATAAACTATCACTACAAGCAGAACTAGCGGCAGTGAAATACGCAGTAACAAATGCGGCGATATCTATAGTAGATAAAGCAATGCGTATCGTAGGGGCAAAAAGTTTATCAGAAAAAAATCCACTTCATCGTTATTACTTAAATGTCAGAGCGGGTTTACACAATCCGCCGATGGATGATGCAACATTGTCTATACTGGCGGATGTAGCATTTCGGTCGTGATGTTTTAGGAATAGAGCTTATGAATTTAAATGTTATTGTTTATGGACAATATAGTTGTTTTGAAAGCACGTGTTTGATTAGTAATCGAACACGTGCTTTTTATTTGTTTGCCATCCTAGTTTGAAATGTAGTGTTTTCATATAAATGATTATCATGATTTGATGAATGTTCCTAGATGAAAAATATTTATTGTAATGCCGGTTTGGAAATCTTGTAAATACTTACTAGATTTAATCCCAAATTAAGGGTCTTTCCAAATTTATCATTCGCAAATATTGTAAAAATTGACCTGCATGGACTGCATCATGATAGGCAATTCGTAAAAGCATATCTCCTAAATATCGTTGATAGCCAACATCGCTTCGATCAATAAGTGTTGAATTTAACTCTGTTACGTTTATTGATTGAACATATTCTATGAATTCAGTGAAGTATGATTGTGCTAGTGCAATCTCTTTTTTAACACAAATAATTGGTTCGTTATCATACGGAATTTGTATGTCGTTTATCGATCCGTTGTTTTTTAAAATCATATGATAGTAAAAAGTTGAGCTCCATACATGACGAATCATCTCACCAAAGGACATAGCCTCATTATCAGGTTTCCAAGTAAGAAAGTTATTGGGAAGAGAACTCCATAATTTTTCTGAGCGTCTTCTCGTTTCTTTTAAATTTAAAATACTAAGATCAATTGCATTCATTTTAAAATCCCCTTTACAATTAAATTTAAAATAATTGTATCAATTTAACAGTTAGGGTATCATCGAAATATGAATGTATATCCGAATATCTCATATGTAGCTAAATTAATTGCTGAACCTACAAGAGCAATCATCTTAGATTGTCTAATGAATAATCAGGCGCTGCCTGCTAGTGAATTAGCTTATATGGCAAAAGTGTCACATCCAACAATTAGTTCTCATCTTTCTAAATTAGTAGAGGGGAATCTACTTACAGTTGAACAACATGGTAGACATCGTTACTATCGACTTGCTAATCAAGAGGTAGCGGAAGTTCTTGAAAAGTTAGGAACAATCGCACCAACAGTTCAAGTTCGCTCTTTAAAACAATCGGGTCAATTAAAACAAGTTCGTTATGCTCGAACTTGTTACGATCATCTTGCAGGCAAACTTGGTGTAGAGATAGCTGAAAAATTACTAGTTAGGGAATTAATAACTTTAAAAGATGGAGAATATATTGTAACGGAACAAGGGAAAGAATGGTTTCTGAATTTTGGAATAAATATTGAAAAGGCAGAGACAAAAAGGAGAGTATTTGCAAAACCTTGTCTTGATTGGAGTGAACGACGCTACCATATTTCTGGTTGGTTAGGGTCTGAAATAGCAAAACTGTTTTTTGAACAGGGATGGATTACAAAAACGGATAAGAGTCGAGCGGTTCATCTTACAAAGAAGGGCGTAAAATTATTGGAAAATCAATTAGATATTGATATGAAAACTGAAGAAAGAAATGCTTGAAATTATATTGGTACTGCTATTGCATCTATCATTTCGATTATAATTTTTACAGTTCTTCATACGAACCAGCTTTCGGATCTTGCTATTTATTTACCTGGTGCGGTGATACTTACTATTGCTTATCTTATTTCTAAAAGATCCATTGCATATGTCATGGCGATACATATATTAAACAATTGCCTTGGTTTCATTCTGTAAGAAACTAAACATAGTTCTGTTGCAAAGTTAAAAAACAGGAACAGAAATGATAAACGAGGATTACAATGTAGACAGTGACTAATAATGTAGGTAATCCCTTGTACGTCGAAAAACCGCAGTTTGAATGTAAACGGTGATAAGGTGTTTTTTGTTGGGAAGGAATTTGTAACTTTTAATAGAATAATTTATGAAGATGATTAGATAATAAATGTTTACACATAAGGAGATAAAACTATGGAAAAGAACAAATTACTAAGAATGGACAATGTCAGTATCGTTGTAGAATCTCTTGATGACGCAATCTCTTTCTTCGAGGAGATTGGCTTGAAACTCGAAGGGCGAGCTACTGTCGAAGGTGAATGGGCTGGTCGCGTAACCGGACTGGGCTCCCAGTGCGTAGAGATTGCTATGATGGTTACGCCAGATGGCCACAGCCGAATTGAACTTTCGCGATTTCTCACCCCACCTACTAAATCAGATCACCGGACTGCTCCTGTAAACGCCCTCGGTTATTTACGCGTCATGTTCACTGTTGAAGACATTGACGAAATGGTATACAGACTCACGACTAAGTGTGGTGCTCAGCTCGTTGGCGAAGTGGTTCAGTACGAGGACTCGTATCGACTCTGTTACATTCGTGGAACCGAAGGGCTTCTAATCGGTTTGGCGGAACAACTCGGTAACAAATAAGAAAGTGAAGTTTTATAAAAAACTTTACTGAAATATATTACTGAAGTGAAAATTGAAACAGAATAGTGGTGTGAAAGTAACTTTAAGAAGTATGGTACGTCATGACAGGACTCTCCGAACCACTTGGTCGCCGGGGAAGAAGCAGGGAAGAGATTCAGGCAACATCTCTGTGAAAACGTTATATGCTAATTCTTCTCAATTTGAAGAAATTTATTATTCAATAAAAGGGCGCTTCTCCAGAGCGACAAAAAAGCCAATTTCCTTAATTTTAATATTGAGAAATTTGGCTTTTAATTTTGGAATTTCTTTAACGTTGTAAATTCGTATTTTCCTGAGCTACCCTATGCTCATCAAACTAAGAAGAGCAACTACTCCAAAGCGAGAAAATTGACATCTCCAGATGAGGATGTACAATTTTTTGTTTTGAGGATGCTCCAAAATATTAGCTTGATAGCAATGGGCAGCATCCCTTGAATAGCTTCGAAGAACTCAATTCTAAAAAATACATCTGAACGAGAGATAATGGAATGTTCTTTTGTAAGATGTATATCTTTTTCTCTTTTTAGTAGTATTGTTCATGAAAAATAGCACATTACAAATAAGTGTTATCAATTGAAAAAATCTTTCTTTTCATTCTTCTTTTTATAGTTTTATAGGAGAAAGCTAGGCTTCTTATTTTTACTAATGTATAATAAGAAAAAAGCACGAAAAGAGGTTATCTCATGCTAGAGGTTATTGCAACATGTTTAGAAGATGTGAAACGAATTGAAAGCGCGGGTGGGAAGCGGATTGAATTAATTTCATCTTATACAGAAGGTGGATTAACGCCGAGTTATGCATTTATTAAAAAAGCGGTAGAAGCAGTAAATATACCGATTCACGTTATGATTCGTCCGCATGCGAAGTCTTTTACATATACGGAAGAAGAAATTGAAATGATGAAAGAAGACATTAGCGTTGCGCAGAAGTTAGGTGCAGCAGGCGTTGTATTAGGCGTATTAAACGAACAAAAAGAAGTTGATAAAGAGAAGCTAGCAGATTTGTTATCTGTTGTAGATGGAATAAATGTAACGTATCACCGTGCGATAGATGATATAGAAAACCTAGTAGAAGCGATGAGAACTTTAAAGGAATTCCATAAAGTGACTCACGTGTTAACTTCAGGTGGACAAGGAAATATAGTAGATAATATTCCAGTGCTTAAAGATATGCAAAAGGTAAGCGATGGTCAAATTCAACTTGTAGCTGGAAGTGGTGTAACGAAAGAAAATATAAAGCAGTTATTAGATGAAACTGGAATTTCGCAAGCTCATGTCGGTACAGCGGTAAGAGAAGGTAAATCATGTTTTTCTGAAATTGATCGAAGTTTAGTGCGAGAATTAGTTGAAATAATAAAATAAGTGCATAAGAAAGAGGAGAAACGATGAAGGAAAATACGAAGAAAGAATTATTCTCTTGGGTTAAAACAATAGGGTTTACCCTTGTACTAATTGTAATTATTCGCGGTGTTTTATTTACACCTTCTTTAGTGCAAGGTGAATCGATGATGCCAACGTTAGAAAATAATGAGCGCGTTCTCGTGAATAAGATTGGTTATAGTATAAGTGGATTAGATCGCTTCGATGTTATCGTCTTCCACGGAAAAGAAGGGTACGACTTAGTAAAACGAGTAATTGGTTTACCAGGTGATACAGTTGAGTATAAAAACGATGTTTTATACGTAAACGGAAAAGCGATGGAAGAACCGTATTTAAAAGAGTTTAAAGAAAAAGCAGCTGGCCGTGTATTAACTCCAGACTTTACATTAGAACAAATCACAGGGAAAACGAAAGTGCCAGAAGGCCAAGTATTTGTTTTAGGAGATAATCGTGAAGTTTCTAAGGACGGTCGCATGTTTGGCTTTATTTCAGAAGATGAAATTGTTGGAAAAGGACAAGCTGTTTTCTGGCCATTGAAACAAGTAAGAGCGTTATAAAGCAAGTATGGGAGAAATGTTCTTCTTGTGGATTTAAATCACATTTTTTGTAAAACTGAATGTTCATTTAAGAAAGACAGAGGTCATTTTGATTATTATTTTTCAAAATGACCTCTGTTTATTTGAAAATAGTGTTGCAAGGAGGGAATTTAAATGATAACGAAAGAAGCAGAAGTTATCTTAAACAGGAAAGGAGCCAGGAAAGTAAACGAAATTCCTAAAGAGGTCTTACAATTACTACAGCAAGGGAAAGTAGAAAGTGTTAATCTAACAGAATGGCTAGCTATAAATCATATTGAACTACTCAAAAATGTCTTACCTTCAATAGGACTCAAGAATAGTTTGGAAAGCATAGTAGCTGAATTAGAAAAACAGAACGTGGAAACAGGAATGAAAGTCATACGAATAACAGGAACTTTATTGGATGAAATTATACTCAAAGAGAATGAAGGAAACAAGGAAGATGTATTGTTAAAATTATCTAATCATATTTCAGATAGTGTACGATGTTGGGCAGCGTTTATGAATAAAAAATCAAATAACACATTAAAAGATACATTAACGTACATTCGACCTTTTGCAGCGGATCATCATTTTGGTGTTCGAGAAATTGCTTGGATGTCTATTAGAGAAGATCTTTCACAGAATATAGAAAAAAGTGTGGAGTTGTTAGTAGAATGGGCAAAAAGTGAAGATGAGAATATTCGTAGGTTCTCTGTAGAATCTATTCGTCCTCGAGGTGTATGGAGTAAACATATTGAAATATTAAAACAAGAACCTGAAAAAGCACTTCCTATTCTTAATTTACTTAAATCAGATCCATCAAAATATGTCCAAGATTCGGTTGGAAACTGGTTAAATGATACAAGTAAAACGAAACCGGATTGGGTAATGAACCTGTGTGAAGAATGGGAAAAGGATACTGACATAAAATCAACTAGTAGAATTATTAAAAAAGCTAAAAGAACGATTTTGAAAAATAAGTAATATGTACCTAATAGACTTGTTAGTTGAACGAAGGAACAATCAATCAATCAATCAAGTTAAAAAAGAATACTGTGAATAACAATGAGAAGAGCATGTTTTGATCAAAAATTGATTCAAACATGCTCTTTATATTTTCTTTTATAGCAGTGTTATTAATGAAAAGTGATCAAATTTTATTTCAAATCTAAACTTCCGTACTTTTTTATTGTAACTTTTATTCTAATAGTTCGTTCTTCAAGTGTTAAAGTTTTGTCAATCATTCAAGAGCCTTTTATTTTATATAAATCACTTATTATTTGTGTTTTTTTAATAGCGGACAAAATATATCGGATTATGTACGTGAAAAAAATATTGATAGAATTGAAAGAATATTTTATAATTTTAAATTATATCTTTGTTTCGAAAAATGGAATTAAAGTTCCGAAATTCGGAACAAAAAGGAGATAGGATGAGTATAAATAAAACGGCAGTGAAGACAATGGATATTTTAGAGTTATTTTATGAGCATGAAGAGTTAAGTTTAACAGAGATGGTTCAGCTTACAAATATGCCAAAAACATCTGTTTATCGTTTAATCGGTTCGCTAGAAGAAATGGAGCTTTTACAAAAAAATGAGAAGGGGAAATATTGTCTTGGAGTCGTTTTTTTAAGGTTTGGGCAACTTGTTTCACAAAGATTATCAGTAAGAAATATTGCGATTCCATATATGAAAGAGCTTAGAGATAGTTTAGGGCAGGCAGTTAATTTAATTATTCAAGATGGTAATGATGCAATTTACGTTGAAAAGATGGAAGGAGTTCAGCCGGTACGTGTTTATACAGCGGTTGGAAGAAGAGCACCTCTTTATGCGGGGGCATGTCCGAGAATTTTACTATCTTATTTTTCTGAGGAAGAGAAAAGGAAGTACATAGAGGAAACCGATTTAAAACAGTTTGCGGATGGAACAATTGTGAATAAGGAACATTTGCTAGAAGTATTACAACTAGCGAAAAAGGAAGGTTACACAATTAGTTATTCTGAATTAGAAAATCATACAGCAGCTATAGCAGCTCCGATTTTTGCGAATGATGGAACGGTTGTAGCAGGTATTAGTGTTTCAGGTTTAGCAATTGAGTATGGCGAAAGTAACATTTCATATTTTACTGCGAAAGTGAAAGAAACAGCATACCGCATTTCGAAAGAACTCGGCTTTTTGGCATAGAAAGAGGGAATGGGATGAAGTTTTCTGCGTTAGGGGATCAAGCAATTATTGTTACGTTTGGTGAAGAAATTAGGATGGATATATACGGAAAAGTGCAGCGATTATTTCAAGCGTTGAAACAACATCCATTTACAGGAATGGTTGAATGTGTGCCATCGTTTACTTCATTAGCAATTTACTATAATTTGTACGAAGTATGGATGCAAAATGAGAGAGGTGAAAGGTCATATGATTACGTTTGCCAATATATACAGGAGCTGTGTGATTCATATAAAGAAGAAGTGAACCAGAAAGTGAAACATATTTCTATACCAGTTTGCTACGGAGGCGAATATGGGCCGGATTTAGAAGAGGTCGCACATTATCAAGGTTTGCAAGTAGAGGATGTTATTCGTATACATAGCGAAACAACATATTTTGTGTATATGTTAGGTTTCACACCAGGATTTCCATATTTAGGGGGACTATCAAAAAAATTAGAAACACCTAGAAAAGAAACACCACGGTTACAAATTGCTCCTGGTTCGGTAGGGATTGGTGGAAATCAAACAGGTATTTATCCGCTTGAAACACCGGGTGGATGGAATATTATCGGCCGAACACCGATTTCATTATTTAATCCAAGAGAAGAATCACCTACCTATATTCAAAGTGGTATGTATTTACGTTTTATCCCGGTAACAAAGGAAGAATACGTATCGCTAGAGGGGGCTAAAGAATGGATGTAGAGGTTTTACATGCGGGGATGCTTACAACAGTCCAAGATTTAGGACGATTTCATTATCAACAGTATGGTGTACCAGTTGGCGGTGCGATGGATAAAAATGCACTTAGGCTAATCAATATGTTAGTCGGTAATGAAGAAAATGAAGCAGGTTTAGAAATGACGATAATGGGACCTAAATTGTTACTAAAGAAAACGACTTTGCTCGCGATTGGCGGAGCGGATTTGGAACCGTTATTGAATGGAGAACGAATTCCGTTATGGCGTCCTATTTTAGCAGAAGAAGGCAGCATGCTTTGTTTTGGAAAAGCGAAACGTGGGTGCAGAGCATATGTAACATTTGCGGGTGGTATTCATATTGATCATACAATGGGAAGTAAAGGTACATATATGCGAGCTGCTATTGGCGGGATTGAAGGAAGGATGCTCAAAAAGGGTGACTATTTTCAAATTGGTACGCACGCAGAAATGGCGAGTGGTTTCATTCAGAACTTACAAAAGGAAGAGCGAATAAAAACAAAATGGGCAATTCGTAATAACGTCTTACCAAAATATAAGAAGCATCCTACGCTTCGCGTCATAACAGATTTTGAATATAATCAGTTTACAGAAAAAAGTAAAGAGTCATTTTTTATGAAAGAGTATAAAGTGTCCAATTATGCTGATCGCATGGGATATAGGTTTGATGGGGAAGTTTTAAATAGAGAAATAGAACAAGAAATTCTATCAAGTCCTGTTACATTTGGAACCATTCAAGTTCCAAATGGTGGGCAGCCTATTATATTAATGGCAGATAGGCAAACGACAGGTGGCTATCCGAGAATCGGAAATGTCATTTCAGTAGATTTACCTCTGCTTGCCCAGCTGAAACCAGGGGACTATGTAACTTTTGAAAAAGTTTCTATAGAAGAAGCGGAGCAATTGTACATAGAGCAGGAAGAAAATATGAAACTATTAAAGAAGTTCATCGCTTTACGAAGCTGAGAGTAGGAGGGAAATATCGTGACGACAATCGATTTGAATTGTGATTTAGGAGAAAGTTTTGGAGCTTATAAAATGGGGAATGATGATGAGATTCTTCCGTTCGTTTCCTCTATAAATGTTGCTTGTGGTTTTCATGCGGGTGATCCGATCGTTATGCGTCAAACAGTTGAAAAAGCTTTGAAACATAACGTAGCAATAGGGGCGCATCCTGGATTTCCTGATTTAATTGGATTTGGAAGAAGAAACATGAATGTTTCAGCAAGTGAAGTATATGATTACGTTTTATATCAAATTGGTGCATTAGACGGGTTTGTGAAAGCGGCAGGGGCGAAGATGCATCATGTGAAACCGCACGGTGCCCTATATAATATGGCGGCAACTGACCCAGCAATTGCAGATGCAATCGTAAAGGCAATTTCTCATATGAACCCGGATCTATTACTTTACGGATTAGCAAATAGCGAGGCGTTTATACAAGCTGCAGAAAAATATAAAGTAACATTCATGCAAGAAGTTTTTGCTGATCGTACGTATAAGCAAGATGGGACATTAACAAGTCGTACAGAAAAAAATGCACTTATAACAGATGAAGGCGAAGCGATAAAACAAGTGCTTCAAATGGTAAAAGAAGGATATGTAGAAACGGTGAATGGAGAGAAAGTAACAGTTCAGGCGCAAACAATTTGTTTGCATGGCGATGGAGAGAAAGCGGTACAATTTGCGGAGAGAATATACAGAACATTCGCACTTAATGGTGTTTCTATATGTGCACCGAAATAAAAAATGAGGGGAAGTGCTGGAAATGATTAAATTAATTGGGATACTACTTGTTGCAGTTGGCTTTCTATTTAGGTTAAATACACTATTAGTAGTAATGGTTGCAGGAATTGTTACTGGTATGGTTTCAGGATTAAGTTTTTATGACGTCATCAGCATGTTCGGTAAATTTTTTATAGAAAATAGATATATGTCTATGCCTATTATACTAACTTTACCTGTAATCGGAATTTTAGAGCGTTATGGTTTAAAAGAAAGAGCAGAAGCACTTATAACGAAATCAAAAGGGGCAACAACTGGAAGAGTATTAATGTCATATTTTACAATAAGAGAATCATCAGCGGCACTAGGGCTGAATATTGGTGGTCATGCGCAAACAGTAAGACCGCTCGTTGCACCAATGGCAGAAGGAGCGGCACAAGGTAAATACGGTAAACTTCCGGAAAAATTAAGAGAAAAGATTAAAGCAAACGCAGCTGCTGCGGAAAATACAGCTTGGTTTTTCGGAGAAGATATTTTTATCGCAACTGGTGCGATTTTATTAATGAAAGGATTCTTCGATTCAGTAGGTATGCATGTCGGAGTATGGGATATGGCGCTTTGGGGTATTCCAACAGCAATATCCGCACTAATCGTAAGTTGGATTAGATTCAGAAGGTTTGATAAATATATAGCGAAAACAATGAAGGCAGAAGGAAAACAAGAGAAGGAGGCTATATAAGATGAACATCATAACTATGGATACAATTTATTATGTATTAGGTATAATCGTTGCCTTTATCGCTGTGCGTATCGCATTCGATCGTGAACATCCAAACCGATTCGGTTCTAGCTTATTTTGGGCATTATTCGCAGTTACATTTTTATTCGGAAATGTAATACCTTCGTTTTACGTTGGGTGTATCGTGCTCGCTATGGTCGTGTTAGCTTCATTGAATAAAGTAACAAAATCTCAGGAGAAAGAAGTACCTGTACAAGAACGTGTGAAACATGCTGAGAAATTAAAAAATAAAATTTTCATGCCTGCACTTTTAATTCCTATTTTTACAATTATCGGTACGTTAACGTTAGGGAAAATCAAATGGGGAAATGTATCCCTTGTAGATCCAGATAAAGTAACGTTAGTTGCATTAGCGTTAGGAGCATTACTCGCATTCGTTGCGGCGATGCGTATTACAAAATCGAAAATAACGACGCCTGTTCAAGAAGGAAGTAGATTATTACAAGCTGTTGGTTGGGCAGTTATTTTACCACAAATGTTAGCAGCACTTGGCGGCATTTTTGCGAAGTCTGGTGTTGGACAAGTCGTTTCTGATTTAGTTGGAAAAGTGTTACCGACAGAATATCCATTCGTTGCTGTTATGGCGTACTGTTTAGGAATGATGCTTTTCACAGTTGTAATGGGGAATGCATTCGCAGCGTTTGCAGTAATCACTGGCGGAATCGGATTACCTTTAATTGTTCAAATGCACGGCGGGAATCCAGCGATTATGGCCGCACTCGGCATGTTTGCTGGATATTGCGGAACACTGCTTACGCCAATGGCAGCAAACTTTAATATCGTTCCAGCAATGCTTTTAGAGTTAAAAGATAAAAATGCTGTTATTAAAGCGCAAGTACCCATCGCGCTTTCAATCTTTATCATAAATATGTTTATTATGTACGGCTTAGTATATCGTTTCTAATTAGGAGGGAAAACGATGAAAACAGTATTATTAACAGGGTTCGATCCGTTCGGCGGAGAAAGTATCAATCCAGCTTGGGAAGTCGCAAAAAGCTTACATGAAAAAACAATCGGAGAGTACAAGATTATAAGTAAACAAGTTCCAACTGTATTTCATAAATCAATAAAAGTTTTAAAAGAATATATAGAAGAACTGTCGCCGGAAATGATTATATGTATCGGACAAGCTGGGGGTAGACCAGATATTACGATAGAGCGTGTCGCAATTAATATTGATGATGCAAGAATTGCTGACAATGAAGGGAATCAGCCGGTGGATGTACCGGTTGTTGAGGAAGGACCTGCTGCCTATTGGTCCACGCTCCCAATGAAAGCAATCGTAAAAAAACTTCGCGAAGAAGGCATACCGTCATCTGTTTCACAAACGGCAGGTACATTCGTTTGTAATCACTTATTCTATGGACTTATGTATGAACTAGAAAAACATGATATGAAAATAAAAGGCGGATTCATTCACATTCCGTTCTTACCAGAACAAGCGAGTAGCTACCCGGGGCAACCGAGTATGTCACTTTCTACTATTAGTAAAGGGGTAGAGTTGGCAATCGAAGTAACGACGGAAGTAGAGGTAGATATTGTAGAAATTGGGGGCGCGACGCATTAAGTAAAGTGAAATGTACAACACCTCCTGTAAACAACTGGTATAATAAGTATAGGAATATACATAGAGGTGATTTTTGTGCAATTTGAAGAAGTTCGTTCAATTTTAGAAAAAGCGAAGAAAATTACTGTATTAACAGGCGCAGGAGCCAGTACAGAAAGTGGCATCCCAGATTTCCGTTCAGCAAATGGGTTGTATGCTGATGTGAATGTGGAGATGTACTTATCGAGAGGGTACTATAACAGAAGTCCGAAAGAGTTTTGGAAGCATTATAAAGAAATATTTCAAATTAATACGTTTCATCAATATAAAGCTAATCGTGGACATCGCTTTTTAGCTGAGCTAGAAGAACAAGGAAAAGATATAACAATTTTAACGCAAAATATCGACGGTTTACATCAATTAGGTGGTAGTAAACATGTCATTGATTTACACGGAACACTTCAAACAGCACATTGTCCGAAGTGTAAAACGGGTTATGATTTACAATATATGATTGATCATGAAGTACCGCGCTGCGAGAAGTGTAATTTCATTTTAAATCCAGATGTTGTTTTATACGGAGATACACTGCCGCAATATCAAAATGCGATTACACGTTTATATGAAACAGATGTGTTTCTCGTTATGGGAACGTCATTAAAAGTACAGCCTGTCGCATCTTTCCCGGAAATTGCAAAGAGGGAAATTGGAGCAACAACCATTTTAGTAAATGAAGAGTTAACAGGGCAGGAATATAACTTTGATTTTGTTTTTCGACAAAAGATTGGTGAATTTGTTGAAGGGTTATCTTCAAATAAATAAGTTATCGTAAAAAAACTGAGGTGCAATGTATCTACCTCAGTTTTTTGTATTCATGATATTGTATTGCAAGGGGAATGGTAATAAATAGGATGTAAAATCCGAAAACTGAAAATTAAATCTTTTCTTTCTTTTGTAACTAATATAAAATTCTATATATATCATATAAATAAATTTGATACATAATGAGTTATCCCGTTATTTGCGAGCAGTAAGACTCCCATCTGAAAAATTCGGCACAGGCGAAGAAGTTAGGTGGAAGGGAAGATTACCTGCTTGTAAAAGCCCGATTGCTGTGGGCTAATAAACAGAGAACCACTCTGTTTAAAGTTTCAATTTATGCGTAGAAGTTAATAGAATGAAGCGAGGGAGCGAAATGAGACAGAACAAGGAAAAAAAGAAACAGCCGAAAAAGAAAAAGACTCATATTCCATTTCGGTTAAATGTACTATTTTTTATCGTCTTTCTTTTATTTTCAGCTATTATTATTCAACTAGGTAAAGTGCAAATCATTGATGGAGAAACGTATCGAAATGAAGTGAATAAAAAGGAAGATGTGACGGTGAGCACGCCTGTTCCTAGAGGGAAAATGTTTGATCGAGAAGGCAAAGTGATTGTAAATAACAAACCGCTACGAACCGTTACATATACGAAAATGAAAGGAGTAGACTCGAAAGAAGTTTTAAAAGTAGCGAGAGAGTTAGCAGGGCTAATTGAAATGTCGCAAGAGGATATGGATAAGTTAACAGAGACAGATAAAAAAGATTTTTGGATGCAGTTAAATGAAAAAAGGGCTGCAGAAAAAGTAACGAAAGCAGAAGAGAGTAAATTTAGGAAGCAGGAAATAGAAGGGAAAGAATTAGATAAAAAAGTAGAAGAGTTGCGTCGGGAGAGAATTACACAAGAAGAATTAAAGGAGCTTTCAAAAGATGATTTAGAAGTATTAGCAATTAAAAGTAAAATGAATACGGGATATAAAATGACGCCGCAAATCGTTAAAAAAGATGTAAGTCAAAATGAATATGCAATCGTTAGTGAAAGATTAGCAAGCTTGCCGGGGGTAGATACGACAGTAGATTGGGAACGTGAATATCCAAATGATAAAATCCTTCGTTCTATACTTGGTAGCGTTTCTAATGAAAATGAGGGATTGCCAAGAGAACAATTAGAGTATTATTTAGTTCGTGATTACAACCGAAATGATCGTATTGGTAAGAGTTACATCGAAAAGCAATACGAAGATGCATTACATGGAATGAAAGAACAATCTAGAAATATTACAGATAAAGCAGGGAATATTATTCGGACTGAAAAAGTGACTGAAGGAAAAAGTGGAAATAACTTAATGTTAACGGTTGATATGGATTTGCAAAAAAAGGTAGAGGAAAGTCTTGAAAAAAATTTACGAGCGTTTCATTCTTCAGAACCGATGATGGATCGTGCTTTCGTTGTAATGATGAATCCGAAAAACGGTCAAATTTTATCAATGGCAGGAAAGAAAATTGTAAATAAAGATGGCGTGATGCAAATAGAAGACTACGCATTAGGGACGATGACAAGTTCCTATGAGTTAGGATCAACTGTGAAAGGGGCTACTTTATTATCTGGATACCAAGCAGAAGCGATTAAACCGTTTACGCATTTCTTTGATGCGCCAATGTACTTTAAAGGAAGTACTAAGCCGAAAAAATCATGGAAAGATTTTGGTGATATTGATGATTTAAGAGCTTTACAAGTTTCGTCGAACGTTTATATGTTTAATACAGCATTAAAAATGGCGGGGATTAATTATGTGCCAAACAATCCGTTAGATATTAAACAAGAGACATTTAATAAAATGCGTTACTATTTTAGACAATTTGGTTTAGGTGTATCGACTGGTATTGACTTGCCAAATGAATCAATTGGTCAAATGGGTAGAACTGATAATATACCAGGCTTTTTACTTGATTATGCAATTGGACAATATGATACATATACACCGCTACAGCTTGCTCAATATATTTCAACAATTGCAAATGGCGGTTACCGAATGAAACCACAAATTGTGCAAGAAATTAGAGAGCAGCCAAACCGCCCAGAGGATGTCGGAAAAGTTATTCGATCAATTGAACCGGTTGTTTTAAATCGAGTGGATATGGACACGTCATACATTAATCATGTAAAAGAAGGGTTTAGAAGAGTTTTTCAAGAAGCTGACGGAACAGGTACAGGAACGTTTAAAGGCTTACCGTATAAACCAGCTGGAAAAACAGGAACAGCTGAGACGGTATATGGTGGAGAAAGTGATATTGGAAGAGATGAGAACTATAACCGGAAAAAATGTTATAATTTAACTCTTGCCGGCTATGCGCCATATGATGTTGATCCGGAAGTAGCTTTTTCAGTTGTTGTACCATGGGTGAATAATGATAAATCAGGGGTTAATTCCGCGATTGGTAAAGAAATTTTGGATGCGTATTTTGACTTGAAAGCGAAAAGATCAAATGCAAATTCAGTCCCGGTAGAACAGCCGAACAAGGCCCAGTAAAAATAATATCACTGCACAGGAATATATTGTGCAGTGATATATTTTTTGAGTTATTTTATAAGGTGGGAATGGATATGAAAGAGGAGATTAAGAGAGGTTGGGGGAAGTACATACTATTTATACTTGTTATGGTAATAGCCTATCATTCTTTTACGTTATGTAAGGTAGAAGGGAAATCCATGCAGCCGACTTTAAATGAAGAAGACTACGTATTTGTAAATAAAGCAGCAGTACATTTTTCTAACATACAGCACGGGGAAATTGTCATTATTAAAGAAGAGGACGAATCGAAATATTATGTGAAAAGGGTAATAGGGCTACCTGGTGACGTAATTAACATAACGAATGGAACTGTATATGTAAATGATAAAAAACAAGTAGAGCCGTATACAAATAAAGATTTATTCAACAATACACAAGTATTTTACAATTTCCAAAAGACAAAGATTCCACCAAATAAGCTATTTGTCATGGGAGATAACCGTGAACTTAGTAGGGATAGTCGCAATGGCTTAGGATATATTGAAGAAGATAACGTGATAGGAAAAGTAGAATTTGTGTATTATCCTTTTTCAAAAATGAAAATTATAGAATAAGTGGGGAATTCATAAAGCCCCACTTATTAAAGTTTCACTTTATTTTCTTTAAAAAACCTTTTGGATTAAAAGATATGAAAAATTTATGTTTAGATTCATCGATTATGAAATTGTTATTTTTAGCTAAAAACTCTTCCACGGCTTCCATCGGGCCAGGGCCCCAATCTGGAAGGAGAGGATTTCCGTTAATACATGTATCCTCTACAATAATGTAACTACCAGTGGTTACAATAGATTTATAAAGTAAGAGTTCTTTTGATACATGTTCTTTACTATGATCAGAATCTAAAATAACTAAAATCACATCATCAGGTTTGCGCATACTTACTATTGTTTGGACGGCCTGCACAGAAACAGAAGATGCTGTTAAATACGTAATCCGATTATGTGATGGCCGATTTGGCTGCGGAGTTATATCGATAGTAAGTACGTGACCTTTTCCGATTAAATCTAACATAGAAGCTAAATACAGTGCACTACCACCATGAAAAGTCCCGCATTCAATAATTAAATCGGGCTTTAATTCATAAATGATTTCTTGATACAAAAAGAGATCAGAGGGAAGTTTGCAGATGGGAACACCGAACCAGTAGGTATCTTTTAACCAAACGTGGCTGTCGTAATACTGTTTTAAAAATTCACTGCTTGTAGTATCGATTTTAAATGCTCCTTTCTAAAAAGGATTCTTTCGTTTGACGTAAAGTATTTACGTATGAAAGTTGTACTATATATTATGTGATAAGGAATTGTAAGGCGAGTGTTTTCACTTGAAAATAAGCAAAATAACTCATGTGGAAAATCAATTGCTTACAAAAGAAGGTGTAATTGAAAGGAAATGATAGTATGTATACATACACAATTTGCTTCATTAGAAAAGGAAATAAAATACTCTTACTAAATAGAAATAAAAAGCCGAATATGGGAATGTGGAATGGTGTTGGGGGAAAAATTGAAGATAATGAAACGCCATATGAAGGAATAATTAGAGAAACGCTTGAGGAAACGGGCATAGATCTCCAAAGTGTAACGTATAAGGGGAATGTTGGTTTTAAAGATAAAGACGAGCCTCTGGCTAGTGAAGGAATGTATGTATTCCTTGCTGATTTGCCAGAGGGAGTACAAATGGATACATCGTTAAGTACTGATGAAGGTATATTAGAGTGGAAGGAAATTGGATGGATATTAGATGAGAATAATAGAGGTGTAGTTAGTAATTTACCAAAATACTTACCGCTAATATTAACAGAAGAAAATATGTTAGAGCATATATTCACGTACGATAACCGGAATATTATTAATTACACAACTGCATTTTTGACAGAAGATGATGCGAACAAACGATATGAAAAACAACTCGTTTCTCAATAGAAGATAGGATGAAAAACTACACTTATACTTTAGTTGAAAAAATATATATGTTAGGTGATTACATGCTGAAAAAATATACTTTATTAGCCAAAGTTGTAACACAAACTTTCGTTACTTAAATTAAAACAAAAAAGAGATGGCATATCCATCTCTTTTTTGTTTTCGTATGCTCCATGATTAGTTGCGAATCGCTTTAATGATAAAGCGATGTTGCTTCACATCAAAATAGCCTTTTTGCAACATAATCTCATGTATGCGATATAATTCCTCATAATACCTTTCGACAGTAAAATCAGGAATTTGCCACGGAATCGCTTTTAAATAATAGACGATAGCGCCAATATCATAAAAGCGTTGAAGAGGGAATTCTTCCTTTGCATCTAAAATAGTAAATCCATTTTCCTTTAGCTCATTACAGGCAGTTTCGATTGACCAACTTGCAAATTCGCTATTTAGTGGTGTGCCAAACTGCTTATTAAGTTCTGCGCAATCAAGACCACCAGCTTGTTGTGTAAGAAATATTCCATTAGGAGAAAGGATTCGGTTTACCTCAGAAGCAGCATAGGATTCATGTTGGTTCACAATTAAATCAAATTGAGCATCTTGAAGCGGTAGGGCAGCATCATCCTTTACTTCTACAACAATAACCCCTAAAGGCTCTAATTTCTTTCGGGAAATTGGCACGTTTGGAGCGTAGCCCTCAGTAGCATAAATAGTTGGCGGGAACGGTTGTAACATAGATAAAAGCTCTCCACCGCCAGTGCCCATATCTAGCATTGATTTTGCGTGTTGTATAAGCTGGAAAGCAGTGCTACCGTACGACCACGATAAAGGCTCACTTTTCATTCGACCCGTTTCTGAAATGAAAGAAAAATCCCAGCCGCTAAAATTTGTATTTGCACTGTCTAATAAAGTTAAAAATAATGGATCACGTTTCATAATTGTACCCTCCTATTTTGTAAATGAATGATATGATGAGAAAAGTAAAAAGGAGGACCTCTTATAAAAGTGAAACGGATTTACGTTTCGTGTTCGAATAGATGCATATAAATTCGCTCCTTGCGAGAATGATTATTTATATATTCGGGATTTTTGAGTGGAATTCCTTTGAAATATAAAGAGAAGGTAGATATTTAATGAAAAATTGGATTGAGTTTACAGATAAAGAGTACGATCGAATTTGGGATAAAGTATATAGTGACTATGAATTTTCACCAAGTGTTTCAATATTTCCATCG
Organism: Bacillus sp. EKM202B; assembly: GCF_011066025.1. Taxonomy (NCBI): domain Bacteria; kingdom Bacillati; phylum Bacillota; class Bacilli; order Caryophanales; family Bacillaceae; genus Bacillus; species Bacillus sp. EKM202B. The sequence goes on along the minus strand of NZ_JAAMNK010000007.1, from coordinate 50,376 downwards.
TTTAAAGTACCAGGACCGTTTATCACATATGACATCTCTCATTATTTTGGAGAATCGGTAGATTTAAATGTATATGATGAACTTGAAGAAAAAGCATTAAAAGTTTTCAAAGAGAATACAGCATTGAATGAATATATGATGGCACTAGATTGGCAACATGAGTGTTATTGGGTAAATCCACACTTAGAGTTTGAAAGAAATGAATTTTATGAGTGGCGTATACCAATATTTCCGAATGGTGATTACTATTTCTTTATTCAGAAAGACTTTAAGTGGGGGTATTTAGGCCATCCTTGGGAGAAGAGTATAACGATATTTGGAAAAGAAATAATAGAGAGTTTTAAACAAAATAAACCGGAAATGTTTCAAAATATTTTAAGGCAGGGATAATGTTTTAAAGAGAAAAAACGCTTATACTTCATTCTTGAAGCATAAGCGTTTTTGTTTTGGCCGTTTTCATTTAAAAATACTTAAAAATAAAAATCTTTTGGTAAAGTACCATTTTTTATCACCGTTCTTAACCCATGTTTTATAATCCAAGGGTTAACAGGATGCTGTTTATCACGTAATTGCTGCAACCATTGAAAAACGAGTTCTTTATCTTCCTTCGTAATATCGTTAATATGATTGGCTACAGATTTTTGAACATACTTAGAAGGGTCATTCATTAATGGTTCAAGAAGCTGTAAATTGTTCTTAAAGTTACCTTTTAGAGCTCCTGTTTTTTTTGCCCAAGGAAGTCTTGGTCTTGTACCTTCAGAAATTAGTCTCCTAATGTGGCTGTTTTCGTCATGAATCCACTGTTGTAAAATATTTAGTGTGTCTTCATGGTACGTTTCAAGAAAAGGCCGAATGGCATATTCAGCAGTATTCCTTTTTGTTATTTCATACATTGCGTGGAATGAGGAGTCAAAATCGTTAAGCCCATATTTTTCAACGTATTTTGCGATAGGCATGTACATATAGCCGTTTGTAAATGTACCTACTTCTGTTGTATTTTCTGGTCCCAATGTTTTCAGTAATATATGTATTGCTTCATTAAAATCTTTTTGTAAAGCATTGTGTAATTCATCTGCTATTACTTCAATCCGTTGCTTTAACTCTAAACCTTCAACTTTACATGTTACGGAGGCTATAAAGTTTTTTTTAGAGAAAGTAGAATCGTGTTTACAAATAGAATCAGCCATTTTTTCTGCTAATTCATCATTAAATAAAAATTTTAATGGAACGTATTTACCCATTTTTCCACCTCATTGGTCAGTTGAAAATAATTTTTATTTTTTAATCGACAATCCATAAACTAACGTCTCACTAGGAGTCGTAATACTAAAACCAGTCGTCTTATAATCAAGTTTCACTGTATCACCAGTGTAATCTTTCGTGAATGAGTCCATTTGTACAATAAGCATTTCATCCTCATATACAATATCATCTGCATTGTATGTATCCCAAACTAAATCAACATCAACGAAAATGCTACAAGAGTTTGTCATTGTTCCTCTAATGCGAATGATCTTTTTATCTTCACGTTCTAATCTATGTATAGCTGCCTTTGCTTCATCAGTAATACGAATGTTCATTGTATCCCAACCTTTATTTTTATTTCTTTTATTATTGCAAAAACAAAAGAAATAGGGAAGTAAAGAGAATTGTAAAAAAACGAGCAAACAAAATTGTTTGCTCGCTCTACTTTATTTTAGTTCACATTTATCAAGTGGAATCACTTTTGTTTTCTTTGTAAATTTATATCCTAACCATAGTACTAAGAAGAGCGGTAAACCGATGTAAGAAACGAGTACGCCGTTCCAATCGATTGATTCACCCATAAATGCGCCGTAGTTTTGTCCTAAAATTACGATGACGCAAAGTGTAAATGCGAAGATTGGACCGAATGGGAACCATTTTGCTCTATATGGTAAGTCTTTTAAATCTTTTCCTTGTGCGATATATGCTTTACGGAAGCGGTAATGACTAATTGCAATACCAACCCATGCGATAAAGCCAGACATACCAGAAGCGTTTAATAACCAAATATATACAACACCGTCACCGAATAAAGAAGCGATGAAAGCGACGCTACCAACTACTGATGTTGCGATTAGAGCGTTAACAGGTACACCACGGCTATCTAATTTGCCTAAAAACTTCGGTGCTTTTCCTTGACGAGCTAAATCCCAAAGCATACGAGTTGATGCGTACATGCCAGAGTTACCAGCAGATAAAACTGCCGTTAAAATAACAGCGTTCATAACAGAAGCAGCAAAGGCAACGCCCGCTTTTTCAAATACAAGTGTAAATGGACTTACTGTAACATCACTTGCTGCAAGACTTTCAGTTGTATAAGGAATTAATAAACCGATAACGAGAATTGCAAGGATATAGAATAAAAGAATGCGCCAAAAGATCGAACGAATTGCTTTTGGGATATTGCGTTCTGGATCAGACGTTTCACCAGCAGCTACACCTAATAATTCAGTTCCTTGGAAGGAGAAACCAGCAGCCATAAATACACCGATAATTGCCATGATACCGCCGTTAAATGGAGCATCTGCAACAGTGAAGTTTTTAAAGCCGACAGATTCGCCGCCCATAACTCCAAAAATCATCATGAAGCCGACAACTAAGAAGATAATAATAGTAACTACTTTAATAAGTGCGAACCAATATTCAGATTCACCAAAACCTTTAACAGATAAATAGTTTAAGAGAAAAATAATAGCTAAGCATAATCCACTCCAAATGAGGGAAGGGGTATCAGGGAACCAAAATTTCATAATTAATGTTACGGCCGCTAGTTCTGCCGCAATTGTAATCGCCCAGTTATACCAATAGTTCCACCCAAGTGCAAAGCCAAGTGATGGATCAACAAATTTTGTTGCATACGTGCTAAAAGATCCAGTAACAGGCATGTAAGCTGCAAGTTCAGCTAAGCTTGTCATTAAGAAATACACCATAATTCCAATTGCGGCGTATGCGATTAGTGCACCGCCAGGACCAGCTGAATGGATTACACCACCGCTGGCAAGAAATAGTCCGGTACCGATTGTACCACCGAGAGAAATCATCGTAAGGTGACGAGATTTTAATCCGCGTTTTAATTCACCTTGTCCTTGTGTAGTTTGCGTTTTAGAGGTAGATTGATTTGTTGCGCTATTCATGTTCAACACTCCTTTTCTTGTAGGTTAGGAAGGAGCGGGGGAGAAAAATACAAAAAACCGCCAAAGGAATTAGGCGGAACGTTTCACAAATAACCACCCCATCATACCCTTCCGTTAAGATAGCACCCCACGTTTACACGGTAATTTTGTAAACGTGACAGTTCTGTTCCTTTCGGAGACAGCCCCAGCTCATACTTCCAGAGAAGAAATACAAACTTCGGCAACTTTTCCTTTCAAACGGAGTCAGTGACATTCTCTGTGTCTCGTCCGTTTTACTTTTAAAAGTCGCAACCTCTACCTCATCGGATTGATGAGGATTTATATATTGCTAAGATATTTAATATATGGCAATTGTAATGAGTTTCTGAATATATTGCAAGGAATTTTGTTAGGGAAAGTCAAAAAATATCGGTTATTGTATAGGAAACGCTTGCATAACTCCACCCGAACCTACTATTATGTAGCAATAAACAAAGAAAAAATTGTTATACAAATGTTTCGCAAAAAATAATGAAAAACCCTTTAAAATTAAAAGAAAATTCAGAAAATATAATTCGACATAAGGATTGAAGGGTATCACTTCTTTTATTTTGTTCTAAAGAAAAAACATATGTGCAAATTAAAAGATTGAATATTCTTTCTTTTTTGTAGTAAAATTGAAGTACTGTTTAATTAAAAAGGGGACATCGTTATGAAATTAGAAACAGAAAGATTACATATTATCCCGTGTACGGAAGAATGGGTTCAGATTGCGAAGAATCAAGGATACAATAGCGGCCCGCATATTGCAGGGCATGTAGAAAGTGTAAAACAAGACGCAGCTTTATTACCTTGGGGTGCGTGGTATGTCATTCGAAAAGAAGATGACATCGTACTAGGGGATATAGGATTTAAAGGGAAACCGAACGAGAAACGTACAGTAGAAATTGGTTACGGTTTTATTGAGAAATATTGGAATAAAGGGTATGCTACAGAATCTGTAGATGAATTAATAAAGTGGGCTTTCCAGACAGGAAAGGTAGATACAATTATTGCGGAGACACTCCTTGAAAATGGTAGTTCGATTCGTGTATTAGAGAAATTACATATGAAGAGAGTAGATACAACAGATACGATGATTAATTGGAAAATAGAAAAATAAAAAATACCGCTCGATATAGTTCGAGCGGTATTTTTTATCATTATGGTAGCATTTGTTTTTGATCTTTCGGATAGCCGCCTGTTGATGGGTTAGAACGATTGGAATGATTACGGACAGCAATGAAAATAGAAATAATAACGACAAGACCAACTGCCACGTAAGAAAGCGAAATAATAGTTGGATCCACTTTAAATGTTGTAAGTAGTGTACGAATATTCGTAAAGATAATAAGGCCACCAACTAATACCCCAAGTAAATGAGGTGGAACGATACGTACTAACCATGCGGCAATTGGAGCTGCGACAATACCGCCAAGCATTAAGGCGAATACCCAAACCCAGCTTACTTGTTCCCAGCCAAGTGAGATGAAGAAACCAATTGTTGCAGCGAGCGAAACAGGAAACTCACTCGTATCTACAGATCCAATAACTTTTCTAGCTTCATTTCCTCTTGCTAGCAGTACAGGTGTCGTAATTGGACCCCAGCCACCGCCACCAGTTGAATCGACGAATCCAGCGAATAAGCCGAGTGGCACAAGTTGTTTGGCAGACATGCGCTTTTTGGAAGTAACAATTTGTTTTTGAATAATGAATCGTAATAAAATATAAACGCCTAAAGTGAATAAAAATATTGAAATGTACGGTTTAATCACATCGCCAGGTAAATTACTTAAAAAACATGCCCCAACAAATGCCCCAATTGCTCCGGGTAATGTTAATCTGGAAACTGTATATTTATCAACGTTTCCAAATTTGATGTGCGATGCACCAGAAGCTGCGGTTGTAACGACTTCAGCTAAGTGAACAGATGCGGATGCTACAGCTGGTGCAATACCAAACATTAATAATAGTGAGGTAGATGTTACCCCATACGCCATTCCAAGTGCCCCATCAATCAATTGAGCGAAAAATCCAATAATAGCAAAGACAATTAATTTCTGCATAAATAATCCCCCTGTAATAATAAATGAAAAAAGCACTTTTCCCGTATGAGAAAAGTGCCTTTGGTTTTTCCAATCAGCAATAATTAAATTTGTTTCATTATAATGCATATTAATCGTATAAGTCAACTAGGTTTTGAAGTTTTTTGAATTGAATGAAAGAAAAATAAAATATACAATAAAAGGATGGAGAGAAAGGGGAGAAGGACTATGTTACGATTTGATCATCTCGTTCACGCAGTGCCTTGTACACCGAAGGAAGCAGCAAAACAAATGCAAGCGAGTGGTTTTCATACGGTATTAGGCGGAGAGCATACTACTTGGGGAACTTGGAATAGTTTATGTTATTTTGATTTATCATACATAGAATTTTTAGCTGTGCAGCATGAAGAAAAAGCGAAAGAAGCAGAAAATCCATTAGTACAAGAAACGGTGGTGAAATTACAAAATGGAGAAGGAATGCTACAAATTGCAATTCGAACAGATGCCATTGAAGAATTAGCAGATAAATTTAGTAAATACGGTTTACAAACAATAGGACCATTTGAAGGGAAACGTATGAGAAAAGATGGTCGGCTTTTAGAATGGAAAATGTTATTTGTAAAGCAAGAAGAAAGCGGGCCGAGATTACCTTTTTTTATACAGTGGAATGAAACCGATGAAGAAAGAAGAAACGACTTACGCAACATAGGGACGATCACGGAACATAAAAACAAAGTGCAACACATTGAAGTGATCCATTATGCAGTGAAAAATGTTCGAGACACAGTGCGAAAGTGGAAAGAAGTAATGGGGCTAACTGCAAGTTCAGTCACAAAAAATGAAAAATGGAATGCTGAGTGCCAAAGTGTAGCGTTTGGTGACATTCATGTACAGTTTTGTGAACCGATTGGGGAAGGGCTAGTGAAAGAACACTTGATTAGGAATGGTGAATATCCTTTTGCAGTGGAGTTTAAAGGGGAGAATAAACGAGAGTATGAAGTGTTAGGTAGTTTGTACATATATGAATAGAGGGGATGTTTTGGAAGAAATAGTAAGAGAGCTAGAAAGAAAACTAGAGTGGCCCTGTATTGTAAAATGTATAGCCATTACAAAAGGTTTTTCGCATGAGGAAAAATATAAAATTGAACTAGAGAATCGTGAAACGTATTTTGTAAAAGTGTGTGATTCTGCTAATTATGAACGAAAACTAGAAGAATATACGTATATGAAACAAATAGAGTTATTACATATTCCAACGCCCAAGTTAATTCATTTTATAAAACTTGAAGAATTAAATAAATGTGTTCAAGTATTTGAATGGATTGACGGAGTAAATGGTGAAGAGAGCTTACGGAAGTTATCGGTGGAAGAACAGTATGATGTAGGAAGAAAAGCAGGAGAAGTATTAAGGAGAATTCACTCAATTGAAAGAGAAAGTGCAAGTAATAAATGGGAAACATTTAGATGGAATACATACGAAAGATACATAGAGGCACTAGCAGACTACGAGGTGAATTTTCTGGATTTGAAGCCAGTATTAACCTTTGTAGAAAACCATAAAGACTTATTAAAAAATCGTCCAATCACATTTTTACACGATGATTTCCATCCAGCAAATAGTATGATTCATAACAAGGAGTTTATCGTTATCGATTTTGGTGGATATGATTTTGGCGATCCAATACACGATTTTTATAATGTAGCGATTTTTACTACAAGAATAAGCAAACCATTTGCGGTTGGACAAGTTCACGGTTATTGCGGAGGCGAACCGTCACTTCACTTTTGGCAGCTGTACTCCTTATATGCAGCAATGACATTCCCGGCTGATATCGTTTGGACAAACCGAAGCACACCGCACCTAGTAGATGATATGAAGGAAAGACTAAATGGAATTTTAGAAGAACATAATCATTTTTCGTCCTATGTTCCAAGATGGTATCAATCCTATCATATAGATATAATGAAAAGTAAATAACGGAGGGATTCATTTGGATAAAATAGCGGTAATTTCAGATATTCATGGTAATATTCCGGCATTAGAATCTGTGCTGAAAGATATTAAATTAAGAGGAATCGAGCGCATTATTTGTCTTGGAGATTTAGTAGGAAAAGGCCCTCATTCAAGCGAAGTAATTGAAATCATTCGTAAAGAATGCGAAGGCGTTGTAATGGGGAATTGGGATGATTTCATTACAAAACCGACTGAATTTGAAGCATTAAAATGGCATCAAAAACAATTATCAGAAGAACAAAATGACTATTTAAGAAGCTTACCATTTTCGATTGAATTTTTTATGAGCGGAAAACTCATTCGTATGTTTCACGCTTCACCGAGAAGTTTATATGAAAGAATTCAACCACACGCTTCAAGAGAAGAACGTATTAGTATGTTCGAAAATAGTGATCTGACGGAAAATATAGAAGGGGAAAGAAAACCAGATGTCGTTTGCTATGGTGACGTTCACCAAGCGTTCGTTCAAAACTTCAGAGGGAAAACGTTATGTAACGCTGGTAGTGTAGGAAATCCTCTTGAAATTACACAAGCATCCTATTTAATCTTTGAAGGAACGTACAATGAAAAAGAAGCCGCAAGCTTTTCTATTCAACTCGTACGTGTACCGTATGATATTGAATTAGCTATCAGACTAGCAGAAGAACTCGATATGCCAGAAATTGAAGAATACAAACAAGAATTACGGACTGCATTGTATCGAGGGTTTAAGGGGAAGTAAGAAATATGTAAAGCAATAAAACTATATCAACGTTTTGACAAATAGTATCGACTTACCTACAAATAGTGATCAAACGTGTTTAATGTAATTGTATTATGTGAACTGAATTAGGGAGGGAAGATAATGATTCGCCAAAAACGAATGAAAGAAATCGCTAATCATATTTTAAAGTTAAACTTAACGCATCCAATAAGAGTGGGAGTAAGTGGTATTACAGCTTCAGGAAAAACAACATTTGCAAACGAACTAGCAGAGGAAATGAAAAAACGGGGAGTACCAGTAACACGCGCAAGCATTGATGATTTTCATAACCTAAGAGCGATTCGTTATGCACAAGGTAAAGAATCGGCAAGAGGATATTATGAAGATGCACACGATTATTCGGCTTTTAAAGAAAGATTATTAATGCCTTTAGGGCCAAATGGGAATTTACAGTATGAAACGATTTCTCATAATTTAAAAACGGACCTACCTGTACAAAATGCGCCGTTAGTGGCTCCGCCAAATATGGTGTTAATAGTAGACGGAACGTTTTTATTGAAAAAAGACGTGGAACATTTATTTGATTATAAAATTTTTATAGATACAGATTTTGAGATTGCGAGAAAACGTGGTGCAGAGCGCGAGACGGAGGCTTTTGGAAGTTATGAGAAAGCAGAGAAGATGTTTTTGAATAGGTATCATGCGGCCTGTAAGATGTATATAGATGAGCATAATCCGAAAGAGTGTGTAGATGTTGTATTTGAAAATAGTAAATTTGATGATCCGGTAGTTCTATTTAAAAGACATTAATACAGTTTATATAGGAGGAATGAGCATTTGTTTAGATGGTTTCAAAAAAATAATAAAGTGAATGAATAGGAGGAGGGACAATATTTAGAAATCAAAAATGAACAGATTAATGAACAATTAAAACAAAAAATAATGGAACTAGAGAGTATAAGTGAAGACATTTGCAGTAAGTATCAAAAAATATATGAAGAACGTTTTGCGCAAAATGGTAAATTGAATTTGAAGCTGTCAATTAAAAGAGATATAGACGGTGATGAATTAGAAGAACTAACATCTAATAATTGTTTAGAGTATGAATATAGATCAGAAATTAATTTTGAATATGATGCTTCAAAATTATGGGAAGTCTGTACTATTTCGCTTTGGTACTATTACCAAGGATATCGAAAAAGTAGTAGCATAGGAACACTTTATAGCGGAACGATTAATGAATTAGAAGAAGAAGTTAAAGTAACATTGGAAGAACTGTTACATAGTGAAGATAATTAATGATTCCATTTTATATTGCGTTAAGAATGGGTTTAATTTTATGATACTAATAGGGAATAATTTAGGAAGAGAAATTTAAAGGGGATAAAAAAATGACAGAAGTACTAGAACTAAAAGAAGAACTACTACAAATTAAAAATAATAATTATGCAGTGCCAGAAGACGTAGATGCATATCCATATGCGCAGTGGATGCTAGATTATATCGGATCACCTGATGCTGAACTGCGTGATGATTTGATATATAGTACGCTTCACAAATGGATTACAAATGATGTATTTAGACAAAAAGAGTTACGAGGATTAATGCTGCAAGCAATTAGTCCTGATTATTTATTTTATAAAATTGGTGAAAAGGGAACAGACTCTGTTTTTAAACGTGCATTCTCCGTATTAATCCCGCCACTTATTTTATCTGTTCATGAAAGAGAATCATTGTTATCTGAAGAACAACTGTACAGTGTGGCAGAACAAGTACTAGAATATGTGTATTTAGAAGAAGATGTAAGAGGCTACATAGAAGGAAAAGGCTGGGCACATTCTACAGCGCATGCGGCTGATGCGCTAGATGCTTTAGCACGTACAATACGAAATCGTGAGTTTTCATATGCAATACTAGCTGCCGTTCGTCAGAAGGTACGATTGAATGATTACGTATATGTACACTTTGAGGATGAGAGATTAGTAAAGCCAATTATGTCTTTACGTGACCAAAATCTTTTAACCGAAGAAGAGTGGAGCAATTGGCTACATAGTATAGCAACTGTTGAAGACAGCCGACATCCACAGCATGCTATTTTAGTACAAAATATTAGAACTTTCCTAAGAAGTTTATATTTCATAGCTTTAGAGAAAGAGGGAAGCAATGCCTTTACAGATGATATATTGGAGACTTTGAAGGAAGCACGTAGGTATTAAAAAGGTCCATACTTAGAAAAAATAAGTAGATATTAATATTGAAAAATTTATTAGAAATTTATTTTTACATTGTACCCTTTCAGTATAGGCTGAAAGGGGTGTCAAATGAAAAAAATATTGAAGATAGGAAAGATAATATTTTTTGTTTGTATTAGTATGATTTTTCTTGGAACTGGCGCTGTATTCATATATCATAACTATCAATTAAAAATGGAATCGAAATTAATGAACAATAAAGGTGAACTTATTAATTTCAATAATAAAAAAGTGAATGTTTATAATGAGGGGAGCGGGGAGGAGACGTTTGTATTTATGGCCGGATCTGGAATTGCCGCTCCTGTGTATGAATTGAAAGGCTTATATAGTGAATTTTCAAAAGAAAACAAGATTTCTGTAATTGAGAGAGCTGGTTATGGATACAGTGATGTTTTTCAAGATGATAGAGATATTGATACGATATTAGAACAAACGAGAGAAGCGCTTATTCGAAGTGGAAATAAACCACCTTACATTTTAATACCACACTCTCTATCGGGTATAGAGGCTATTTATTGGGCACAAAAATATCCAAGTGAAGTAAAAGGGATTATTGCGTTAGATATTGGTTTACCTAAACAGTACGTAACTCATAAAATAGGTATGGTTGATTCATTAAAAATAAAAGGGATGAATATTTTAACGAAAATTGGTTTTCAGAGATTAGCTCCCTCTATTACTTATAATCCCGAAGTCATTCGTCAATCCTTTTTAAACGAACAGGAAAAAGATATTTATAAAGCGCTTACGTATAAGAGGGCTTTTAATGATGATATGAAGCAAGAACTTTTACAAAGCTACAATAACGGTAAAAAATCAAATTCTTTATCGATCCCAAAAGAAACACCTATGTTATTTATAGATGCGATTGCTAGGCAATATAAAGATTCGAAGTATACAAAGCAAAAAAACGAAGATTATAAGGAGTTTGCTAGCAAGTTATTAATAGCTGATGTAAAAATAATTGAAGGTACACATAGTATTTATTTATATGCTCCTGATGAAATATACAAAATTGCTATGGATTTTGTTAAGAATAAAGTAGTGAAGAACTAAACAATTGTAACTTTAGCGATGAAAGGCTTACATAATGAAAGTATATAACATATTAATTGTTGAAGACGATTTGATTATAGGAGATTTATTACAAAAAATTTTACAGCGTGAGAAGTATAATGTGTGTTGGGAGAAAGAGGGAAGGAAAGTTCTTGATATAATTCATGAAATAGATTTAGTCGTAATGGATGTTATGTTACCAGGCGAAGATGGTTATCAAATTACAAAGAAAATAAAAAATCTAGGATTAAATATTCCAATTATATTTCTATCAGCAAGGAATGATATGGATAGTAAACTAAAAGGTTTGACTATTGGAGAAGAATACATGATAAAACCTTTTGACCCTAGAGAGTTGTTGTTAAGGATTCAGAAAATGTTAGATAATCAATATGGTACGTTCACGCAAATTAACCATTTATTTATAGATGCAGAATATAAAAGAGTTTTTATTAATGATTTGCGTAATGAAGTTGCTTTTACAGCAATTGAACGAAAAATATTCTTCTATTTATATGAAAATAGAGATAGAACTTTATCTAAAGAACACTTCTATGATTACCTATGGAAACTCGAAGATAGAAATCAAAATATCATGAACGTACATATAAAGAAAATCAGAACCAAAATTGATGATAAAACAGGTGATATTATTCAAAATATTTATGGAGAAGGGTATAGACTAAATACCTATATGAAGAAATGAACTTAAAGAAAAAATATCAGTTACTACTATTCTCCGCTATTGTTAGCGTACCTCTGTTATTGTTGTCGATTAGTATTTTTGTATCAGTTATTTATAATGTTGCCTTTAAAACTAAAAATCAGAACATTCCTTTTCACGAATCCTTTGCATATCCTACTATGTTAATCATATTTTTATTATTACTATTAGTATTAGCTTTTGTATTTTCAAAATCGATAAACTCATTATTAAATAAAATTAATGTATTAAATCAAACGATTCGAGATTTAGCTAGTGATAAAAAAATCCCTAATATAATAGATGTCAAAAGTGATGATGAGATGGGAGAACTGATTAGGTCAGTAAACCTGCTTATAGAAAGAACAACTTATCGAGAATTAGAACTACAACAACAGGAACAAATAAAAAAAGAGCTATTAAATAAATTACGGCATGATATTAATACACCCTTAACTGCAGTTAGATTACAATTATATTATTTAGAAGGCGAATACAAAGCACAAGCGCCAGTACTTGAATCACTGTATGAGCAGATACAATATATAAGTGATTTAACTAACGAATTTAATATTCAATCTACAGAGACCTTAGAGAATACTTATATTGTGAATGATGAAGTGAATATACATAATTTAATAGAAAATATGATTAAAAAATGGAGCTATTTGTATAGCATTCATAAAATTGAATTAGTATATAATCCACAAGATAAAGAGTTGATATGGAATAGTAATGAGTTATGGATTCAAAGGTTATTTGATAATATTTTTCAAAATGTCCTTAAACATTCAAAAGCTAAAAAACTCAAAATTATTATAGATGAAGATATTGTTTCCTTTAGAGATAATGGGATTGGGTTTGATATAAATAGTAAAGGTACAGGACTTGGTTTGAAAAATATTGCAGATATATCAAAGATGTTCGATATAAAATACACTTTACAATCAAATAGTGAGGGTACTATGTTTTCATTTGAAAATACAAAAGTTTAGAGCAAATTACATAAAACCAACACCTCCCAACCATACTAAAAAATGTGTTGGAGGTGAATGTTATGGACAATAAAGACTTTGAAAAAGTTTATACTGATTACTTACATCAAGGAGAAGAGCAAGCTCAATTTGAAGTAGACAATGAAGTCAATTCAGGAGCAGAACAAATTGTTGCCGTTCGTAAAAATGATGATGGTGATTTAATAGCGTTTAAAACAAGTAGCGGGAGAGAGTTAGATTATATGACTGCTCTTAGTGAAGCAAAATCAGGGAAGTTAGCTCATGTGGACGTATTTCATAAGTATGGCAGAGATATTATACGTAGTGAACCTGATGGTATAAAGGAAAATAACTTAGATAATTTACCATCATTTTAAACGGGTAAACTCCAAGAAGAGAATGTTCATTTTGATATTCTCTTCTTTTTGTTACAAAGCTTTCCCTACAAATAGAAGATTCATTTCTAAAGTGAAATTATACTTTTAAAGAGCTCTCTAAATTTCTCTTTATCTTCTGCTGTAAATGGTTTCGGTCCCTTTGTACGCTTACCACTTTTTCGAACCATTGCACTTAAATATCGTGTTTGTAACAATTGTTCAATGTTATCATTCGTATACTTATAGCCTTTATGGTGTAGAACGATACAGCCTTTTGCTAATGCAAGCGAAGCAAGACCATAATCTTGTGTTACGATTAAATCTTCTTTTTTTGCTAATTGCATAATTCGGTAATCTGCAGCATCTGCTCCGGAATCAACATATATTGTTTCCACACCTTTTGGTTGTTCTGCATTAGAATAATGAGAAAAGCTAGTAACGAGGGTTACAGGGATTTCTGCATTCGTAGCTTCAAAAATAATTACATCTTTTACAGGACAAGCATCTGCATCAACGTAAATTTTCATTTTTATCACTCCTATAACTAGGTTCGTGTTGATAATAATGGTAGATTTTTCTTTTGTCAAACGATAAAGCTTTATGTAAAGTCATTTTCCACAAACTAAAATAGCTTCTCGCAAACGAGAAATACCTTCCTCAATTTGATTAATATTCACTTTTCCATAAGATAAACGAATATAACCATCTTTCGCACCGAAAATACTACCGGGCATAAAGGCGATTTCTTGTTTTAAACTTTGCATAATAAGTTGTTTTTCGTTTATCGATTCTTTTAATTTTCCCCATATGTATATACCACCAGTAGGATTAGAAAAAGAGATTTTGTCGTGAAGTTGCTCATTTAAGGCGCGAACGATAACGTCTCTTTTTTTCAATAATTGTTTTCGTAACGGTACGATATGAGACTGAAATGGTACGGTTTCGAAAAATTGCTGCATAAGCCACTGCGGGAAAATACTCATTCCTAATTCCATTTGGTGCCGTGCGTCTGATAATCGCTCTACGACAGACTGCGGGGCAACAAGCCAGCCGACTCGTAATCCTGGTGCAATCATCTTTGATAAGGAATGTACATAAATGACTGTTCCATTTTCATCAATCGATTTCAAAGTAGGGCAAGGTTGTTTCTTTTCTAACGTAAGCAAGCTGGATGGATCATCTTCAACGATTGCAATTCGTAAATCTGCGCAAAGTGATAATAGTTTTTTTCTACGGTTTGGATGAAGCATCGTTCCCGTAGGGTTTTGGAAATTTGGATTTAAAAAAATCATTTTAATACGGTGTTTTCTATATAACTCCTGTACATCATCTGGGTTAATCCCATGTTCATCGACAGGTAATGGGAAAATACGAATACCTGCTGATTGGAATAGAGGCAGGGAATAACAGTGTGAAGGACTTTCGAAAGCAACAGCATCACCTGGATTTAATAAACATTGTACGATAAGATGAAGTGCTTGTTGAGCGCCGGATGTAATCATAATGGATTGTTCAGTCGCTTCCACTTTTAAATATTCCTTCATATATTTTACTACCGCTTGTCTTAATGGGAGATAACCTTGCGGGTGATCATAACTTAATGAATGCGTTAACGGTTGTTCTCGTAAAATCGCTTGTAGTTGATCATGAGGATAGAGATTACAACCGAGTTCTCCGTTTGCAAAATCTATCATATTTTCATTTTGTTGTACTTCTGCCCGAATATGGCGAAGTAACGGTAAGTTTGGTAAAAACGTACCACCTTCTACGAAATTTCTCCAGTTCGGCGTTAATGTTGGAGAAACGCCCCACATATGCGTACTAACACGTGTACCTTTACCGGTCGTACTTTCTACAATTCCCATTGCGCGAAGTTCATTATAAGCAGTCGTTACCGTACTGCGGTTTACATTTAACTGTGTTGCTAATTTCCGTTCTGAAGGGAGGAAGCTACCTGGGGGAAGCTCTCCGTATGTTATACGTTTCTCGATAAAGTCAACAACTTGCTGATAAATTGGGATTTTACTGTCGTTATCTAGCTTCCATTCCATACAAACGCCTCCGCAAATCTTATATACATCAAGTATAACAAATTGGCTGGGTAAAAAAACAGCCAATTGGACGGTGTTTTATCCAGCCAATTTTACTATGCTAAATAGGGAAGGGGAGATTCGGATGAAACGATGGCAAATGGAATGGCTCCTAGTATCAGTAGCGTTAGTATGGGGAGCAAATTATACAATTGGAAAGTATGGCGTGGCGTTTATGTCATCCGTTCAATTTAATAGTTTACGATTTTTAGTAGCATCACCGGTATTATTACTTATTACATTTTTAATGGAACGCTCATTACGTATTGAAAGAAAAGATTGGTTACGATTAGTAGCAGTCGGTATCGTTGGTACGACAATGTATCAAACGATGTTTATGCTATCTGTGAAATATACTTCAGCAACGAACGCCTCATTATTAATTGCGATGTCACCTATTTTTACAGGGATATTAGCAGTATTACACAAACAAGAACGTTTTTCGATGAAAGTACAAATTGGTTCAATAGTAGCGTTTATTGGTGCAGCATTCGTTTTATTAACAGGGCATACAGGAGGAGCTACTTACGAATATGCGTGGCTCGGAAATATAATTGGATTAGTCGCAGCAATTGCATGGGGATGGTATCCAATATTAGCGCAACCTCTTATTACAAAATACTCCGCAATGAGAGTCACGTCATGGTCTACTTTAATTGGAATTGTACCACTAGTTATATACTGTTTATTCAACGTAAATACATTAACGTGGCCAGTAGATACGCCAAGCTGGGGGTCACTTGCATATTCAATCATCTTTGCGACTATCTTCGGACTAGCAATGTGGTATGTCGGTATTAGTCAAATAGGCTCAACGAAAGTAATGGTTTATATGTATCTCGTACCATTGTTCGCAGTTATCTTTGCGGCAGTAACAATTGGAGAGCAAATTAATATGATGCAACTCGTTGGCGGACTGATTATCTTTATCGGTTTATATGTTGTAAAAAAAGGCGGAATGAAAAAGCCTGCTCTCAATTTGAAAAAGGTAAGTTAGTAGTAAAAAGGATCTCTTTCATATAGAAGGAGATCCTTTTTGTTTTCGTAATAAAAGCGCTTGTTCAACGGCCCATTTTTGATGATCATGAATGAGAAGTTCTACAGCAAGTAATGGAGATATCCACCTTAGAACATGATCCTCCTCACAGTTTTCAGTTTGTTTCTGCGCCATGTTCGCAATGTAAAAGAACCCATCATTTAAATAATATGTATCTTCCTTTTCCGCATAAAAATATCGCGCTGCATTACCGATATATTGATCAATTTCAATTTCCCATCCTAATTCCTCTAGTAGTTCGCGATGTAAACATTCATCTTTTGTTTCGTTACCTTCCATACCGCCGCCAGGTAAAAAATAACGGTCTCCTTTTTGGATAATAGCAATCTTGGAAGAAGTTGAGTTAAAAATAATTGCATAACAACTAGGTCGTAATACATATTGCTCAGTAGGCTTTTTATAACCAAAAGTAAGTTTAGATATCATAAAACACCTCGTTTTTCTATAAAATACACAAAAGGAATATTAAGGAAAAAATATAATTATATAAGTATAATCTTAATGGATTGGAGTGGTAACAACATGATAAATCGAAAATGTTCAAGATGTAAAGAAATAACAGGTACGTTGCACGGTGGTAAAAAAATTAAGGAAGAATTTCTATGTGAGGACTGTTTGCAAAAAGGAATTGCGAGCGAAGAAATCGAATTATCACAAGTGGAGCAAGAACAAACTTCGTATCTTTCTATAAAAATATTAAAAATAATGAGTGTGATTTATTTAATAGCATCTATTTTAATGGCTTTTTCAACTGGTCCATTTATACATAATATGGGGTTTGATGAAATGTCTATTTCAGGATCGGAATTAGGTTTAATAAGTATTGTTATGCTAGGTTCTGTATTTCAGTCAGTTCTTGTATTTTGCGGTATTTGGGTATTCATCTTATTAGTAGAAACAGTCATTAAAATTTATGAAAAAATGAAGTGAGTGAGAGGGAGAAATACATGCGAGTAAGAAACATCCAAGGGGAAGATTATGTAAAGATTCATTCGGTTTTAAATGATTGGTGGGGCGGGAGAGACATGGCTGCCATGTTGCCAAAATTGTTTTTCGTTCACTTTCAAGAAACGAGTTTTATTATTGAAGAAGAGGGAGAAACGTTAGGTTTCTTATGCGGATTCTTCTCACAAACGCATAAAGAGGAAGCGTACGTTCACTTTATCGGTGTAAATCCGGAGTATAGAAGAAGAGGAATCGCATCAACATTGTATTCATATTTCTTTGATATCGCTCGTGCAAATAATCGTAAAGTTGTAAAAGCAATCACATCACCAGTTAATAAAAAATCGATACAGTTTCATAGGGAGATTGGTTTTCGAATCGAGGCTGGGGATGATGAGATAGAGGGTGTATCGGTACATACAAATTACGATGGGAACGGCGGTAGTAGAGTGTTATTTTTTAAAAATGTGTAAAAGGAGGCTAGCTTAACGTTAGCCTTTTTGTTGTGAGGAGGTACAAGTATGGAGAATAAACAAAATAGAAATGAATATTTAAAACGCATATATAAAGTACAAGACTATATAGAATCAAACATAAACAATTCGCTTTTAATTGAAGAACTAGCCGATGTAGCAGGATTTTCAAAGTTTCATTTTCATAGAATTTTTAAAGGGATGACGGAAGAACCGTTATCTCGGTACGTGAATCGTTTGAAATTAGAAAGAGCAACACATCTACTTACTTACCGTCCAGATATGACGATTACAGATATTGCTTATCATTTTGGTTTCACAGATTCAGCAGTTTTCTCCCGCACATTTAAAAGTCATTACGGAGTAAGTCCATCTCAATATCGAAACCACAATAGCAAGAATTGCAAAGACGTCAGAGAAGTTATTCAATACAATGAATGTAAGAAGGTTCGAGGAGAGGTTGAAATTGTAACGAAGGACAAAGTAAATGTCGCATACAAAAGATATGTAGGTACATATAAAGAGTTAGCTATAGAGTTTCCAAAAATGATAGAAAAACTATTTCATTACGCCACGGAGCAAAACTATCATGTATTCGGGGATACGAAGGTATTAACAATTTACCATGATCATCATGAATTTACAGAAGACACTCATTTAAGAACGAGTCTTTGTATAACCATTCCGGATGGATCCGCAGTAGAAACGAGTGAAATTGGAATAATGGCAATACCTCCCGGAAAATATGCGATAGGTCACTTTGAAATATCTCAAGATGAATACAAAGGGGCATGGGGCTTCTTATATGGCGAGTGGTTACCGAATAGTGGATATAAACCGCGAGATTCGTATCCTTTTGAAGTATATAAAAATGATCCGAGAAAGCACCCGGAAAATAAGCATATAGTCGAAATATATGTACCTATCGAACCTTTTTAATCATAAATTAAGGGGGAAGAATAATGAAAACTGTTGAAAAGTTAGATTGTATAATAAAAGAAGACTATAAAAATATAAATGGTATGTTAGTTGTACATAAAGGTAATGTTGTTTTTGAAAACTATTATAACGGTTACGGTCCAAGTGATGCATTTCATATAGCATCAGTCACAAAAACGATTATTTCTGCACTAATAGGAATATGTGTAGATAAAGGTTATATAAAAAGCGTTGATCAAAAAGTAATAGAATTTTTCCCGGAATATAATTGTAATGCATCTGAAATAACAGTGCGGCATCTTCTTACTATGACAACTCCATACCCTTATGCAGACTGGCAGGAACCGTTAGAAGAATTATGCACACAAAAGGATTGGGTGCAGTATACGTTAAATAGGGCAGGAAAAGGTGGAGAAATTGGATCTTTTAAATATTCATCTGCAGGAGCTCATTTACTATCAGCAATTATTACGAGTGTAACAGGGAAAAGTGCCCGTGAGTTTGCAAATGAATACCTTTTCCAGCCTATCGGTATGAGAGAAATTCCAAACTACGATATGAAGGCATTTGGATTCGATGACTTATTCGGAAAAGATGTAAAGGGATGGGGTCATGATCCAAACGGTATTTCGACGGGCGGATGGGGACTTACGTTAACAGTTAAAGATATGGCTAAGTTTGGACGATTATATGTAAACGAAGGTATTTATGATGGAAAACAAATTCTTTCAAAGTTATGGATAAAAAAATCAACAATGATGAATCCAAATCAATACGGTTACTTATGGTGGTTACGAGAAGAAGAGGATGTCTTTTCTTACTGTGCAATGGGCGATGGCGGGAATATGATTTGCTGCGTACCAGAGAAGGAACTGGTGGTGGCGATTGCTTCTGAAGTCATACCGAATGCAGAGGATAGATGGAAGTTAATTAAAGAGTCCATATTTCCTTATTTAAAAGATTAATATGGTTATTTTTATAAAAATAAGAATGAAAGGTTTAGTCAAACTTGTTTTGTTCTTCATGATAGAAAAAAGTGTTGTATTAACCAAATTGAGCAACTAAGATTAGAAAACTTCAACACCTATACGATTATTGAATAATTGCAAGGTGTTGAAGGGCTTTATAATTTGTTTAGGCACTTTTAACTATTTTTTAACTTTTCGATGTATTAGATAAATCATGCAAAACACAATTGCCAGCAAGCTAAATTTAACTAATTCCATTAGGCTAATATCGCATTTTGTTTCTACTCCATCTGTTAAATAAAATACATTGAACATGCCATGTAAAATTGCAGGTGTTTTCACAGAATGGCTATACTCTCTCGTATACGTCAAAATTATAGATAAAATAAATAATAACGAGAGATAGCTTAATATTCCTACAAACCATAATTCATAGTTTTTATAAAAGATTGATACTGGTAAATGCCATAAAAACCAAAGCGATGCAGTAATGATTGCTGTTTGTTTTAATGAATATTTTTTTCGTAAATGGTAATGAAAATTTCCGCGCCATATGATTTCTTCTAAAAATGCAGACAAAGCAGCAATTGTAAGACCAATGAGTAGGAGAAATCCCAATTCATTACAATGATTAAATAAGAATTTTATATTATAAATATAAAAATAGAAATGTAGACATAGCCCTAGAAGTAGTGGCAATAATATGGAGAAAATTAATGGTTTTATTTTTGGACGTGAAATTCCAAATGTATGAACCATTTTTTGTTTCTTGTATAATTTCTGATATAAAATAGCAGCTAAAAGCGGAATAACCATCGTAAACCCTAAATAATTACGACCATTTTCTATGTTCAGTAAGATGATATATACAAACGATGTAAGAAAATAAATACATAGAGTTGAATGATAAACTATATTTCTATTTATATTTTTCACTTACTTACATGTATAAGTGATTAATCAAATATCCGATATTTTAATTATATATGAAATGGAAATTACATATGTTGAACTTGTGGAAAAAGTTAGACCAATCCCGTAACTTTTCACAACAAAAATTCGTTTAACAAAAGAAAGGATTTTCAATCACGAATGGGGGAGAACTATGAAGATTTTAATTCTAGGTGGTACGCGATTTTTAGGAAGAGCTTTTGTAGAAGAGGCTTTAAAAAGAGGGCATGAAGTTACATTATTTAATCGCGGAACAAATAAAGAAATTTTTCCTGAAGTAGAGCAGTTAATCGGTGACAGAAATAATGATGTCTCAAGTTTAGAAAATCGAAAATGGGACGTTGTCATAGATACGTGTGGGTTTTCTCCGCACCATATTCGGAATGTTGGCGAAGTATTAAAAGATAATGTAAAGCATTATATATTCATCTCAAGCCTTTCCGTATATAAAGATTGGATTCTGCATCATATAAAAGAAGACTATATATTACAACCTGAACCAACAAGTGATCGGATAAAGGCTGTAGAGAATGGTGAAATATCGCCTTATGAGCATTATGGTGCGCTAAAGGTATTATGTGAAAAAGAAGCAGAGAAGTATTGGCCGGGGCGTGTTTTACATGTAAGAGCAGGACTTCTTTCGGGAATGTTTGATTATACAGATCGCCTTCCATACTGGGTTCAGCGTGTAGCAAAGGGCGGGAAAGTGTTAGTACCAGGAAGAAAAGATCGTCCAGTGCAATTAGTTGATATAAAAGACGTCGCAAGCTTTGGACTAAACATGGTAGAAAATAATAAAGCCGGTACATTCAATATAACAGGTCCAAATGATGAATTGACGATGGAAGAGCTAATAAATACGTGTAAAAAGGTTACGAATAGTGATGCTGAATTCGTTTGGGTCGATGAATCTTTTATGAAGGAACATAAAGCACAGCCTTGGACAGAGATGCCTTTATGGCTTCCGGAAACTTTTCCATTAGAAGGGGAAACGAAGCCGTGGAAAGGTGGATTTTCTATTAGTATTGAGAATGCTGTTAAAGCAGGGCTTACTTTTAGAAGATTAGAAGATACTGTTACAGATGTGTATGACTGGGTGAATGAAATGAAAGAGAGGGGATTAAAGGCAGGTATTTCAGGTGAGAGGGAGAGAGTATTATTAGAGAAGTGGTGTAACGAAGGGTAAATAAGGGTGTTTTCAGAATGGTTTGATTTTAAGGGGTGGTATAATTTATTGTATATAGCTTTATTCTAGGGGATATTCTAATAATTTCTAAACTATAGTAATTATTATAAGTAAGGAAAAGAGCACACTTAGTTATAGCGAAAGTGTGCTCTTTTCCTTACTTATATTGTGATGGCGAAATACGGTCTAGCCATAGTATGCCATCGTATTGTTCAATTGGCTTCAAAATTT
This sequence comes from Bacillus sp. EKM202B, assembly GCF_011066025.1. Taxonomy (NCBI): domain Bacteria; kingdom Bacillati; phylum Bacillota; class Bacilli; order Caryophanales; family Bacillaceae; genus Bacillus; species Bacillus sp. EKM202B. Next base: position 28,215 of record NZ_JAAMNK010000007.1, on the reverse strand, counting down.
CTTCAAAGTCTTTATCGCCCCAGTGTCTTGCGGTAGTAGGAGTAAACATCCAAGATGTTTCAGGGCGATTGCGTTCTCCTTTCAAATTGACAAATACATTAGAGTTTTGAGATGTTCGTAATATATTCTCGATGCTTTGTTCCGCATGGTCTGTATCTATAGGGACTATTTTATCAAGTTCAGTACTATCCCAACTATTTCCGCTGTATGCATATACGCCAATTGTGTACATTTGATCTTTTATCCGTTGAGGTAAATAATCAATCATATTCGGCGCTTTAAAATTGTATTGTTGGGATTTGGTCCAATCAAGTATCATTTTTGAATTTTGTTTTCGGATATGATAGTTATGTCCCCATACAATAATTTTTTTATTTTTGTATTGAATATCACTTAACCAAGCTAAAGCTTGTCCCATCTTTTGATCTCGAATATAAAATGATAGATCTGTAGGTTTAAAGTTTGTTGGATAAATAAAGTTTTTTTCTTTTACAGTAGCATCTTGGAGTGTTTTAATTGTATCAATACGTATACTGATAGTCTTTTCTAACAGATTTACATCGTATGTATTTGATGGGGCTATCTTATTTAATTCGGCTTTATGTTGTTGAACAAACGTTTTAATTTTTTCATATTTGGCTATTACTTGTTGAACTTCCGCTTTATATTGTTCGTATGAATACTGATTATCTTTAGATTCAATTTTTTCATCAATATTGAGTAATTCTGTATGAGCCTTTTCTATATCATTAGCAATTTCAGGATTAATTTTTTCTAACCATTCTTTTGCAAACTCAGGGAAATAAGAATACCACCTGAATTGAGCATCAAACCCTGTTAATATAAGAGGTGTTCCTTTTTCTTTTTGATCTTTTATATATTGAAATAGCTCTAAAATTTCTTCAGTATGCCAAACGCCGTATAAAGATTTTTTCATGGCCTGCAAAGCAGTGAATTGATCGAGGTTTTGATTTACAGCATTTGCCTCCGCAAATCCTGTTTCAAATGCAATAACGTCATATCCCATCTCTTCATGTAAATACTTAATCATACGTACTTTTGATTGGTTTATTTCCTTAGCCCCATGTGTACTTTCACCAAGTAGAACAATTCGTTTATCTTTTACTTTTTCTTTTAAAAAGGATAAATCTTCATTTGTTTGTGCATTTGGTTCGTTCAACTTTTGTACATTTTCCTTTATCCACTCATCCCATTTTGGCTGATCTTTCGGTTTCTCTTCAGCAGAAATCACAGATGTAAATGTTGTAAAAGCAAGAAGAGAAGTAATCATTCCTATTTTCCATTTAGTAAACACATATTTCCCCCCATGAAACAATTTTGTTATTTAACACGGTAGATATATCCAAATATCTACTTTTATTCCACATATTTATATTAATTGATAAAAACAAAAGAAACAATATAAAAATTAAGAATATTCAACCTGTTATTATGGGATAAAGATTATTATTTTTATTCATTACAACGAGTTAGTAATCAAAAACTAATGAATAAATAGTTTGAATAGTATTTTTTATCTAAAAATATTGAAAGACATGAGTGGATTTAGTAATCTTAATTTATAAATAATAGTGTGTAATTAGGTGGAATGCTTGTGAAAATAGTTTTTTATTGTACATACTTGCAATTACAATTGTTTTATCTCTTAATCCAAAACTATATAAAGGTGGTAAAAAATAGTGGATCTTACGTTTAAAGTTGAGGAAACATGTTTTAATTACCGAGTCGGAGCAATTTGTAAACATGATAATAAAATACTCATTCTGCAAGGTGACGGTGAAGATTTTTGGTACGTACCGGGTGGACGCGTGAAAATGCTAGAAAATAGTGAAGATGCGTTAAAACGAGAGCTTGCTGAAGAACTAGCTGTTCCAATTGAAGTAAAGAGATTAATATGGTCAGTAGAAAATTTCTTTACACTTTCTGAGCGAAAGTTCCATGAAATTAGTTTTTACTATGAAGTAGAGCTGAAAGAATTACCTGCAAATGGGGCAGATCAATATATTCTGAATGAAGAGGATAGAACATATATGTTTAAGTGGGTGCCGATAGAAGAGTTAGATGCATACAACTTACAGCCAGCGTTTATAAAAGAGAAAGTAAAGGAATTACCAGTTCATATAGAACATATCGTTTTACAAAAGTAAACGTATCTGGAGGGGGAAACGGTGAAGGGGACTAAAAAAGAGATACATATAGATGATAAAGTCATTCGTTACACACATATCGAAAAGGGTTCCAGTGCGGTATGCTTTATGTTCTCAGGTTCAGGCTATAATTATGACAAGCCTTTATTTTATTATGCAACGATGTTAATGCTTGAACATAAAATAAATGTAGTACATATTCATTATTCCTACGATGGACAATTAATGGAAAAACCAATGGAAGTAGTAACGAAAGTAATGATGGATGATATTAACCCTATCATTAATGAAGTGCTAAAAAGTGGACAATACAACGATTCGATGTTTTTAGGAAAATCACTTGGAACAATTCCAATTGCGAATGATTTAATGAAGAGAGAAGAATTTTCACAGTCAAAAATGATATTACTTACACCATTGTTAACTTTTAATTCGATTTTTGATTCTATATTACATAGTCGACATGAAGGGCTGTTGGTAATTGGGGATAGAGATCATCAATACAATGCAAATCAAATTGAGCAATTAGATCATTCAAATCTAAAGATTGAAATTGTCAATAATGCAAACCATTCTTTAAATGTTGGGGAATATGGAACAGAGAATTCAATTGAAGCTATAGCGAAAGTAATAGAAAAACTTAAAGAAGTTGTTAGGACAAACTAACCTATCAATACATACAAAAAGAGGTGCAATTTGCACCTCTTTTTTATTTAATAAGCCTTCAACACATGAAGCAAATAATCCTTTCGATTCAGCGGATTAAAGTCAACGCGTTTTCGAGTAGGGAAGGGAGCCATAAGCATTGTGAAACCAGCTGGCTTCGTTGTAAAGATTCCTTCTCCTTCTGTAAATGAATGGAGCATTCGTTTAAAATTTTCTGTTTTCGCAATAGGTAACGATCCAGTTAAGTGATAAGAATCATTATGCAATATAGGCTCTGCAAAAGTCGCTGGAATGGCAGCGAGCTTATACATCGCGGTACTAATTGCGTGCTCCGGTACAGTTAATTCAAATTCGTTTAATGGCTCAAATACACATGTTTCAGCTTGCTGTAAAGCATCCATTAAAACGAGCGGTGTTAAGTTTCTAAAGTCACTCGCTGTTGTAACAGGGCTTGCATAACCAGTATGTGTTAACGTGACGATAATGTCCGTAACTTCCCATCCGTATAAACCTTGTTTTAACGTTTGAAATACCGTATCTTCAATCGCTTTATGAAATGCTAAAGGTAGTGATCCAAGTTCAACACCTAAGTCGTACGTTATGCCAGAGTTATGCTTCCCACGTTCAACTTTGAAACCGATTGTTGCGTAAAATGGATTCTCTTTTTCACCCATTACTTCAACAGAATTGCCTACGCCAATTGGTTTCTCGATACATACAACTCGCGTATTTGAAAAAGTAACCTGCAAATTATAATTCTCATAAAGTGTTGTTTCAATTACTTCTTTTTGTACCTCACCGAAAAGGCGAATGTATAGTTCATTATGAACATCATCTTTCCACACTTTAATAAGTGGATCTTCTTCACATAGTTCCATAAGTGCAGCGTATAAATCATGAATTCGTTCTTTTGGTACTGCATCAATGGAAGCTTCCATTTGTGGTTCGGCAAAGTAAATATCTTTTATATAATCCGTCCGTTCACCAATAATATCACCAATTTTAATATCACTCAGTCCCCACACTTTACAAAATTCACCGCTAGGAACGGTAGAAGTTTGAACGGCATCTCCATTATGAAATAGGCACATTTTTGTTATCTTTTCTTTGTGAGATAGAGACTGACTGCGCTGTATATCAACATATTTTCTAACGTGTAAGCTACCTGAAAAAACTCTTACATAAGCAACCTTTTCTCCAGAAGGTTCACGTTCAATTTTAAAAACAACACCGGATAATAGTTCCTCTTGTGCCGATGTAAGAGCTGGCATTAGGGCCGGAAGTTTTTCAAGTAGTTCAGTTACTCCTATACCTGTCATTGCTGAACCGAAAAAGATTGGATACACATTTGCTTGCTGTATTTGCTGTTCTAGTTTTTCTCTTAATAGTGCGTCCGGTATTATTTCGTTATTTACATATGATTCAAGTAATGATTCATTAAATGGTGCTAACAGTTCCATACAATCGTCATATGATTTGTATTCAATGATCCGGGCTTCTTTCGTTCCTTCGTTTAGAACAGAATAGAAGGGGCATGCTTCATTTGAAAGAACCTCTTTTATTTGTTTCATAACTTTTTCAGTGTTTGCGCCACTACGATCAATTTTATTAACGAATAAAATAGTCGGTATGTTTAGTTTCTGTAATGTTCGCATTAAAATTTTTGTTTGTGCTTGCACACCTTCAACGGCAGAGATAACTAAAATCGCACCGTCTAGAACGCGGAATGATCGCTCCACTTCAGCGATAAAATCAGCGTGTCCAGGTGTATCAATGACATTTACTTTTACATCATCAATAAAGAAAGAAACGACAGATGCTTTAATCGTAATTCCGCGTTGTCTTTCTAATTCCATTGAATCAGTTTGTGTATTACCACTATCTACTCGGCCAATTTCTTTAATCACATTCGTTTCATAAAGAATACGCTCAGTCAAACTCGTCTTGCCAGCGTCTACGTGCGCGACAATCCCTATATTTATTGTTGTCATTTGTGAAGATCCTCATTTCATTTTCCATTTTCATTTCCTCATTTCTATTTGTGTATTGCCGCATTACAATCACTCTCCAGTCATTTAAATTATTACTATTATAATGTAATTTACATTTTTTGTAACGCTACAAAGCGCCTTAATTTGGAAAAAATAAAATGAAAACAAAATGCTTGCATTCTAAATCGATATAGATTATATTAATTGACATATCAACTATTGATACATCAAATGTTTTTGGTTTGGACGTAAAGGAGGGGTAATTTGACAAGTTCATGCTCAAAAGAAGCGATTATTTTATATAAACTACACTTTCTAAATAAAGAAGTAAGTTCGAAGTTTGAAGGTTGTACGGGTATGAGTCAGTCACGATTGGAGCTTATACTTCAATTATTTGAAGTAGGTGAAATTAGTCAAAAAGCACTTCAACAAGAAGTGAATATTGATAATGCTGCGATAACAAGGCATTTAAAGCAGCTTGAGGCCAATGAAATGATTGTAAGACGTAAAAATCCAGATGATAACAGAATTACGTTAGTTTCTCTTACTGAAGAGGGACGAAATAAAATTCAAGCGTTTCAAGAGGAAAAAGAACGTTTTGCAGCATCTGCATTTAAAGGATTAAGTGAAGAAGAACGCGATAATCTTTTAAATATGTTAAATCACATTCAAGAAAATATAAAAGAATTATAAAAAAGGGAGAATACAACTATGACTAACTCAGTAAAAACAAATGATTTTAACGAAATTTTAACAGGACGTCGTTCAATTCGTAAGTACGACCCTTCAGTGAAAATTAGCAAAGAAGAAATGACAGAAATTCTTACAGAAGCAACACTTGCACCATCTTCAGTAAACATGCAACCATGGAGATTTGTAGTAATTGAAAGTGACGAAGCGAAAGCAACACTTGCGCCACTTGCGAAATTCAATCAATCTCAAGTAGAAACATCTTCAGCAATGATTGCTTTATTTGGTGATTTAAACAACTTTGATAACGCAGAAGAAATTTACGGTACAGCAGTAGAGCGTGGACTTATGCCAGCAGAAGTAAAAGAAGATCAAATGAAAAAACTTTCAGCTTACTTCTCTATGGTTACACCAGAAGTAATGAAAGATACAGTATTAATTGATGGTGGTCTTGTAGCGATGCAATTTATGCTAGCTGCTCGTGCTCACGGTTATGATACTTGTCCAATTGGTGGATTTGAAAAAGACCAAATTGCAGAAGCATTTGGACTAGATAAAGAACGCTACGTACCAGTTATGTTAATTTCAATCGGAAAAGCTGCTGACAGTGGTTACCAATCAGTACGTCTTCCAATTGAAAAAATTGCTGAGTGGAAATAATTTTATAAAAGAACTTCAATAAGTGAAAGATGAGAGGGGAAGCACCATGATTATTATTCACGCAATATTTCAAGTAGATCCAGCGAAACAACAAGCATTTTTAGAAGAAATTCAGCCACTCATTCACGGTTCAAGAGAAGAAAGTGGAAATGTATCTTATGACTTATATAAAGATACAGAAAAAGAAAGTGTTTATACGATGGTAGAAGTATGGAAAGATGAAGCAGCAGTTGCGAGCCATAATACGAGTGAACACTTCACATCTTTCGTTAGTAAAGCAGCACAATTTTTAACTGCTCCGCTTGATATAAAAGCTTATAATGGAGAGTTAGTGAAATAATAAGTTAGAAAAAGATGACTTTAGCGAATGGCTGAGGTCATCTTTTTTTGTATAAGTGGAAGCGGCTTTCGAAACAGTTATGTTGAAAGATAAGTGTTGCTTTTCTCCTTACTAACATCGATGAATTGAATGTCAAGTTCGAACATTCAGTTTATTAGAATATTTTTCCATGGTATAATTTTCTTGTGAATAAAAGGTAGAGGGGAGTAAGTGATGGGAGAATTTCAAAGTAATTTGCATAGAGCAACGCAACTTGCAACGAAAATGAGAACTGCTTCAAATAGAATGCAAAGTGCTACTAGTCCCTCTATAAATAAGGCAACGCGTACTACACTATCTGTGAACTTCAAAGCACAAGAAGCAAATCAAAAAAATTTGCAGATCACGAAACAATTTTGTGCTGCTTTTCAACAAACAATTGATAATATCCATTCCGTAGCAAATGAATTTGAGAAAATGGATACAGGACTTCAAAAGACTTTTCAATAATGTAACAACCTACGTAAAGGGGAAAAGGTAGGGAGAAAAGATGAGTCAAGAAATTGAAAAGAGAATCAGTCAATGTAATCAAAAATTACGAAATATATTTGAAGAACAAAATGAAAACCGAATTGCGCTGCAAAATCAAGAACGAGCTGAGGCTAGTTTTCATGAATGGAAAAATAGAAGCAATCGTTTATTTAACCGAATACTAGAAACTTGGCACGGCGACAAAGAAGTGTTTCACCTTTTTACGAATATGCGGCAAGAAATCGGACAGTATGAAAGAAAACTTACATTCGAATTAGAAATTGAAAAAGAGACGTTGCTTAAAGAAAAACGGCATCTCAGTGAGAAAGAAAACGACCTTTCCTATGAACAGCAGCAACTACAAAGGGAGGCCAATACATGAGTTTAAACATGTATTTGGGAGAAGTACAAAGTCAAACTCAAAGTATGAACGCTATATGTAATGCTACGATTGAAAGTATGGAACAAGCCATTCAATCTATTGATGCATTTGCGGTAGATACAGTACTACAAGGACAAACATACAGTAGTGCAAAAGCCTACCTTGTCCAAACATTTCGGCCATTAGCGCAAGGAATCATATGCTTATGTGAAGAATTAATTCGCCAAAACGAAGCATTTCCAAATGAGTTCCAAGCGAAAGTTGCTTCGACAGATGTGATCGAACAAGAAATAAGAGAACAAATACGGGGAATTAATCAATCGATTACAAGTATAGAAGCAATAGAAGTACTTACACCAATGCCCGGAGTAAGTGCGATTGTAACGGTATTAGGTGCAATGAGAAAAAAACTGGAAGAAAAACTTGAGCATTTATATGAATTCAATCATTCATCCAGCAACAATTACGGCACCGCCCTCCAATTAGCAGCTAGCATCACAGTCGGACTCGCTGAAGTGCAAAGTGGGAAAGGATTTAGTTCTGTGAGTGGGACGTTTAGTACACAAGGGTTGAATATGAATTGGGTGAGTTCTATTCAGGGGATTATTGAAGAAACAGCCCAAAAAAACAATCAGTCAATTAAGGATATAGAAACAAATAACATAATTGAGGAGAAATCTCCGGTTAGAAATGCTTGGGACGATGCGGCAGACAGTATAGTTGGCACGTTTGAAACAGCGAAAAAGATGTGGGAAGCTATTCAAAGAGGATCGGGGAAAGCTATTGGTGATGAAATCGAGTCCGCAATAGCTTTAAGTAATATGGACATAGGAACTTTTATTAATGTAACCTATGCACTTTTCCATTTGGATGAAACTGCAAAAAATATGTGGCATGCATTTTCAAATAAAATAAAACGAGATATGATAGAGGGAGATGCAGAGAGTCGTACAGAATTGACTACCTATGGATTAACACAAATAGCTACCACAATATTAGGAGATAGGGCACTAAATAAAGTAGGCCATATCACAAAAGGAGCAAAAGCATCAAGTGGAGTAAGTACATTTGCTAATGCAGTAAAACTAGCAAAAGAATTGAAGCCTACGCTTGAAATGTTACAATCATTTAAGAGAGAGGCTTCCTATGCATTCTCTAGTGTTGGTGGAACTATCATAACCAAAATACCTCAAGGTGAATTAATAGAAGCTTATTATAAGTTTGCGAAGCCTAAAGATGGTGGTAAGGGTACGGGGAATAGAGAGGCTGAAGTTCCACCTGCTTTTAGACAAACTGATTTTGCTAGTTCTTATGAAGCAAGGTATAATCAGACACCTTCACCAGTTAATTCGAAGGTTGAATTTGAAGGAATCAGAGGAGAATCTTTAAGTACACTTAAACCACCACCAGACCCTAAATTGAAACGTTTATTAGATGAAGCTGGCATTAAAGGTATTCAATATAAAAATGGAGTGCCTGATTTTTCGCCAGTATCAAAGGCTCAAATTGAAATTGACTATATGCTTGGAGGAAAAGGTAATTATGGTACAAAAGCTAGGACATACAATTTTGCTCAAGCAGATCAAAAGTTAGCAGATAAGCTAAATGACTCAGTTGAACTAGCTCGCCAATTTGGAATGGAACCTGGTGGGATTACCGCGAAAGACATAGACAAATATCGAACAAAAAATCAATTAACATGGCATGAAGTAAATGATGTGAAAATAATGCAACTTGTACCGACAGAGATAAATAAAAGATTTGGGCATCTTGGTGGAGTAGGTGAGATAAACGCAGGTGCGTTTGAGCCGGGAGAATTTGCTAATAAATAAAAAGGAGAAGTAAGATGAAAATAAATGATGCGATTTTTGGTGAGCTTGAATATGATTTTGTGTGGTCTAAGGATACTAGCATTAACTTTTTTGGACATGAAGTCGAGATAGCGCTAATAGTAAAAGGTGATGAGGATGGTAAGTTTGATGAAGAACAGTATGTAGCATATACTTCATTTATGCAAAATTGGGAACAATTACAACAAAGCTTTTTGCAATCAGTATTAGACTATTACAAACAAGAGCGTCAGGAACTAGGTTATGATATTGAAGTAAATGAAAGTTATCCATTAGTTGAAACAACTAATGAAATATTAGAAATGATAAGTTTAGATGGGATTGTTGTTCCCTATGCAGGTATTTTTGACGGTCGGGATATTGGAATTACATTTAATTGTACATGGGATACAGAAAATGGGCTAGGGATTCGTTTGTTAAATGAAAAAGTAACTGAAGTAGGTTATCAAGACGTTGCGATTTAAAATAGGCTGTTAAAACGTTAAGACTCATGATGGTAATACCATCATGGAGTACTATGTGCAATGATAGAATTGAAAAAGAAGTACGAGCTTAGGCAAGATGACATTTTATCAGGCGATGAATATAAACACATGGAATGTATATGAAACTAACGAAATCGTACAAACTCGTAAGTTTTAACATAGTAGTTGTCACGATATATAAAAGTTGTCAAACGGTTACTATAAAATTTACAAATTTGTGCTAGTTAAAAACAAATGAACTTAAAGCACTTGTCGCCTTTGGGCAACAAGTGCTTTTTATTTTAAGATTACGATATAGGGTACGGGTGATATTGGTGAGATAGCTAGTGGAGCTAATATAAAGAAATTAGATAATTTTTCAGGCCCTTTAGAAAATGGTCCATATATTAAAAACGGAAAAGCTAGGGGGAGACCACAGTTATCTGGGAAAAAGAAACTTGAATTTGAATAAGATGATTTAATAAACAGATAGACCCAGATGGGATTTTACGAGACCCTAACACTAGTGAGACATTTGACTGGAAACCTGGAAGACTACGAAAAGGTAAAGTGGATTTTGGTCATACAGAAGGAAATTATTGTAAGGAAATGTTTGAGAAGTATAAAAATGGTGAGATTACTCTTGAAGAATTAAAGGAATTTCAGTTTAACCCAGATAATTTCAGATTAGAAACCCCTTCTGCAAATAGGAGTCATAAATATGAGTAGTTAGGAAGCTGATGGAATGAAAATATTAAATGTTTTTCATGCGGTTAGAGAAGGAACTTTTGAAGATTGTAAACAATTTTATGATGGTAATATTAATCAAATTGATAGTGATTTAGATATCAATTTATTGTGCATGGCAATGACTAATAATAAAAATTCTAGTGAAAAACTTAAGATTATCAAATTTTTACTAGAAGAGGATATTGATATTAATTACACTACAGCTAAAAATAAAAGGAATGCATTGCATATGTTTTATTTTTGTGTTTTACGTCCAACAATAGAATATGAATTAGAGATAACAAGGTTACTTATTGATAATGAGATTAATATCAATGCTTTAGATAAATATAATGCTATCCCTTTGAAGTATGCTATTACGATAAATAAATTGTCTACAGAAGATAATAAAGAGATGTATAAACTACTTATTAGTAGTGGCTCAAAGTATAATTTGAAAGGTGAATTTGGAAGATCATGTGTGGATTATGCCAAAGAGTATTCTTGGAGAAATGATTTATTAAGTATTATTGAGGAGTGTAAATATGAAAGTTAATAGTTCTGACTATGGAGGTTTTATTGTTTCTAAGAATGTTGTAGCTGGAAAACCAATACGTTATACATTTAGAGAAAAATCAGAAGTTCCTCAATTAATTGGGTGGACTATTTACTCTTCAGAAGATAATGATGAATATGTAAATGATTCTAGTAACTTTCAAGTTTTAGGAGCAAACTCTGTATTAAAAATAGCCCCGGTTATGTTAGAAATTTTTGATGCTCCTTATGGAACAGACCTATGTTGGTTGTATAAAGAAGGTGTTCATGTAGGTTTATGATTTGATAAGTGAAGATGAGAAAGATATTGGTCAAATTGTGGAAGAGATGTTGCTGAATCCAGAAAATGTTCAAAGAATTGTTATTCAAGTTATGCCTGATGGAACGATTGTGAAGAAAATTCTTGAAGTATAAAAGGTGGAAAAGAAATTATGCTAAGGGATAAAATCAAAAATGATATATATTTTAACAAATTTATCAATTATGAGGAAAAGAGAATAGAAAAGTTTTTATTATTGGTTGAAAAGGTTATTGAGGAAAGAGGCAAAGATGATAAAGGTGTAAAGAATGGATATATAGCGTTACAAGGGTATCATTTTAATAAATTAAGGGCAATGTACTCTGCGGGTTGTTCTATTCAAACTATTCGTGATTTTTTACCTGAAGTAATAAATATAATGGAAAAAGTGTGGAATAAAGAAAGTGGATATATACGTATGTTATGGATGATATCTATAGCAGTAATGCTAAATGTTGAAGATAAAGAATTTAATAGACTAATAGCAATGGTAAGGAAAGAAGGATTAAATGATTATTTGATTAATTATTTTATTGCTTTTAGAAATAGTGAGCCATCAGATTTTTATGAGCAAAGTGAGTTTTATGTACAATATCTATATTTCAAATTAAAAGAAGTAATTGAGAGTAATAAAATTTCACAAGAGAATTCTATAAAAAATTTAGAGAAATATATAAAGGAGTATTGGTATAAGGGACATTTAGAAGAAGCATGGTACGATGCACATGAAAATAAACATGACATTTATAGTGGTTACTGGAGTTTTGAAAGTGGAGCAATCGCTAAAATTTTAAAATTAGATGATTCAACCTTGAAAGATAGTTCATATTACCCTTATGATATGGTGCATTGCCAAGAAAAATAAATGTTGGAATCCACAGTGATAAATTTTTACACTGTGGATTTTTTAGTTTGTATTAAAGTAGGTATAAGGGTAATGTTGGTAATGGATCCAGTGAGCTAGATGTAAGATTGATACAGAACTAATTAGGAAATATGTACGAGATGTTGAAACGCAGACGAATTATGAATTATCATTGGATTTTTTTATCTAAATATCCATAATATCTAATTGAATGTTAGTAAATTCATAAACATATTGTTATCACCCTATATTTATATCTTTATATATAAATTAATTGAATAATTTAACTAAATCTTCAATAGGCCATATCGCAAAAGGAGCAAAAGTATCAAGTGGAGTAAGTACATTTGCTAATGCAGTAAAACTAGCAAAAGAATTGAAGCCTACCCTTGAAATGTTACAATCATTTAAGAGAGATGCTTCTTATGCATTCTCTAGTGTTGGTGGAACTATTGTAACCAAAATATACCTCAAGGCGAATTAATAGAAGCTTATTATAAGTTTGCGAAGTCTAAAGATGGTGGTAAGGGTACGGGTGATGTTGGTAAGGGCGTCAGTGGGGCTGGAAGTAAGATTGATGGAGAACTAATTAGAAAATATGTACGAGATATTGAAATACAGACAAATAGAAAAATACAAAAAAACCAAATGGAAGAATTAAAAAGTGCATTAAGAAATACAGAATATAAAAAGATGACGTCTTCAGAAACAAAGAGATATAGACGAGAGTTTAATAAAATTAAGAATTCATTAATTGATGAATGGGAAAAACAAACTGGTCAAAAATGGCCAACTTATACAGAAGATGTGATTTCAGAGAAAACAGGAAAAATCTTAAGAAAAAAAGAGAACCTTATGATGCTCATCATAAAATTGAAAACTCTTATCGTGGGGAACATGAATGGTGGAATATCCATCCTGCTAAATTTCCTAATGAGCATCAAGGTGGTATTCATGGTTCAGGTTCAACAGGAAATAAACTTTTTAATGGAGGTAAATAATATGAAGTATGATTATCTAGTATCAAATAAACATAATAGCTTTTATCCAGTAGCATTAGAAGAGATAGAAGAAGTGGAAGAGGTATTAGGTTTGAAATTTCCAAAAGAACTAAAAGATTTCTTCTTAAATGTTGGGTATGGCTTTATCAAAGGTTCTAAGTACAATATTAATCGTATTATGGCCCCTTATTCTATTAGAGATTTTCAATTAAAGCAAAATGATTATGAATTTTTTCCAGACATTGAAGTTTATGATGATCTTGAAGAAGAAATAATCTTTTTTGAAGGTAATGAAACAGTTTTAATTTCAATTAAATTAACAAAAGAAGAGAATAGTGGGATTTATTATGATGAATTTAAAATTGCCGATTCACTAGAAGATTTTCTTGCAAAAATATCAGAAAATGATTCATATTATATGGATTTAATTGATTGAAATAAGAAGAAATATTTTTATCAAATAATCACAGTTCAAGAACGTAGTCTTATTGAAAAGAGGGTAGAAGCTCGTTCGATTAGGAAACGGCTTTTGTAATCGGATGAATGATAAAAACTATAGTGTGTATTAAGATGAAAACTCCAGTGATTTTATGAATCATCACTGGAGTTTTTTTATCCAAATATCCATATTTTGAGAGTGTATATAACCTTCCATAATATCTAATTGATTGTTAGCAATTTCATCAATATATTGTTTTAATTCCTTGTTTATATCCATATATGGAAAGCGATTGCAGAGTTTAGCTAAGTCTTCAATTGGACATATCGCAAAAGGAGCAAAAGCATCAAGTGGAGTAAGTACATTTGCTAATGCAGTAACACTAGCAAAAGAATTGAAGCCTACCCTTGAAATGCTACAATCATTTAAGAAAGATGCTTCCTATGCATTCTCTAGTGTTGGTGGAACTATTATAACAAAAATACCACAAGGCGAATTAATAGAAGCTTATTATAAGTTTGCGAAGTCTAAAGATGGCGGTAAGGGTAAGACTACAGAACCATACGATGTAGTACCGTATAGACCAAGCAATTCACCATTAGAAAATCATCATGGCGTTATGGATGTATGGGCTAAACATAATGTCCCTGATTATGTTAGTAGAGGGGCGAATACTCCAAATATAGCTTTAACTAAAGAGCAACACAATGATACTAAAGCTGTTTATAGACAATGGCTCTTTGATAAAACAGGGAAAAAGGTTGGAGGTAAAGTAGAGTGGAAATCTGTTTCAACAAAGGAAATACAAGAATTGACGGAAAAAAAGTTTGATGCTGCGAATGTACCACGTTTAGCTAAGCAAGAGTATTATAGGGCTTTTAATCAACATAATTTTAGGGAGTAATTCAGATGGAAAATATTAATCAGTTGATTAAAAAAGTAAAATCATTACCTAATTGTCGAGTTCAGGAGCCTACAGAATTACCGTTAATTGATAAGAATAAGCATATGCTACCAGGTGATTTAAAAGAATTTTATAGTCTTTGTGGTGGTCTAACTTTATTTGAAAATGAGGAATATCCTATTCATATTGTTACCCCAGAGGGGTTTATTTTGGCTAATCCCGTAATTGTAGGAGAGTTATGTGAAGAAGATATTTCATCAACTTGGTATATTATATGCAATGATGGCAAGGATGAATATTTAACAATAGATCTTAGTGAAGAAAGACTAGGTAGATGTTATGATAGTTTCTTTGATCGGCATGGAATAGTTGGGGAGTCGCAAATTATTGCCACTTCATTCACTGACTTACTTGAAAAACTTATTAAGAATAATGGACAATATTGTTATTGGCTAAAGAGTGAATTTGAATCACTGGGTGATGCTTATGATGATCAAGAGTGAAAAGAGAATCTTTAAGTGAGATAGGAAAGTGACAGGGTGTTTGAAAATACGTATTCTATGATGGTTGAACCATTATGGAGTACTATGTGCAATTATAGAATAGAAAAAGAAGTACGAGTTTAGGTGAGATGAGACCATGAACAGAGAAGATTCTCTGAAACGATGTAACAATGGCAAAAGAGAATTTGTAGAACGAGAGATATTATTCCGTTATATGAGTCTGTTCGTTATGGTGAAAAGACGTATACGGATTTAGATGTGGAAGAAATAATGAAGTGGATAGAGGGAGATGGGAAGGTGGATACATAAATATCCACCTTTTCTTTTTTTATACGGAAATTTGATTAACATGAATTATTTTCTTATATGAAACCGTCTTCAAATAGGTAAACAAAATTAACTTTATTTACTTATACTTTATTACATGTTAACCTATACTTAATTTTTATAAATTATAATTAATTTTTGATTTTTTAAGGGTGTGAAAATGTAATGAAATCGGTATTAAAAAGCATACTTATTTCCTTTGTTTTTTCTGCAGTAGGTATGTGTTGGTTACTGTACGTATTATTCAAAGGGGACGGAGACTGGTTATTGTCTTGGATAGGTGTATTAATGGCATATTTATCTTTATATACTTTAATAGATTTATATTGTAAAAATACATACGATAAAAAAATAAATAAATGGCTTATAAAAACATCGGTGACTAGTTTTAGTTTTGCTGTATTAGGAATCTCATTTTGTATCATACATGAGCTATTAACACCATGGAGTCTTAGTTTAATGGTGTGGTATTGGTTGCTAATGTTAGTATTATTTTTAACGACTATAATATCATTAATCAGTTTAGTATTTGTTAATCGTAAAAATCACAATTTCACCGTTGGATATAAAATGCTCATACTTCTAAATGTATTTCTTACATTGGGACCAGTATTATGGCCGCTATTACTTTCTATTATTGGAAATGGTATGAATGCTAGTGCGGGCTGGTAAAAAGGAATTTAGATTAGTTGTGCAAAGAATAGGATGACAAGTTGATATAGAATTTTAAATGTTTATGAGAACATGTTTACATAAAAAATGAAAACATGTTCTCTTTTTATTTGCATGCATAACTCTTCCTCAGTTTACCGTATTTAAATTTAAACGTAAGTATTTCGTAAGGAATGGATAAGAAAAAAGAGAGATTTATCATATAGGATGAAAGTATAGCTTGAATCAATCCGATATTAATGGAGGAGAGAAAGCCTTATGAAAAAATGTAATTCAATTAAGTTAGCAAGTTTTGCAGTTTTATTAACGGGTACTGCTCTATTCACACCTGATTTTACTGTGACTGCAGAGTCAACTCAAAATATTTCTAGTTCGTCACAAGTACATGATCAAAAGAATCGTAATGGCTGGAAACAAGTAATGCAGGAAACAGTACAGCTTGGCGCTCCAGGGATATTAGCTAAGGCGTATAATAACGGAAAAACGAGTAGTTATACTGCTGGCGTAGCAGATTTAAGTACAAAGAAACCGGTGAAATCAGATTATCGCTTTCGGATTGGTAGTGTGACGAAAACTTTTACTGCCACGACTGTTCTACAATTAGTTGGAGAAAATCGCGTTCAACTTGACGATTCAATTGAAAAGTGGCTACCGGGCCTCATTCAAGGAAATGGGTATGATGGTAATCAAATTACGATACGCCAACTTTTGAATCATACGAGTGGTATAGCTGAATACTTAAAGTCAAAAGACGCTGATATTATGAATTCGAAAAAAACGTATACAGCAGAAGAAATAGTGAAAATAGGCCTTTCTCTGCCTCCAGATTTTTCACCAGGTAAAGACTGGTTGTATTCAAACACAGGATACGTCATATTGGGAATGCTTATTGAAAAAATAACTGGTAATAGTTATGCGGAAGAAATCGAAAAGCGAATTATTGAACCTTTGGACCTGTCAAATACATTTTTACCAGGAAATTCACCCGTCATTCCAGGAAAGAATCATGCTCGTGGCTATGTGAAAATGGAAGGAACAAGTGAGTGGAAAGACATTACGTATTATAATCCAAGTTTAGCCAATGCAGCTGGAGATATGATTTCTAATGCGGACGATTTAAATACGTTCTTTTCGTCTTTACTCGGTGGTAAGTTACTGAAGGAACGCGAGCTAAAAGAAATGCTTACTACAGTTCCTGTAAAAGGAAAAGAGGTTGGGGATGGATATGGTCTTGGAATATATGAGACTAAACTCCCAAACGGTGTTTCAGTTTGGGGGCATGGAGGAGGAATTCCTGGATTTACAACTTTTGCTGGGGGAGGAATTGGAGGCAAACATACATTGGCTATCAGTATTAACTCTATAGGTGGGATTGATGTTGTTCCACAGTTTAATAAAATGATGCAAATTGAATTTAAAAAATAGATGAAAAGAAAATGAATGGGATTTTGTTATAGTTGTATATGAAAGAGGTGCTTTTTAAAGTTCGCAACTATGGACAGTAGTTGCATTTATGATATGGCATCAAGTGTATTTCAAAGTGAAAATCAATCTTAATGCTTACGATAAAAATAAAAAGGATGTCAGTTACATGACATTCTTTTTATTTTGGATAAAAGAGGTATGTGTATGATTCTGAAAATTGTTATTTTTGAAATCATTCCATATAATGAAGGATATAGGGGCACCAATAGGGGAGTTATGAATAGAAAATACTTTAGTTAGTTAAGTATTTCTCGTTTTAATCAAAATAATTATGAGTTGATTTGGAGTTGAATAAAATGGAACAAAATCATTTTAAATGGACTAATAAGCAATTACGAGAACATGTTGAAGTACTAGATGATAAGAGAAGTCCACACATATTATTAAAGAATGCAACATATTTAAATTCCTATATGCGCGAGTGGATGACAGCGAATATTTGGATATATAATGATCGAATTGTATACGTAGGAGAGCAGCTGCCAAAGCAACTAAGTGAATGTGAAGTGATTGATTGCGATGGAAAGTATGTAGTTCCTAGTTACATAGAACCACATGCACATCCATATCAATTGTATAATCCAGAGACGTTAGCGAATCATGCGATGCAATTTGGGACGACAACTTTTATTAATGATAATTTAACTTTATTTTTCACATTACAACGTGAAGAAGCATTTCGTTTATTAGATGAATTTAAAAAGATTCCGGCAAGTATGTATTGGTGGTGTCGTTTTGATGGACAAACTGAGCTGCAAAACGGGGAATCTGTATTTAATAGTGAAGAAATAATAGAGTGGCTAAAGCATGAAGCAGTTCTTCAAGGCGGTGAGTTAACAGCATGGCCAAAACTATTACATGGCGATGATGAAATGTTAACTTGGGTGCAGGAAACGAAGCGGTTACAGAAAAAAGTAGAAGGACATTTTCCAGGGGCATCTGAAACGACTTTAGCAAAGTTAAAGTTGTTAGGTACGGATTGCGATCATGAAGCGATGACAGGACAGGAAGCTTTCACTCGTCTTATGCAAGGTTACACTGTTTCCCTTAGAAATTCTTCAATCCGTCCAGATTTAGAAGTTTTATTGAAAGAATTACTAGAATTAGGTGTTAAGCAATTTGATAGATTCATTTTTACAACAGATGGTTCACATCCGTCATTTTATGAAAACGGAATGACGAATAGATTGATAGAAATAGCGATTGAGCAAGGAATTCCGGCAATAGATGCTTACCATATGGCAAGCTATAACATTGCTCGTTATTATAATATGGAGCATTTACATGGCTCCATTGCGACAGGGAGAATCGCCAATATTAATATTTTGGAAAGTAAAGAAAATCCGGTGCCAATTAGTGTAATTGCAAAGGGAAAATGGGTGAAGCGTGACGGAGTAAACAAAAATAAATCATTACATATAAACTGGAGTGAATTTAAAGTAACCCCATTATCATTAGACTGGTCTATAGAAAAAGAACATATGATTTTTTCTAATAAAACGGGTATACACTTGTTAAACAATGTTATAACAAAACCATATGTTAGCGAAATCGACTTAGACTGTGATGAACTTTCCATGGAACATGATGAATGTTTCCTAATGATGATTGCCCGCGATGGTACTTGGCGAGTGAATACAGTTGTGAAAGGTTTTGTAAATGAATTAGGAGGTCTTGCAAGTTCTTATTCTGGTACAGGTGACATTATTCTTATCGGAAAAAGGAAAGAAGATATGCTTACAGCTTTTCGTAGAGTAAAAGAGCTCGGTGGTGGAATGGTCATAGCAGAAAACAATGAAGTGTTACACGAAATTGCATTACAGTTGCTCGGGATTATGTCCGATTTAAAAATGAGTGAATTAATACAGGAAGAGAAAAAGATGGTGAAATTACTACAAGAGCGTGGCTACGCGTATAATGATCCAGCATTTACCATTTTATTCTTTTCTGCGACGCACTTGCCGTTTATACGAGTAACACCTATAGGATTATATGATGTGAAAAGTAGTAAGGTAGTTGCCCAGCCCGTGAATTTGATAAAGCAATATTAAAAGGAAAGATCCTATAAAAATTTTATTTTATAGGATCTTTCTTATTATTAGCATAAGAATATTGTAAGCCTCAAATGATATAGTATCTAAATCATTTGAGGTGATATGTAAATATGAAAAAAATATTTTACATTTTAAGCATATTTATTCTGTGTGTATCGATACAACACGTTGTACATTCCCAATCAGATGCATCAAGGTTATCTTCGGATTGTCTCGAAGAAAGGAAAATTCGAGATGAAAAGTATGTGAAGAATATAATACAGGACATTAAATCCACATTTAATTTAAATATTGATGAACATAGTTTTTGGGAAGTAAGTAAAAGAGATTTGGAGGCTGCCCATTTGATGTATGGTGGAAAGGAAAATGATTCTTATTATAATTCGCTAACTAAAATTTATGATAGTGGTGGATTTAGCGAGCAGCCGAGCTTATTTGTAAGGGCGCAAGAGGCATTTTTACTTTATAAAGAAAACGATAATATCAATGTAATGAAACGCCTAAAACTAGACGTTGAAAAAGGGGAATGGCTCGTTATAAAAACGAAAAAGAAGAAAGGGAAAAAAGTGAAATTCAAACCGTTACAATGTGAAAAAGATTATATGAAAAAGAGAAATGAATAACAAAATACGTATTAATGCTGCTTTTATTCAACGATATCTTGCTGTTGATTTGAAATCGGAAAAGGTAAACAAACATATTAGCTTTATGGAATATGTTTGTTTACCTTTTTTGAGAGATTTAAAAATTTGCGATGTTGTTAGTTGAAAATTATGTACTTGCTAATGAACTTATAACATTCAATGAATTTGTTCTTCATAAAAATTAGATTTTGTGTCAAATGATTTATACATTGTCGAACCACCTATGTATATTTTATTCTACAGTATTTATAAAAGAATGTTGGCTATTCATAAGAAATATGATTGGCACAGTTTTTGCTTGTATTACATGTAAGGAAGGGAGATTGTATGTAAGGAATCTGTACTCGTAATAGTATAAAACAAGCTACTATTGCA
Source organism: Bacillus sp. EKM202B (assembly GCF_011066025.1). Taxonomy (NCBI): domain Bacteria; kingdom Bacillati; phylum Bacillota; class Bacilli; order Caryophanales; family Bacillaceae; genus Bacillus; species Bacillus sp. EKM202B. The sequence continues at coordinate 7,643 of NZ_JAAMNK010000007.1, read as the reverse complement.
TTATTGATCATAGTTGTATTTATAGCGGAACTGTAAATACATACAAATAAGTGTTTTTTTGATTTTAAAATTCAGAATTTTCTTTTAAATTATTAGGGGGCAATGGTATGGTTAAATATTCGGAAATTTCTAAGTGGATTCTTGGTGTTGGACTAGTGACAATAACATGTAATGGTTTGCAAATTCAAGCAGAGACAAAAGAGAAAAATGTGAAGAACATATTACAAATGGAGCCGGTAGGAATACAGAAATCTGTTGATGAATTGGCGCATCCTTCAAAAGTACAAGAAAATGCATCTTTTACAAAACGGTTAAAATTAGCGGATTTATCGCAGCGTCCACTAGCACCAACCGATAATATTAAACCGTTAGCTGAAGAAAAAAAGTATTCGATGGCTGAGTTAAATCAATTAAATAACAAACAATTAACTGATCTTCTTGTGACAATTAAATGGTATCAAATTCCAGAATTATTTCAGTTTAATAGTGATAGTCTTAAATTCTATCAAGATGATAGTCGAATGCAAGCGATTATTAATAAACTAGCAGAACAAGGACAAGCTTATACGAAAGATGATTCAAAAGGGATTGAAACATTAGTAGAAGCTCTACGTGCAGCATTTTATTTAGGTTTTTACCATGATGAATTAAGCAAACTAAATGAGCGTAGCTACCATGATAAATGTTTACCAGCTTTAAAAACAATTGCAAAAAATCCAAATTTCAAACTTGGTACATCAGAACAAAATAAAGTAATTTCATCATATGGAAAATTAATTGGAAATGCATCAGCAGATGTTGAAACGGTTTTATATGCAGGTGAAATTTTTAAACAATATAACGATAATCTTGCAACTTTCATTGAAGACCGAACAAAAGGAGACGCTATATATGAGTTGATGAAGGGAATTGACTTTGATATTCAGACGGATATGTACACGACTGGAAAAGAGCCGAAAGATACGATATGGTATCGAAATATCGATAACTTTATTAATGAAGTAAGTCGTTTCGCACTACTTGGTACTGTATCAGATAAAAATGGATGGTTAATAAATAACGGAATTTACTATGCTGGCCGATTGGGCAAGCTTCATAGCACGCCGACAAAAGGACAACAAGTTGTTACAGATGCAATGCGAATTTATCCATTTTTAGGAGAGCAATACTTTGTTGCGGCAGAACAAATTACTACAAATTATGGAGGAATAGATGCGAACGGAAAAACTGTAAATTTAGATCAAATTCGAGAAGAGGGTAAAAAGAAATATTTACCGAAAACGTATACGTTTGATGATGGAGCAATTGTCTTTAAAGCTGGGGATAAGGTTAGTGAAGAGAAAATTAAGCGACTATACTGGGCAGCGAAAGAAGTACGTTCTCAATTTTATCGTACAGTTGGTAGCGATAAACCACTTGAAAATGGACATGCGGATGATGTGCTAACGATGGTTATTTATAATAGTCCAGATGAGTATCAATTTAATCGTCAACTGTACGGATATGAAACGAATAATGGTGGAATTTATATTGAAGGAACGGGAACTTTCTTTACATATGAACGTACACCAGAGCAAAGTATTTATAGTTTGGAAGAATTGTTCCGCCATGAATTTACACACTACTTACAAGGAAGGTACGAGGTTCAGGGATTATGGGGCCAAGGGGAAATGTATCAAAATGAACGTTTAACATGGTTTGAAGAAGGAAATGCAGAGTTCTTTGCAGGTTCAACGCGATTAAATAGTGTAGTACCGCGAAAAAGTATAATTGGTGGGTTATCTAATGATCCTGCAAAACGCTATACAGCATCACAAACATTAAATGCGAAATATGGAACGTGGGATTTTTATAACTATTCGTTTGCATTGCAATCATATATGTATAATAAACGTCCTGAAATGTTCGATAAAGTGCATGATTTAATTCGTGCAAATGATGTTTCAAGTTACGACGCATACCGTTCTGCATTAAGCAAAGATAATAACTTAAATGAAGAATATCAATCTTATATGCAAATGCTTATAGATAATCGCGATAAGTATACAATCCCACAAGTATCAGATGAGTACTTAGCGCAGCATGATCCAAAATCGCTTTCGGACATTACTTCAGATATTACGAATGAAGCAAAGTTAAAAGATGTGAAAGTAACAAAGAATAAATCACAATTCTTTAATACATTTACACTACAGGGGACATATACTGGAAGTTCAGCAAAAGGAGAGATTGAGGATTGGAAAGTAATGAATGAAGCAACAAATGAAATGTTGAAACGTATTTCAGGAAAAGAGTGGACTGGATATAAAACATTGACTGCTTATTTTATAAATTACCGTGTTAATCATGCTGGACAATTTGAATATGATGTTGTGTTTAGCGGAGTAAATACGGAAGAAGGTACGGCTGTAGAAAAAGAACCAAATAATTCATTTGAAACAGCAAACCCACTATCTTTGAATATTTTGTTAAGAGGAACCTTGAGCGATCAAGATCAGGGAGATAAATTTGTTATTGATGTAAAGGATCAAAAAGATTTACAAATTTCTGTTACGAACGAACAAAATCTTGGACTGAACTGGGTATTATATTCTGAATCAGATCTAAACAATTATGTAGCTTATGCAACAAAACATGATGGAAACAAATTGCTTGGAAATTATAATGCAAAGCCAGGGAAATATTACTTAAGTGTATATAAGTATGGTGGTGGAACAGGGAATTATACGGTACAAGTAAAGTAGTTTACTATAGTTTGTTTTGAAAGGCTACTTATTGCATTTTTTAGCGAAATAAAGTATTTAATGTTAAACATTAAACTACTTCAATATATCCCTGTTCTAATTATAGAACAGGGATATATTGGCTTTACATTTTTTAATTAAATAAACTCATTGGATTTTGACAAGAAAATAATTAATATAGATTTGAATTCTCATTCGGAAAGTATGTTTTAATCTTCTTAATGCTCTTTCATTTTTGTCTCAATTTTTGTTTTCAAATCAGTGGATACTCGATTGAAATACTCCAAAACGATCTTCCTAATATCATCAGATATACCTTTCAAATCATTAGCTAAATTTTCAGCAAGATATTCTTTTTCTATTGGTTTTAACTGCGTATAAAATTCACCAGCCTGCGTAAAGTCATTCTGTTTCGTTATAGGAGCTCTTTCAAGTTTACCTTCAACATACCTTCCATCACCGCTTGTTATTTGATTAGCAGGTGTCCAATTTTGCTGTTGGTTAATCGCTAATTTTCGAAATTCGGGTCCAATTCTTCTTCTTTGAGAATCGCTATAAATGTTAGCACGCCCTTGCAACATTTTATCATCAGATAATTCTGCACCATCTAGTAAATTAGAAGGGGAGAAGGCGACTTTTTCTACTTGTTCCATATAATTTTCAGGGTTTTTATTTAATACCATTTTACCGACTGGTATAAGAGGGTACATCTTTTCATCCCATACTTTTGTATCATCTAGCGGATCATAAGAAAGATGTACTTCATCTTTTGGATCCATGAGCTGGACATATAAACCATACTCCACGGATTTACCAGCCTCAATTGCATCATATAAATCTTTCCCACTATAATCCGGATTTTCAGCAGCTAGTTTAGTAGCTTCCTTACTAGTAATGAATTGTACACCTTCAAAAGGATACCAATGATACTTTACGTACTTTCGATTGCCTTCAGCATTTCTCCAAACGTATGTATTTACACTATGTCCTGGGATGTGACGAAGACTTTTTACCGTACCGACATTAGAGTATAAACGGACAACAAAATGAATGGATTCGGGTGCTCTAGCGACAAAATGCCAAAATCTATCCGGATCTATTAAGTTATTTTTAGGTGAAGGCAACAACGCTTTAATCGTTTCAGGGAAACGCATCGGATCACGAACGGAAAGGACAGGAATGTGATTACATAAAAGATCGAAAACGCCTTCTTTTGTATAAAATTTTGTGGAAAAGCCGCGTACATTTCTAGAAGTATCTGGTGTTCCTTTCGTACTAACAGCTAACGAAAACCGTACCATAACAGGAACTTTCTCATTAGAATGTTGTAAAAAACTTAGCTTTGTATGTGCAGACATCGGATAGATCGTTTGAAAATAACCGAATGCCCCAAAACCTTTTACATGAACAGGTCTTTCTACAATTTTTTCATGTATAAATTCTTGTAACGTTTCATGCAGTACACTATCTTGCTTGAGAACAGGTCCACGTGAACCGACTGTTTGAGAGTGAAGTGTAGCTTGTTCATTAAGTTCTCGATTTTGATTAAGGTCTTCTCCTAATAAGGGTTGCCTCTTTTTATTATATTTTTCATTCATCGATATAGCCTCCAAATTTTTTCTTCGATTGTTACTAAATATGATTCTATAGCCTTGATTATGTATTACATACAAAGTTCAAAGTAGTAACATACCGCTAGATGAAAAAAACGCATATAGAGTGGACCTGTTGAAATAGAAGAAATTATGGAAAAATGAATATCGGAAAGAGAAAACACACTATTAAAATTTTAATCTTAAAAATTAATTGATAAATAACTTTATAGATAATGGTCATTAAAAAAATAGTAAAAATAACTAGGAGGAAATGAACATGTCGGATTGGTTTCAATTAGATAAAGAATATATGATGCCTACGTATTGCCGTACGGAGGTTGCAATAGAAAGAGGAGAAGGTTGTCAACTGTATGATGTGAATGGAAAAGAGTATTTAGATATGTTTTCTGGCGTAGGAGTAAATGTATTAGGATACAATCATCCTAAAATTGTGCAAACGACAATGGAGCAAGTTACGAAATCGTTGCATCTTCCATTTCACTTTTTAAACCCAGTTGCGATTGAGTATGCAAAGAAATTAGTTGAGTACTCTTTAAAAAACGGCAAAGTATTTTTTACAAACTCTGGTACGGAAGCGACAGAAACAACGTTGAAATTAATTGATAAATATAGATCTATTACGAATGAAGAGCGAGAAGGTGTCGTTGTGCTCAAAGGTAGTTTCCACGGGCGAACGTTAGGGGCACTTCATTTTACGAGACAAGAAAATGTATATCAAAGTTTCCCTAAAACATCTATTCCTGTATACGAAGTAGAGCGTGAGAATATAGAGCAATTAGAAGAAACAATTTTAAATGAAAAGCCTATTGCAATTATGTTAGAGCCTGTATTAGGAAGTGGCGGGATATATCCTTTATCAAGTGAATATTTATATGGTGTTCAACATCTTTGTGATAAGTATAATGTGCTGCTTATCGTTGATGAAGTACAAAGTGGTATGGGTAGAACGGGGAAATTGTTCGCTTATCAAAATTCTAATATTACACCGGATATTATTCAAATTGGTAAAGGCGCAGGAGGAGGGATACCGCTAGGGGGAATTATTGTAGGTGAAAAGCTATGCGATGTATTTTCACCAGGAGATCATGGCACTACATTTGCTCATTCATCAATGGGAACAGCTTTAGGTTTAACGGTATTAAATACATTACTTGATGATGGGTTAATGCAAGAAGCTTATGAAACGTCACTATATTTGAATGATAAACTGCAAGACATTCAGAAAGAAAATTCTTATTATATTCAGGAAGTTCGTCATGTGGGGATGATGTTTGGGATAAGTGTGAATGACACGAATGAAAATGTGAAGAAATTACAGATTGAGCTAATGAATAAAGGAATGTTAGTCGATGTAACACAAGGGAATATTATTCGATTACTTCCGCCGTATATTATTACGAAAGAGGAAATTGACGCATTCACTTATGAGTTTATTTCCTGTGTTCATAGCATAGCAGCTACAGCAAGTATTTAAAAAAATATAAAAAAATATAAAAAGCTGAAGAAGGCGCTATTTTAGCGCCTTCTTCAGCTTTTTAAAATAGTAAATTACTTAACATAGAGAGCATCTCATTGGACAAATAATTAATTATGTGAAACAATAATAACAGATAAGGAGACATTAATTTTCCTTAAGTGCTTCGAATTAATTTTATTCAATAAGAGAAGGTGTGCTTAAAGAAGTTAAATTAAACAAGGAGCTGTTTTATTATATGCAACAAAATAATGATTTAAATTTTGAACCTCAAGACGTTAATATTGTCAATCCTAAACAAGCCAGGAAAGCAGTGGTTGCTACTGGTATAGGGAATGCAATGGAGTGGTTTGACTTCGGATTATACGCGTATTTAGCGGTAATTTTAAGTCAATTATTCTTCTCAGGTGTTAATAATAGTGGTTTGCAGCTTGTACTTACATTTGGTACATTTGCAGCGGCCTTTCTCGTTCGACCAATCGGAGGTGTATTCTTTGGTAGAATAGGAGATAAGTATGGCCGAAAAATCGTATTAAGTACTACTATTATTTTAATGGCACTTTCTACATTATTCATCGCATTACTACCAACCTATGAACAAATTGGTGTATGGGCACCAATACTACTTTTAGTTGCCCGAATGATTCAAGGCTTCTCTACAGGCGGCGAATATTCAGGAGCAATGGTTTATATCGCAGAATCTTCTCCAGATAAAAAGCGTGGTATACTCGGTAGTGGTCTTGAAATTGGAACACTCTCAGGTTACATTGCTGCTTCGGTAATTGTTACCATTTTAACGTTATTGTTAACAGATGAGCAAATGCTCAGCTGGGGCTGGCGTATTCCTTTCTTAATAGCTGCACCAATAGGCTTGGTCGGTTTATATTTACGCCGTCATTTAGATGAATCTCCCATCTTTGAAGAGATGGAAAAAGCACAAGAGGAATCTGAAGACAATGAACAATTTTCATTTATGGATATTATTAAATATCACAAAAAAGACTTCTTATTAAGCACAGTAATTGTCGCCTTCTTTAATATTACGAATTATATGATTCTTTCGTATATTCCTTCTTATTTAACTCAAGTACTTAAAGTCAAAGAAACAACTGGCTTATTAATTATTTCAATTACGATGGCACTTATGATTCCATTAGCACTTTATTTCGGTAAATTAAGTGATAAAATTGGTAATAAACGCGTCGTGCAAATTGGTTTACTTGGTTTAAGCGTATTTGCAATTCCAGCATTTTTACTAATAGGTAACGGACATATTGCAGCTATATTTGCAGGTATTTTCGTATTAGGTTTCTTCCTAAGTGTGTATGAAGGAACACTACCTTCGTTATTACCATCACTCTTTTTCACCGATGTACGTTATCGAGCACTCTCGATCTCCTTTAATATTTCTGTATCTATATTCGGTGGAACAACACCGCTCGTATGTTCATACTTAGTTCATGCAACCGGTAATCCGCTCGCACCAGCATTTTATTTAGCAGGTGTAAGTATAATTGGATTAGTCGTATTTAGTGTACTATTCGTTACAACATCAGGACGTGCGCTAAAAGGTTCATATCCTACAGTAGAATCGAAAAAAGAAGCACGCCAAATTGCTAAAGAGGATCCGGAAGAAACACTTTGGTGGCATGAAGAATCTTTAGAAATTGAAGCAGGAAAAAAAGCATAATTTGTGAAAAGCAACGTGGACTTTTACAAAAAGACTCCTAGTTTTGAAGTGCACCCCAATTGTTAGACACATAATTAACAATTGGAGGTGCATTTTTTATGGCTAAATTTTCTTCAAAA